>JAUNDJ010000037.1 GCA_030526175.1 Bacillota bacterium
CTCATGGACTTTAAATCAGATTTCTATCCGACCTCATCTAATTTTAAAGCGCCAATAAAAAAAAGAACTGTAATTTTCTACAGTTCAATAGATTTAATAGATTTTAATAAACGAAGACTTGGTAAAGCAATGTATGTGTAGTGTTCAAACCAATTGGCAATAAAAATAAAATCATCCACAGTAAACAAAAAAGTGTCAAAAAACTCTTCTTGTTTGTCTTTTCCTACATGCATCAATGAGTAATATTGAATTAACTCTTGTTTGGAACGTTTTGGATAACGATTGGCATTACATTCCGTACATAAGAATCCACCATCTAATAAAGATATGGTTTCTATCTTATTTTTCCTAGAACAATTTACACATCCTTCGACTTGAATACCAATTCCTTCGGACATTAATATTTCTTTTAATAATATACACGCCTTTGTATAAACGTTGGCTTCTCCGGTATGAAAAGCAGACCACACACTTTCGACTAATACAAATGTATCGTGATTCACATGTGATTTTTTTATAATGTCTCTTAAGACCGAACAAACCGTTTGCGCAACCAAGCTTTCTTGAATTCGAAAGTAATACTTTTCAACATTTCCATGGATCAATAAAGGCATACGCTCTCCCTTTTGATCAATAGTAATGTTTACTCTTGAAAATGGTTGACATAACATTCGATTTTTTGAAGTTATTTTATTAATGCCTCTTGCGTACACGCGAATAATTTCCTCTTCGACTAATAAAGATACAATCGCATCTTTCTCCTTGAAATCTTCGCAATCCAGAACAAGGGCACTAACTTCCCTAATCGTCATTTAATTCATCCAATCCAAATTGTTTAATTTTTTGTTCACGGTTACGCCAGTCTTTTTCAACGCGTACATACAATTCTAGATGAACAGGTTTTCCAAACTTACGTTTTAGTTCTTGTTGTGCCGCAATACGAATCGAATGGATCATTTGTCCTTGTTTACCAATAATAATTCCTTTTTGGCTCTTACGATCTACAACAATCATAATATTTAAGAACATTTCCTTTTCATCTTCTTCTCGTTTTTCTAATAAGACAGCGATACTATGAGGGATTTCATCGTGTGTTCTAAATAATATCTTTTCACGGATGATTTCACATATTTGAAAATTTTCATCGTGATCACTGATCATTTCTTCTGGAAACATAGGTTCCCCTTCAATTAAATATTCTTTAAACACAGTTAATACTTCATCTAAGTTCGTTCGTTTTAAAGCACTTAGTGGAACAATATCATCAAAGTTGTATTTCTCTGTCCAAGACATTAGAACTTTCATCAATTTCTCACGGCTCATCTGATCCACTTTATTAACTAATAATACGGTTGGTTTATGCAAATCTTTAATACGATTTAAAATAAACTCGTCACCACCTCCAAAAGGTTGACTACCATCTACAATCCAAGCAATGACATCGCAATCTTCCATTGCTGTGTATGCATTTTTATTTAAGACTCTTCCTAATTGTTGTTGCGGTTTATGAATACCTGGTGTATCGACAAAAACATATTGAGCATCTTCTTTTGTTAAGATTCCAGCAATATTATTTCGAGTGGTATTTGGTTTGTCCGACATAATAGCAACCTTTTCTTTTAATAAGGCGTTCATCATCGTACTTTTTCCGGCATTTGGTCTTCCAATAATAGCGATAAATCCTGATTTATAACTCATGTATATTCTCCTATCCTTATAAACAAGCATGACTACTTTTCAGCAGTCATGTAATTTTTTTATTTTTTTCTTGATACAATAGGTTCTAAAATTTGATCTTGAAGACCAAACATCACCTTTTCATCTTCTTCACACATATGATCATAGCCCATTAGATGTAACAATCCATGGCAGAATAAAAAGCAAGCTTCTCTTTTAATAGAATGACCATATTCTTTTGCCTGATCACGAATGGCTTGAACATTGATAAAAATATCTCCTAGTTCACATTCCTCTTCTTCCAAAATAACATTGCTCATGTCATCCATTAAGGCAAAACTAATAACATCCGTTGGACGATCAATTCCTCGATAGTCTCGATTGATTTCATGAATTTGCTCAGGTGTGACAAAAATCACCGAACAAACAAAGTCTTGGTGTCGATCTAGAACATCACAAGCACTTTCTAAAATTTTATAATACTCTTTTTTATAGCGATAAATTGATTTGTCTTTCGCTTGATTTGTGATTACAATTTCCATGACTAGAGTATACTAGAAAACTCACATTTTTTCAAAACTAGAAAAATAAAAGAACTTGTAGATACAAGCTCTTTATTTTGTAGTTCCTCTAGGAATATAAGAATAACCCATTTCAATACTAATATTATTTTTGATAGAAGGATCGTGTACTAACATTTTTGTAAGTAAACGCATAGATACCGCCCCAATATCATATTCAGGAATATTGTATGCTGAAATGTGAGGTTTTGTCATTGTAAGATATTTATTGTTGTTGATACAAATTAATTCAATATCTTCTGGAATTTTATATCCAGCCTCTTGGCACGCATTTAATACTGCATATGCTTGTGAATCTCTAGATGCAATCACTAATTTACTCGGTGCATTCTTTTTAAAGTGCTCTGTCAAGAAAGTATAAGACGATTTAAACGATTCATCATAAGGAACATATTGAGTAAATACTTTTCCTTTTTCCGCAAATGCTTTATCCACACCTTTTTTCAGTTCAACTAGCATAGAAGAATTTAAACGATCTTCTAATAAAGTAATGTCTTCAATTCCTTTTTCAAAATATTTCATGACTAATTCATACGCCAATTTTTCAAAATCAATATAGGTATTTCCGACATTTTCGATTTTTGTATCCCCAATTTTACTTCCAACGACTACCATTGGAATTTGATATTCTTGTAAAACTTCTAATTCTTCTTCTGAGAAATTATCATTGAAAAGAATAACTCCATCTGTACGAGTCTTAATAATAGATTCAATCACATCTTGCATACGAGTAATTCCAAGACTTGTTGTATGGAACATAATATTGTAGTTATAGATTTTTGCAACATCCATTAATCCATTCAAGATTTTTCCATTGTATCCAAAAAGCTTCTCGCTCATAACAATAGAAATAGTCGTAGTTTTTGATAAAGCCAATCCTTGGGCAATCGCATTTGGTTTGTAACCTAATTTTTCAATGGCTTGCTGAACTCGAATACGAGTATCTTCCCTAACTACGCTGCTGTCATTAATTACACGACTTACTGTAGCTAAAGATACATCGGCTTCTTTTGCGACATCATAAATTGTAATTCTTTTCATTACTTTTCCCCTTTTTCTTCTTCAAAAAATTCTTTAACTTTCTTAAATAACATATCGCCCGCTTTTTTTGCAGCTTGCTCTACTTTATCTACAGCTTGTCTTAAATCGTCCGAATGCTTTATAACTTCAATTTTTTCGTCTGCTTTATCAAAAACAGCTTTAATAGATTCATTTTTTTCAAGCTGTTTTCTTCCTGCTTTAAACCCATCGTTTAGTAATGAAAACGTATTAATAACTAAACCTTTTCCATTTTTTACGACTTCTCTAAAATGTTCGTTTTCACTGATTTCCACAATAGTCACTTTCGTCGATTTTAAAATACGAATAAGTAAATCCTTGGTATAGTTCAACTTATCTTGAACTTTTTCATCATTGGTATTATTTTCTAGCCAATATTTCGCCTCTAGACAGATTTTTGAAATCTTAACTTTTGCGTTTTGAATGATTTCTTCATTCTTTTTATTATCTACTTCAAGAAATGAATCTAACAAATCATACGATTCATCTTCCCATTGATCCAGGACTCGTTTTTCTTCCTCCATGGTTATTCGTCCTCCTCGATTTGAATGTCTTGAAGAACTTCTGCATCGCCTTGTTTCGATTGAACAAAACTTTTTACCATGTCTGTTTTTTCGACAACCCAATCAACTACAGCCCCTTTATTTTCGTTAACGACTTGTACTGCCTTACTTGCAGCTTCTTTAGCGTTGTGATGTACTTCATCAACGCTATGACAAATATCCTCAACCGTATTTAAAGGTGTGTCTAATTTATTCACCTGTGTATCCACATCATCTAATGTTTTATTTAAAGTTTTAAGTGTTTCTGCTAAGTTTTTAAAAACTACAGCCAAGTAACAAAGAACAATAACACCTACTACAGGTAGAATCCAACCAGCTACCTTTGCGATTGTTCCAAAAAATACATCTACAGTCATTTTTATATCACCTCAGATTAAGTATAACATTTATCATATACTCATTTCAAACAAATAAAATCTCTTTCAAAATAAAATGTAAGCGATTTCAAAGAAAAAAGAAGAAGACTATGCTTCTTCTAATAAATCTTTCAATTTATCTTTTAATAAATAGATATCTTTGCTTGACATGAACACAAAGACAGCCGGAGCTAACGTTTTTAAATATTCAGCCGAAACATCATCAATATCTAATAAAGAACATCCTGGACACAATTCCATCAAATCTTGAATTGTAACCGTAACATCTTCACTTTCTCTAACGGCATTTTTAGGGAAATCGCATACGCAAACTTTATCCGCGGTATTTAAGGCGGCACCAAAGTTATCCAAGAAATCTTGTAAACGAGAATAACGATCTGGTTTATACAAAGCTACTACCTTCTTATTTGGATATTTCTTTCTAGCAGAATCAATCATATATCGAATAGCTGTTGGATGATGTGCATAATCATCGATCAAAATACTATCTTTAACCTCTTCAATCACAAATCTACGAGCAATTCCTTTGTATTCTTGTAAACCTTTCACGATAGCCTCTGGTTCCAATCCCATAGTGTGCGCTAGTGCAAAAGTACCTAATGCATCTTGCATAAATGGATCTCCTACTTCACGAAGGGCAACAGAAATTAAGAATTCTCCTTTGTGATACACATCAAAACGCATTCCAAAAGAACCTTGTTCTACATTTTTTGCTTGATAATCATTATTATCTTTTAAACCATATGTGACAAAAGGAATTTTATAATTCAAGTGTCTTAAATAAGGATCATCCCCATAAATGATTGCACATTTCTTTACTTGATCCGCAAATTGTTGGAAAGCAAGAATATAATCATCTAAATCTTTATAGTAATCTGTGTGATCTAACTCAATATTCGTAATGATCGCATAATCTGGATGATACTCTAAAAAGTGACGTTTAAATTCACAAGATTCTAGCACGAAATTCTTAGCGTTTTCCGGCATAAATCCATGCCCATCTCCAATCAAATAAGCTGTTTCATCTTTTTGTTTTAATACCGATGAAATCAAACCAGTTGTAGTAGATTTACCATGAGTACCAGCTACACAAACAGAAGTAAAATCTTCTAATAATTTTCCTAAATACTCATTGTAGTAATAGACCTTACAAGTTTTATTTTCATAAGCCGCTTTTACTTCTGGATGACTTTGGTTAAATGCCAACCCAACAATAACCGTATCCCCATCTTTGATATTATTGGCATCAAATGTAGTAAAAGGGATATTTCTTTCTTCCAATCCATCTTGTGTAAAAATATATTTTGGAATATCACTGCCTTTTACTTCCACATGTTGATCATGTAAAATACATGCTAAGGCTGCCATTCCAGTCCCTTTAATCCCGATAAAATGTGTTGCCATCAATAATCACTTCTTTCTATATATTCAAATTTTATTTATCATTGCTTTCTTGTAACATTTCTTCTACAGACAGATTCGATTCTACATTCATAGTTGGAATAACACGTTTCGCTTTAGGCAAATCTGTTCCGAACATTGGAGAAATGATTTGTGTAAATGCTTCTGCTTCCACTGGTTTTTTTAATTCAATGGCATTGTGCACTTTGTCAAATTCTTTCTTTGATTCTTCTGTATTCCCAAAAATTGGTGAAATAATTGGTGTGTAGTCCACTGTTTCTTGAGGTTTACGAACCACAGCTTTTTGACTAGCTTTTTTGGCTTTTTTTGCCTTAGGTGCATCATCAATGCTGATATCCATGAAGCTACTAGTAGCTTTTTCTTTTTTAATTGGTTTTGGTGTTGGATGTAAGAATTGATCTTCAACTTCTACAGTAATTTCTTCCACTGGAGTCACAGTTTTATTTTGCCCAAAAGAAGCAATATCTAAACTCTCTTCATATTCATCCATTTCTTCATAATCATCATCGCTATCAACTTCTTCGTTGAAAATCGCATCCATTAAATCTTTAAATACAGCCATTACTCTTTTCCTCCTTTAAACATTTTTACATAAGTAATTTTCTATTTCTCTAATCAAACAATT
Organism: Bacillota bacterium; assembly: GCA_030526175.1. Taxonomy (GTDB): domain Bacteria; phylum Bacillota_I; class Bacilli_A; order Erysipelotrichales; family Erysipelotrichaceae; genus Floccifex. Next base: position 6,305 of record JAUNDJ010000037.1, read on the forward strand.
TTGTAACCCTTGTATTTATTATTGTACACCCAAAGGAGTTATTCCTCACAAGTATTTTTTACTTTTTAGTTTTCCTTTTTCTTCGCAAAAACGGCACGATAAATTGGTTGTCCTAAAGAAACAAATTTTTCTTCATATTCTGTTAATACATCTTCTTTATGTTCTTCTCGACGATAATCGACACTTACTTCAATCAAATCAAAACCATGACTTAAGAATTCTAATAATGAATATTCAATTAAACTAGAATTATCCGTTTTCATTTGAATTTGTCCATCGTCTTTTAAAATGCGTTTGTATTGTTCTAAGAAAGTTGCAGAAGATAATCTTCTTTTTGAATATCTTTTCTTAGGCCATGGATCAGAGAAATTCAAGTGAATAATGTCCACTTCTTTTTCTGCAAACCATTCTTCAATATTAGCTGCATCACGGTGAATTAAGCATAAACGACCATGTTCTTCATCGTCATATTTTTTAGCTGCAATCCCAGCCGCACTTTCATTTTTTTCAACCGCAATAAATCCATGTTCTGGATAGATATTCGACATTCCTAAAGAGTAATTTCCTTTACCACAACCGATTTCAACATGAAGCGTTTCACATCCTAAAAACGATTTCCAATTACCTTTATGATCTTCTGGTTGGACTAAAGATTTTGCGTGTTCTAAATAATCAACAGCCCATTTAATTTTTCTCATTCTCATACTATACTTTACGCCACCCAAAAATAAGCTTAGATGACTCCCTCCTGATTTCTAATATATGTATTACAAGATCCTTCCCTATTCTGCTCAATATTCTAGGGATTTGGACATTCGTAGTATTAATAAACATATCACTACAGCATATATAATATCATAAAACTTGTATAAAAGAAAAACAGGAGATGTATTTCTCTCCTGTTCGTTTGAAGAAATTATAAAATTTCAATATCGTATCCTGTTGTAAAAGTTTCTTTCGCAGGTAAATTTGTTGTTCCTTCACGATCGTAAAAAGTATCGTAATCTTTTGTCCAATCGGAATGTCCATACCAAGGTTCAATACAAATAAATTCAGAAGGAACCGATGGGAATGTCCAAATAGCTAATAATGGGAATTCAGCAAAGTGAACACGAACACGATTTTCACCTTTTACAGATAAAGTCACATAAGTAGATTCGAAATCTTTATAAACGATAGTGGCATATTTATTAATATCATCACGAGATAACTTCCAATCTTTTAATGGAGTTTGAATATATTCAATTGGTTTTACGCAATCTGCATCAAATACATATTGTGTAGCCACTTCATCTTTTTCGTAAGAAAGAACAAAATCTTCAAATTTTTCTCCTTCTTTAGAATTCGTTTTAAATCCAGGGTGTAATCCAAAACTAAAAGGCATTGTTTCATCGTTTTTATTTACGATTGTGTATTGGATATGAACTTTTTTTCCTACCAATGTATATTTAATTTCATAAGTAAAATCAAAAGGATATTGAGCTAAAGTATTGTCGTCCGCTTCTAATGTAAAAACTAATGAATCTTCGTTTTGTTGTCCTTTTAAGGTCGCATAACGAATTAAACCATGATTTTTCATTTGATACTCTTTCCCGTGAATTTCGTATTTACCACTGTTGTAAGTACTTCCTACCATAGGGAATAATGATGGATTGCTTCCTGACCATCCTTCGTCTCCTTGATAAATCAATTCAATTCCTTTTTCTTTGTCAATTAAGTGTTTAATTTCTCCACCTTTTTCAACACATTCTAATTTGACAAATTCATTTTCTAAAATAAATGCCATATTATATTTCCTCCTCCAAAAAGTTTCATAAACTAGAACTTGTTCATTACGAACATTTTATCACAAAAAAGAAAAAGACTGAAATTCAATTTCAGTCTAATTCACAAAACTTTTTAATTTCATCCAATCTTTCCAAAGTTTCATCATATCCCAGTTGAAACCATGGCTTCAGTTTCTTTTCATCTGTCGTATAACGTGTTACACCCAAATCCTTATGAGGACGAAGAACTAGAGCTTTACCTTCATTTTCCAGTTCGGTTACTTTAGCCCATTGTTCGTTATATCTTTCATGTCTTCTTCTAAGATTTTCCGTAATCACCTTGTCTCGATAAAGAAGATTCGCTATCCATAACTGCCATTTTGGTGCTGGTTTACGAACATAGCCTTCTTCTTTCGTCGAAATGACAATGTGTTTATCACAGCCTTGTTTAATACTTTGTTTAATACCAATCATATCAATAAGTCCAGCATCCATATATTTCTTTTGGAATAACACTCTTGGTCTACAAAGAATTAACAAAGAACAACTTGCTTTGATTAATTCGAAATCTGTATCAACATATTCATTCGAATAGTACTCTGTCTGATTGGTTGCTAAATTGTATACACCGATATCTACTTGTGTTGTTGTTTTCTTGAACGCTTTCCAATCGAATGGCGCTTCTTGTTCAAGAAATTCTACGGTCGAATCTAACCCAAAAAGGTTACCTTCTTTAAAAAGCGGCCGTAGACCTACTGCATCTTTTCTACAAGTCGCTTTTACTCCTGTAATATAAAGACGTTCCGCTTGTCTAGATGCATATGGCAAAATTAATTCTGAAGCAGCCGATATACCTACACAATATGGAAGATAAATATTATTGTCTAAAAAACATTGTAATACACCAGCAGAATATGCCGCCTTGGTTCCTCCACCTTCTGCAACGATACCAACTTTCATCAGATTAATCCCACTTTCTTACTACACCACTATCAATAGCCGCTTGTTTTACAGCTGCTGCAACTACATCAGCTACTCCTTCTTGTAAAGGTGAAACAATAACATAGTCAGGTTTTAATTCTTCTTCTGGAATTAAACTTGCGATGGCATATACAGCCGCTTCTTTCATAGCATCGTTAATGCATGTAGCTTGCGCTTGTAAAGCCCCTTTGAAAATACCAGGGAAACAAAGAACGTTATTAATTTGGTTCGCAAAGTCTGAACGTCCAGTACCAACGATATAAGCTCCTGCTTCTAATGCATCTGTTGGTAAAATTTCTGGTACAGGGTTAGCCATTGCTAAAATGATAGGTTGTTCATTCATAGATTTAACCATGTCTTTGCTAACAGTATTTGCTTTAGAAACTCCAATGAATACATCCGCTCCAGCCATAGCATCCGCTAATTTACCAGTTTTATTTTCTAAGTTTGTTACTTCTACTAATGCTAATTTTCCACTAGTTAAGTCTGTACGATCTTTAGAAACGATACCTTTACTATCGCACATAATAACGTTTCCTAATTTTAATTTAAGAATTAAAGTCGCAATCGCACAACCAGCTGCTCCTGCCCCATTAATAACAATTGTTGGATTTTCTTTTTTTGTTAATTTAAGAGCGTTTACCAATGCAGAACAAACTACGATAGCTGTTCCGTGTTGATCATCGTGGAATACAGGAATGTTCATTTTTTCTTGTAATCTTTGTTCGATTTCAAAACAACGAGGAGCCGCAATATCTTCTAAGTTGATTCCTCCAAAAGTAGGTTCCATTGCAGCGATAATTTGTACTAATTCATCTGTATTTTGAGTATTTAAACAAATTGGGAATGCGTCAACATCGGCTAAAGATTTAAATAAAGCACATTTACCTTCCATAACAGGCATACCTGCTTCTGCACCAATGTTTCCTAATCCTAATACGGCTGATCCATCTGTAACTACAGCTACTAAATTTTTTCTTCCAGTATATACATAGCTCATTTTAGGATCCTTTTGGATTTCTAAACAAGGAGCCGCTACTCCTGGTGTATAAGCTGTTGATAAATCGTCTTTTGTTTTGATAGGAGCTTTAGAACGAATGTCTAACTTCCCACCCCATTCTTTATGCTTTTCTAATGCAATTTTTGAATAATCCATAATCATAATCTCCTTACATCTAATTTATTGTACAAAATATTTACTCAAAATAAAAGATTTCGTAAGAAGAAATAAGTTTTTTGATATTTGAATATCTTTTGTTAAAATAGCCTTAGACGAGGAAATTTACTTATGCGCTACTACATTTCAGATAATCATTTTACACATGCACGAATCAACGAAGTGGATCAACGTGGATTCGATGGTGTGCAAGCAATGGATGAGTATATGATACAACAATGGAATAAACGAGTCACAAACAACGATGAAGTATTTATTCTAGGCGATTTTTCATGGGCAAAAGGAATTAAAACCTGGAACATTTTAAATCAGTTAAACGGGAAAATTGTATTAATCGAAGGAAATCACGATTATTTCTACTTAGACGATCCAGACTTTGTTGATGAACGGTTTGAAGAAATATTAAATTATGCAGAAGAACGAGATGGAGATAAAACTGTCATTTTATCCCACTACCCACAACCCTTCTACAATCACCAATTTAAAAAAGACGAAAAAGGAGATACACAATGTTACATGTTATATGGACATGTACATAATACATACGATGAATATTTATTAAACGATTTTATCAATAGATCTTCAAAAAAAGAAAGAATCAATGCGAGTGATGAAATTGTTACTACTCCATTCCACATGATCAATGTCTTCGCTCTTTATAGTGACTATGTACCACTCACCCTAGAAGAATGGATAGAACTGGATAAAAAACGTAGAGAGTTCATTAATGAACAAGGCGAAATGACATATCAAGAATGGACAGATTTCAATCAAGAAATCGTAAAAAAATCTAAGCAAAATTGGAAATGAAAAAAAGCTATTCAAAAATAGCTTTTTTTACTTTTTAAAGGCTTGTGAATATCCATGGTCCTCTTTTTTACCCGTACCAATTGGATCGCAATGCTCGATTTCTTCTATCACATATGGAACCATTTGATAGACATAGTTTAACCAGTTTCGATACAACAAGTTAGCGTGACTTCTCCACGTTAAGACTGGTGTTTTTGTTGGATCGTCCTCAGGAAAGTAATTTTCAGGAATATGAATTGGTTTATTCGCTTTTATATCACGCCAATACTCTTGGCTCAATGTATCGACTCCATATTCAAAATGCCCTGTAAGGAAAATCTGACGATAATCTTTAGTAACGATGATATTGCTTCCAACATCTTTTCCTTGAGAAAGTACAACCAATTTAGGACATTTTGCCAAAGCCTCTTCATCAATTGTAGTATGACGGGAATGTGGTGTATTATGGACTTCATCAAATCCGTTTGTTAAAAAGTCGTATTCATCCATCAATTCACAAGGGAAAATTCCAAATTTCTTTTCTGATAAATATTGTTTATGAATGCCATAGTGGTAATATAAGCCCGCTTGAGCACCCCAACAAATATGCATTGTACTAAACACATGACTTTTTGACCATTCCATAATTTCTTCTAGTTCATCCCAATAATCCACTTCTTCAAATTCCATATTTTCCAAAGGCGCACCTGTAATGATCATGGCATCGTAATAGTAATCTTTTAGTTCTGAGAAATCTGTATAAAACTTCACCAAATGATCTTGGCTCGTATTTTTTGAGATATGCGATTCAATCTTCATAAAATCCACTTTGACCTGCAAAGGGCTCTTGCTGATCAAACGTAAAATCTGTGTTTCTGTTTCAATTTTCTTTGGCATCAAGTTTAAAATTACCACTTCCAAAGGACGAATATGCTGGCGGGTCGCACTTGCATCTTCTATCGCAAAGATCTTTTCAGATTCTAATATCTTTTTTGCCGGTAATCCATTGGCAATATTAATAGGCATATTATCTTTCCTTTCTATTGAAAAGAAAGAGCATAGACTCTTTCTTTTAATTGACTAAATCTTTTGTAAAGCTTGGTCTAAATCGGCAATTAAATCTTCAACATTTTCAATTCCGATACTCAAACGAATTAATTTTGGATCCACTCCCGCTTGTCTTAATTCTTCGTCACTTAATTGACGGTGTGTATGACTAGCAGGATGTTCAATACATGATTTAGAATCCGCAACATGCGTAATTACACTAACTAGTTGTAAAGAATCCATGAAAGTTACCGCATCTTTACGATCGCCTTTTATCGCAAAAGCAATAACTCCACATGTACCATTTGGACAATATTTTTTTGCCAATTCGTGATATGCATCTCCTTCAAGGTCTGCATATTTTACCCATTCAACCTTATCATGATTTTGTAAGAATTTAGCAACTGCCAATGCATTTTTACAATGACGTTCTACACGAACAGCTAAAGATTCCAATCCTAAACTTAAATAATAAGCACTTTGTGGAGATTGTGAGCATCCAAAGTCACGCATTAATTGAGAAGTGGCTTTGGTAATATAAGCTGCTTTTCCGAATTTTTCAGTATAAATTAAACCATGATAGCTTTCATCTGGAGAAGTTAATCCTGGGAATTTATCCGGATATTTCGACCAATCAAAATTACCACTATCGACAATGACACCACCAATAGAACTAGCGTGTCCGTCAATATATTTTGTCGTAGAATGCGTTACGATATCGCATCCCCATTCAATAGGACGACAATTGATAGGTGTAGCAAAAGTATTATCCATAATTAGTGGTACACCATTTTCATGCGCCACTTTGGCAAACATTTCAATATCAAAAATTTGTACAGTTGGATTGGTAATTGTTTCTCCAAACACACATTTTGTGTTCGGACGGAATGCTTTTCTAAGATCTTCTTCACTTACATCTGGATCCACAAAAGTACATTCAATTCCCATTTTCTTAAATGTTGTTCCAAATAAATTATAAGTCCCTCCATAAATAGCACTACTAGCAATGAAGTGATCTCCAGCTTCACAAATATTAAAAACCGCAAAGAAGTTTGCCGCTTGTCCTGAACTAGTTAACATACCAGCGTATCCACCTTCTAAGGCAGTAATTCTTTTCGCAACCATATCACAAGTCGGATTGGCAAGACGAGAATAGAAATATCCTTCTGCTTCTAGGTCAAATAATGCCCCCATCGCATCACTAGATTCATATTTAAAAGTTGTGCTTTGATAAATTGGAATTGCTCTAGGTTCTCCATTTTTTGGAGTATATCCTTCATATAAACACTTAGTATCGATTTTCATAAGTTCCTCCCAAATATATATGTTCTAAAAACATAAACAGTATAACATCCAAGAAGTTATATGGCAATTGTATTAATTTTCATACATTTCTGAAAATTACACAAGATTCGTTTACAAAACAGAAAGCGTATACAAATTATGGAGATTTTAAAACAATTTTCTGATATTATTAATTTAGTATTAGTATAGGAGGATTTATACAAATGGCTTTAAGCAAGGATTTTTTATGGGGTGGAGCTTTAGCTGCACACCAATTTGAAGGTGGAGTTTTAAACACTTCAAAAGGTTATTCTGTAGCCGATGTAATGACTGCAGGAACACACACAATTCCACGTGTAATTACAGACGGAATTGAAGAAGGAAAATACTATCCTAACCACATTGGTATTGATTTCTACGGACACTACAAAGAAGATATCGCATTATTTGCAGAAATGGGATTCAAATGTTTCCGTACTTCAATCGCATGGACTCGTATTTTCCCTTTAGGAGATGAAGAAGAACCTAACGAAGAAGGATTACAATTCTACGATGATGTATTTGATGAATTATTAAAATATGGTATTGAACCAGTTATTACATTATCACACTTTGAAATGCCTTATCATTTGGCAAAAGAATATGGTGGATTCTTAAATCGTAAGACAATCGATTTCTTCACTAAATATGCTGAAGTATGTTTCAAACGTTATAAAAATAAAGTTAAATATTGGATGACATTCAATGAAATCAACAACCAAATGAACGTTAATAATGATATTTTTGGTTGGACAAACTCTGGTGTTTTATTCAGTAAATACGAAGACAAAGAAAAAGCAATGTATCAATGTGGTATTTATGAATTAATCGCTTCTGCAAAAGCAGTAAAAATTGGTCACGAAATCAATCCAGACTTCTTAATCGGAAATATGATTGCCATGGTTCCATACTATCCATTCTCTTGTCGTCCAGAAGATCAAACATTGGCACAAAGAGAAATGCACCAAAGATATTTCTGGTCAGATACACAAATTCGCGGACACATTCCTTCATACGCTTGGAAAATGTTTGAACAAAAAGGATGGGATTTAGACATCACTGAAGAAGATATCCAAGATTTAGCACAAGGAACAGTAGACTACTTAGGATTCTCTTACTACATGACAAATACATTGGATTCTACAGTATTCAAAGACACTTCTAAATCATTAGATGGTTCTGCACCAAACTCAGTTGCCAACCCATTCATTAAAGTATCCGATTGGGGATGGGCAATTGACCCAGAAGGATTACGTTACGCTTTAAATGCTTTCTATGAAAGATATGAAATCCCTCTATTCATTGTAGAAAATGGATTTGGAGCTATTGACGTAAAAGAAGAAGATGGATCTTGTCACGACCCATATCGTATCGACTACTTGCGCGCTCACATTAAAGCTATGAAAGCAGCTGTAGAAGAAGATGGTGTTGATTTAATGGGATACACTCCATGGGGATGTATCGACTGTGTCTCTTTCACAACTGGAGAAATGAAAAAACGTTACGGATTCATTTATGTAGATCGTAACAACGACGGATCTGGAACATTAGAACGTAGTAAAAAAGATTCATTCGATTGGTATAAAAAAGTTATTGCCACAAACGGTGAAGATTTAGACTAAAAAACTTAAAAGCTCAGGAATTCCTTCCTGAGCTATTTTTATTACAAATAATCTTATTGTTTTTCTTTTAATAAATCACGAATTTCAGTTAATAATACCACATTTGGATCTGGTGCTTGTTCAGCAGCAGGTGCTTCTTCTTCTTTTTTCTTTCCTAATTCTGCTAATTTATTCATAGATTTCATAACCATGAAAATAACTAATGCATAAATTAAGAAGTTAATTACAGCAGAAACAAAGTTTCCGATTAATAACTTTTGTTCACCAATTAATGGAATAGCCCAACCAAATTCAACACCACCACCAATGCAGTTTAAAATAGGTGTGATGATATTGTCTGTGAAAGAACCTACTAAGGCTCCAAAAGCACCTCCAATTAAAACACCAATTGCCATATCGACAACATTTCCACGAAGCGCAAAGGCTTTAAATTCTTCAATAAATTTTTTCATAATACTATTCTCCTTCCACTGCGTCAATCGCACTTATAATTGTACCTCGAAATCCGTTTTTTTCAAGAGCTGCCACACCTTTTATTGTAGTTCCTCCAGGCGAGCAAACAGCATCTTTCATTGCACCAGGATGCGTTTTGGTTACTAAATACATTTTTCCTGTCCCCACCATCACTTGTGCACTCAAGTCGTATGCGATAGTTCTAGGAAGACCATGTTTGACCGCGGCATCCGCCATCGCTTCTAAATACATGGCTGCATAAGCCGGTGTACAACCAGCAATCGTACCAGCAATACTCATTTGTTTAGTATCTACCGTCTGTATTAAAGCAATCTTTCCAAATAAGTACTTAAATTGATTCCATTCTTCTTTTGACAAGGAATGTTTACCTTCACAAATAAAGATTCCCTCACCTACACTAACAGGCGTATTTGGTAGAATCGATAAATGATGTGTGAAAGCTGGTAAGATTTCTTCATAATCCTCAAAACGAACGTTAACCGCAACACTAATTACAATTTTTCCAGAAAAGTCTAAACCTTTAACAACTTCACTAACCAAATATGGCTTGACCGCAATAATAACCATATCCACTTTTTCAACTAATTCTTGCGCACTTTTACACGGATGGATTCCTAACAAAGCGCAGTTTCGAACAAGTTTGTCATAATCCTTAGCACAAGCAAAAATTTGAGTAGCTTCTGCACAATCAAAATCCACTAGTCCTTTGGCCATAGCACTAGCCATATTACCATAGCCGATGAATCCTATTTTTAATTGACTATCACTCATACATAATCCTCCTAAACGAAATAAAACTTTAAAACATTATATCATTTAATAGACAATTAGTCTTTGTTTTGGGAAATGATATTTGTTATCATTGGAAGAATCTGATTTTTTCTAGAAAGAACGTTGTCCATGAAGAAAGGTTTCTTATTCGGTGAAATCCATCTAGATATTTTTCCGGAAACATAAAAAAGAGAACCGCCATCCAAAATGCACGTAAAACATAAAACACCTAGATCATATCCATTTTTATGAACATGCGCTTTCAATTCTTCCTCAATATTCCAATCTAAATCCTCCATCAAGCTTTTAGAAGGAACAATTACCTGTGTTATCATCACTTTGTATTGTTCTATATCAAAAACTTTAACATCTTCTTCCAATACTTCATTGACAGACTTTCCTTTTATATTAGAACTCACAAAAAACATATCGTAGGCTAGTTCTTCACTATTAAGACCCGTAATTTCCTCCAAATAATTGGCAATATTTAAATCTTTTTGTGTGCACGTTGGCGATTGGAAATTCAAAGTATCGCTTAGAATAGCTCCTAGTAATAATCCTGCTAAATCTTTTGGAATCGTAATACGATTTTCCAAAAACATCGATGTAATGATTGTTGCACTACTACCAACTATTTCATTACGAAATTGGATGGGTTTTGCCGTATAAAAATCATAAATTCTATGATGGTCTACTACTTCTAAAATATCCGCTTTTTCAATATAAGGTACAGATTGCGAAAACTCATTATGATCCACCAAAATAATCTTTTTATTATTAATATGCATGACATCGTTACGATGAACGTAACCAATTAGTTTATTATCACGATCTAAAACAGGATATCCTCGATAACGATTCTTTCGCATCTTTTTAACCACATTTTCGACATACTCGTCCTTATAAAAGGCCATAATATCCGTTTTCATCATTTCTGAGACCTTTACAGAAAAATATAAATAACGAGATGTATTCATGGCTCCAAAACCAGAAATAAGAACCGAACATTGATTCATTCTCGCTAGCTCTAACACTTCTCTGTCAATTGATTCAGCCCATACGACAATTAAGACACCGGCCCCTTTTTGGATCAATTCTTTTTGTGCCTGTATATCATCTCCCACTATCACAATACGATCTTCTACTTCATAATGTTTCGCTTTATTCGAAGAAATTGTAACAATACTAACTTTTCCATTTAAGTGTGTTCTTTCCGCTTCAAAACAAAGAGTACCATTAATTGTTCGGTTTAGATCCTTAATATCTATACCCTTTAATAAATCGATCCCAAAAGCTGTATCTCCTAATCCGATTTTACCAATATCTCCTTTTGTGATAATACCAACAACCTTATTATAGTCTTCTGCGGCTAAGTAAGTTTGATCCAAAGTATCCATAATTCTCATTGCTTCAAAAATAGTTGCATTTTTAGAAATAGAAACATTAGCCCCTAATTCAATATCTTCTAACTTTGCACGAGCATCTTCCAACAGATTGGGTTCTTTTATATTAAAACGATTTAGTAAATATCTGGTTTCATCATTAATATCGCCCAAGCGACATCCAACCGCATGAAACCCTAGCTCATTTTTTAAATACGCATAAGCAATACTTGAAGCAATCGAATCCGTATCCGGATGTCTATGTCCTGTAATATATATTTTATCCTTCATATTATCCATTCTCCTTCAAAAAAGAAAAAAGAGAGCATTACGTTCTCTTTGTGATCTTGATACGACATTTAGGGCATGTGATTTCGATTAACCCTTTTCCCTTTGGTACACGAATTATTTGCCCACAATCCTTACAACGAAAAACAACATGTGTTTTGCGAACTTGCCATTGCATTGCCGCTGGTTTAACCAAATAAATAAATTTTTCATTTTCTCTTCTTCTTGCTGCAATATTTTTCGAAAATGCTCGAAATAAAATATACAACAGTAAAACCCATAATAAGAAATTAAAAATGGCATTTCGGAAGAAAAAACTGATTACACATAAAATCATCGCAAACGACAACATGGCTCTTCCTAAATCATCGTATCCATTTCTTCCATACATAAAACGATAAATACTATATTTGATTTTGTTTAACATATTCATACGTCACCTCAACTTAATTAGTAGTATTCTTACACGAACTGGTATGTTTTTCAACCTTTATCGTAAGGAACCGCTACATATTCTCCTTGAATAGAAAACCAAAGTTTTCCTTCCTGATAGGAATCAAATTTTGTTTTTAAACCAAATTTACTTTTTACTCTTTGATAAATAGAAAATACTTCTTTAATATCTAACTCATATTTTAAAACTTTATAAACAAAAGAAAACTGTTTAGCATGTTTTAAACGGATCACTCGTTCATCTTTAGGGAACGCTGGAAGTGTATCTTGTTGTGAAAGAAGAATCACATACTTTTTCTTCGGGTTTCTATAAATAAAAGGGAATTGTAAATAATATAAATTAAGACATTTATTACACTGATGTAAGAAATAACTTTCATCCTGTAGACGTTTTTCGGCAATCGGATTCATATTCGCAATTTCGTAAGTATCCCTTAAAATCTGAAAGTCATGCCCACAATGTGGACATGACGAGTAAATCATTCTTTGTTTCATACTAATGGAGAACAAACATCTTTTAACCAAACTTTTTCATCTTCATTCATAAAAGGAGAAATCTTTTCAAAAACTTCTTTATGATAATCATTTAGCCATTCAATTTCATCCTTTGTCATTAAAGAAGTATCAATTCCTTTCTTGTCAAAAGGAACAAAAGTTAGGACCTCAAAATGCATAAATTGTCCGTAATAATTCTTAACACCTTTTTTAACAATCAATTCATTTTCATGACGAATTCCAAATTTACCTTCCACATAAACACCTGGTTCATCGCTTTGGATCATTCCATATTCTAATACAGCAGAATCGTTTCGTTCTGGTACAATGCGCCAACGGAATCCATTTGGTGCTTCATGTACGCTAGATAAATGACCAACACCATGTCCTGTACCGCATTGGTAATCCATATTTTGATCCCATAATGGACCACGTGCCAAAATATCCAAGTTAAGACCTCGACAACCATATAACCAATTGGCTTTGGCTAAACGAATGTGTGAACGCATGCTCAAAGTGAACCAATATTTTTCTTCTTCCGTAATTGGACCAAGAACAAAAGTACGAGTAATATCCGTAGTTCCTTCATAGTATTGTCCACCACTATCCACTAATAACATACCTTCTTCTCTTAAAGTAACATTCGTATTTTCATTCGAAGAATAATGCATCATAGCTGCATGTTCTTTATAGGCAGAAATCGTAGAAAAACTATCTTCAATATATCCCTCTTGACTCGCTCTAAATTCTTGAAGTTTTGCTTCCGCACTCATTTCCGAAACATTTCCAGTTTTGACATTTTGGTCTAACCAATACATGAATTTCGTTACTGCCACACCATCTTTAATATGTGCTAATCGTGTTGAAGCCAATTCCACATCGTTCTTTTGTGCTTTTAAAGAAATAATAGGATCTCTTCCTTCAATAATATTTCCTTTTAATGAAAAGAAAATTCGAGAGTTCACATTGGATGGATCTACTAAAATATTCCCTTGTAAAGACTTAACATCCTCATAAATCTCATCGTACGCCTTTACAATTACCCCATACGTATTAAATAAAGTACGACTTTCTTCATCTAAACGAGAATTATCAATATACAGTGTTGCTTGGTTTTCTTCCACTAAAGCGTAAGCTAAAGCAACTGGAAAGTGTGGAATATCAAAAGCTCTTAAATTAAATAACCATGCGATTTGGTCGATTTTAGTAATAATATGACTTGTTGCATATACTTTTTTCATTTCTTCACGAACTTCGTTTAATTTAACATCCATTTCTTTTCCAGCATACTTTACATCATAATGAAAAGTTTTTGAGTTTGGTAAAGATGGACGGTCTGTCCAAATACGGCCAACTAAATCGTAGTTTGGTTCTAAAGAAATCTCTTTTGTCGCAAAAGCATTTTGATATCGACGAGCATCATTTGTGTTAATTGTTCTTCCATCAAATCCAACAACACTACCTTGTGATAAATTATCTAAAATATATTCTTCAATAGATGGAGTTCCTTCTTGTCCCATCTTCATTAATTCAATTGTAGAATTTTCCAACTCACTAGCAGCTTGAATGAAATAACGACCATCTGTCCATAAAGCCGCTTTGTCCATTAACACCACTAAAACGCCTGCACTACCAGTAAATCCAGACATGTATTTTCGACAAGCAAAATAACTAGCTACATATTCTGTTTCGTGAAAGTCACTTGTTGGAATGATGTAAGCTTGTACACCCGTTTTTTCCATTTCTAAACGTAATGCTTGTAATCTGTTCTTAATCATAATGAATCCTTCTTTCTTTTTTACTGAATATTAAAGATAAATAAAATAAATTGATATCCATAATAGCTTAAGCCTAGCATAAATATAGAAATCAAAATCGCTTTTAGCCATAGAAGCACTGCATTTTTAGCTTTTACACAATCTTCTAATCTCAAATACTTAAATTGAGCAATTAAACAATAAAAACTGAAAAAATACAGAAAAATATTTAACATATAACAAATAAAATGATTGTAAGCAAGAAAATACGTTAATCGATAAATATTTCCGTTTTGAATACTTTGGATAAATTCCATACTCGGATACATCAACCCAAAATTATTCAAAAAACCACTTGCTGCTATATAATTAGTAACACTTAGTAAACAAAGAGCACTAATAGTAGGTATTCTTTGGGTAAGCTCCTTTTGACTATACGCATGAAAATACTGTGTCACCATCACAATAAAACAAAAAACATATAAAATCGTAAAACAATATTTTTCAATAGAAATAGGAATAAATCCAAAACAAAAGCTATATAGAATCGTAACAAATAAAAGTAAATTCCCTAATAAATCTCTTTGGTCTCTATAAAACCGACTATAATGCAGTCCCTTTTTCTGAAAAGATAACTTCTGACCAATGAAACTTGCTATATTGGTAGGAACTAAAGAAACTATTATAGTCAGAATCAAACCAATTCCACCAACTAAAGATATTGCTTGTATATCCAAAAAATCGCCTCCTTAATGCTCCGATACTCGTTCTCATTGTATTAAATTTTAGAATATATGTCTACCAAACGATAGAAAAAGCACTCTGAAAAACAGAGTACTTTTAACTATTATTCTTCTATCTCTTTTTCTAAACGTTCAATACCAATTTGGATACGACGTAAAGTTTCTTCTTTACCAAGAATATGACCAATTTCCATAGCTCCTCCAGGAGTAAATTGTTTTCCAGATACAGCTGTACGAACTGGCCATAAAATACGTCCATTCTTTAATTCCATTTTTGCAGGAAGTTCCATTAACGCATCTTGGATAGCTTGCGCATCAGACCAATCTTCTAACGCTTCTAATGCTTTATAAGCTTCTTTTAATGGTTCAATCGAATTTTCTTTTGTCGTTTTCATCTTTTTGTGTTTGTACATTTCCAAATCGTATTCTGGTAATTCTTCAAAGAAGTCAATTAATGGTTCAATTTCTTCTTTGGCAATACGTTTGATACGAGATTGTGTTAAAGAAGCAATTTCCTTTAAATCGTATGGCTTAGTGATGATTTCTTCAATGATAGGTTTTACCATTTCAAAATAAACTTCTGGATCTAAGGCTTTAATATATTCCCCATTCATCCAAGTTAATTTTTCAATATCAAAAATAGCTGGAGATTTAGAAATACGTTTTACGTTAAATACTTTGATTAATTCTTCTAACGAATAAATTTCTTGTTCAGTTTCTGGTGACCATCCTAATAGAGCAATGTAGTTCATAATTGCTTCTGGCAAATATCCTTTCGCCACTAAATCTTGGAACGAAGCATCTCCATTACGTTTTGATAATTTGTGTTGTTCATCTTTCATTACAGGAGGTACGTGAACATATGTTGGACGTTTCCATCCATATGCATCATACACTAAATTGTATTTAGGTGTACTAGATAAATATTCATTTCCACGAACAACGTGAGTAATATTCATTGTGTGGTCGTCAATAATATTCGCGAAGTTATATGTTGGGAATCCGTCACTTTTAATTAAAACTTGTTCTTCTAAATCTTTAGCATCTACATCAATTTGCCCATATACTTCATCATAGTAAGAAGTCATTTCTACATTTTCAATTGTTTGACGAATGACATAAGGTGTTTTCGCATCCAATTTCATTTGTACTTCTTTTTTCGAAAGATTTTTACAAGGGTCAACAAATTTAAAAGAATCACCTGCTTCTTTACGAAGTGCTTCTAATTCACATTCTGTACAGAAACAATAGTGTGCTCCTCCCAATTCAATTAATTGTTCAGCGTATCCTTTATACATTCCTAAACGTTCACTTTGAACATAAGGCCCAAAATCTCCACCAATATCCGGTCCTTCATCCCATAATAAACCACAAGTTTTCATTGTGTCGTAAATAACATCTACAGCTCCATCCACTTTACGACCTTGGTCTGTATCTTCAATACGAAGTAAAAAATCTCCATCTTCGTGTTTTGCGATTAAATATTCAAATAATGCTGTTCTCAAGTTACCAATGTGCATATACCCAGTTGGACTTGGAGCAAATCTTGTTCTAATTTTTTCCATAGCAATCACCTTCCGTCAATAGTTTACATGAATTTGAAAATTGTTTCAATAAACCAATTGAATATGAATAAATAAAATAGTATTATAATTCCAGATTGGGGTATCGCCAAGCGGTAAGGCTCCAGACTCTGAATCTGGCATTCGGTGGTTCGAATCCATCTACCTCAGCCATTTGCAATGAAAAAAGAAGAAGCCATCTTGACTTCTTCTTTTTTTAACCTCTAACGTGAATATATCCAATAAAAGCATTTGCGCAAGCAACAGAAGATTCTTTAGTCATTCCATCAAATCCTCCATGAATGGCTCTTCCATTTCCAATATAAATCGCAACATGCCCTTCATAAATACAAATGTCTCCTGGAACAGGATTGTTTGTAAAATCTCCTAAAGCAGTATATTGAATAGGAGCTCCGTGGAAATTAATTCCAACGGCTTTTAAAGAATTTGTTACTAACATCGTACAATCTTGTGCAACTCCGATTTGAGCAATTGCTGCATCGGCAATGGCTTGATAATTAATCCCTTGTACAACTTCAACTAGTAAAGTTTCTTCACTTTCATTACCAGCCTTATCTTTTGCTGTATATACTACTTCATAAGAACCAGCTTGTGAAAGATCTACATTTGATTTTGAAACTACATTTATTTCTTCATCGACATTGTCAGTTACATTTTGAACATAGTCTTCTTCGATAAATGTATCGTTTGTTGATAATCTAATTTTATTATTTTTCAAAGTAATAACAGGTGCTGATGTATCTTCTTTTTCAATACCAACTACCATTTCTTCAGAAAAACTTTTATTTTCTAAATCTGTATCTAATGTCGTTTCTTCAATCCCTGTAAGTTCTACCGTCTGAATCACAACATCTTGTTTACCTTCTTTATTATCAATAGTTTCGGCCTTAATTAGAGTCGATTCACATAAATAATAAACACTATCTTCTTTTTCTGAAACCAAAACTACTTCTGCAGATTGCGAACGTAGTAATTGATTTTCATTCATTTTTTCAACAACTATTTCTTGGATTTGTTGATTTTCATTTCCATTTAATTGGATTTGATATTTCTCGTTTTTAGGGGTATTTTCCGTTGCACAAATAGGAAATGTATAAATATTCGATGTCATTGATACTAGGATCGCAAGGCCCGTATAAATTACCTTATTTCTATTTTTTAACATATTTTCCTCCCTGAGCTAAGCTCATGTGCAAAAGTTTAGCAAAAGAAAAGAAAAAATGTCAACATTCAAAGGACGTTTCACACATTTATCACATTTTTCCGTATACATTTTTACATTTTGTTACATTTTTATACAAATTGTGGGCATATTTATCTGAAATACACACACAATTATGGGACCAAATTTCCCATAAAAAAAGAATATTTAAAACTGGATGAGGATGAAACAGACCTTTTAAATTTTGAGGT
>JAUNDJ010000147.1 GCA_030526175.1 Bacillota bacterium
CATTCATTTCATTTTCAGTCATATTCAATACCTCATTTCTAAGATAAGATTATTTCTAAAATGAACATTATGAATGTCACTTATCTAGCCTTCCTTTTCGCTAGTTACCTTTTGAAGAAATAAAAAGCGATGTGCTGGCATTGAGCGATATTTCCTATTCAATAAATAGTGTAAGAGGGAGTAGTTCATCAAGAATTACTCCACTAGTTTTGATGCAAATAAAAATGTCTTTACTTATCAAGTATATTAATAGAAATACACAAACCATCCTGGAATAAACCAGGAGGATTTTTTCATATCATAAAAGTAATTGTGATATCATATTTCTATGAAAAAGAAACGTACATATAAATGGCTATGGTTATTCTTGATACCTTTGGGATATGTCTTTGTTCTAATGTTTATTACGCTCTTTTCTGTCCTGTTTTCAATAAATAAAACGGAAATAGAGGAGGAAGAAGTGATTCAAATGTACTATGATGCAGATCAATTTGTATGGAATGAACAAGGATGGATGACTTTTCAAAATCCCGATTATACGTATACAAAAGGAATTGATGTATCCACTTTCCAACACGAAATTGATTGGAATCAAGTGGCAGAATCAGATATCGATTTTGCGATGATACGTGCAGGATATCGAGGTGCGGTGGAAGGTTTACTACACGAGGATAGTGAATTTCAAGAGAATGTGAATGGAGCCTTACAAAATAATATTGATGTTGGCGTATATTGGTATAGCAGTGCGATTAATGAAGAAGAATTGGAAGAAGAAATAGAATTTTTATTATCTTTAATCGAACCATATTCTTTGGCATATCCTGTCGCATTTGATATGGAACCTTATGCCGCTGATGAAAATGGAGGAAGAATCCATGTGCTTTCTCAAGAAGAAAGAACAAAGCTGGCATTACTATTTTGTGAGAAAATGAAACAACATGGATACGATGTCTTAATCTATGGAAATTGGGACTGGTTATATAATTCTCTAGATTTTTCTGCCATTTCCAATCAGGAAATCTGGTATGCAGCTTACCAAAATAAACCAGCTATGCCCGATCGATTTACTATGTGGCAATATTCAAACAACGGAATGATTCCAGGTATTGAAACAACAGTGGACTTAAATATTTTTATACAGAAAAAGGAGTAAAGCTATGAATAAAAAAGTAATGGGAGCGATTATTGGTTTGGTGAAAACTGCGGAGAACAATCCTAAAACAAGCAATACGGATATGTTAATTAAACAAGCCTTAAGCGATTGTGACAACGAGGCTTGGGTAGAAGTTTTACACAAAGAAAAGTATACAATTTCACCAGGATGTCAGATTTGTAAGTCACCTTGTGGAAATACAGATGACTATGATTTAGAACAAATGGGAGATGACATAAAAGAAATTAAAAAGGAATTGATGGCGTTTGCGATTGCGCATGTGCAAGAAGAACAAACTTTCTCATTTATACTACAAATTCTCAGTTTTGTTGGGTACGATTTGGAACCAAGATATTTTGATAATATTTTGAAAAAAGTTCGTGAATATGCGTAAGAAAATGAAATCAAATATCCTAAAAGTAGCTAAATCGTGCTACAATATGACTAGCGTTATGCATGAAACAAAAGAATAAAAACAGAGCCATTTTATTTTGATTTTTTATGCGATCATTAGGAGGAGTAAAAAAATGAAAGAATATGGATTTGGAGTAGATATTGGAGGTACTACTGTAAAAATTGGTTTATTTGATATGGGTGGTGCTCTAATCGAAAAATGGGAAATTCCAACTCGTACACAAAACAATGGAGAAGCTATCTTAGATGATATTACAGCAGCTGTTCTAGGAAAAATGAATGAAAAAGGAATTAAAAAAGAACAAGTGCAAGGTATTGGAGTTGGTGTTCCAGGTCCTGTAGGTGCTGATGGTACTGTAATGGGATGTGTAAACTTAGGATGGGGTACTTTCAACGTTGAATCTGAATTGTACCAAAAAACTGGATTACCAGTAAAAGCAGGAAACGACGCTAACGTTGCTGCATTAGGAGAAATGTGGCAAGGTGGTGGAAAAGGTCACCAAGACGTTGTGATGGTTACATTAGGAACTGGAGTAGGTGGCGGAATTGTCATCGGTGGAAAAATCGTTGCTGGAGCACATGGTGCAGGTGGAGAAATTGGACACATTCACGTAAAAGATGGAGAACCTCAAGCTTGTGGTTGTGGAAAACACGGATGTTTAGAACAATACACTTCTGCAAATGGAATTGTTCGTGTTGCTCTTCGTAAATTAGAAAATGAAACTCGTGAAACTGCACTTCGCAACTTTGATCCATTAACTTCTAAAGATATTTATGACGAAGCTAAAAAAGGAGATATCGTTGCCTTAGAATTAGTTGAAGAAACTTGTAAATTATTAGGAGATGCGATTGCTTCAATTTGTAACATCGTCGATCCAGAAGTTGTTGTTATTGGTGGTGGAGTAAGCCGTGCAGGAAAAATCTTAACAGATACTATTAAAAAGTATTTTGTGAAAAACACATTCCGTGCTTGTGAAAATACAGAGATTTCCCTTGCGTTATTAGGAAATGATGCGGGAATGTACGGATGCGTTAGATTATTGTTCTAATAAAAAATAATAGATGCGGAGTAGTATGCTCCGCCTTTTTAGGAGAAGAGAAGATGAGTATTGGAATGAATATTATTTTAGCCTTTTTAGCAGGTAGTGTAGGAAGTATTATTGGTGGTTTACAAGGATTTATTGCCTATGGATGGATCGGGCTATTTGCCGTAGCCTTAAAAACATGTGGCGTAGATGTGACCTTTTTAGAAGGAACTTTTATGAATTTGTTTTTCTTACCAGCGGTTATGTTTAATGGAAATGCGATGGCAGCTGCTTATACGGGAAGAAAATATGCAGATTTTCCAGGGGAAAATATCACAAAAGGATTGGGACATTATTCCGATTGTTCCATTATCTTAGTCGGAGGCTTAGGTGGTGTAATAGGCTATAGTGTATTCTCTATCCTAAATGCTTTAGGAGTTCCTGCGGATACGGGGGCATTAGCCATGATTATTGTGGGAATTGGTATTCGTATGACATTTAAAGGAAAGGCATGTGATAAAGGCGCTTTACAATATGTACTTTCTGGGGAAATATTCACAAATTTAAGAGGATGGGCATATCCGGTATTTATGGCATTTATTGTTGCTGCCGCATCCGCAATTTTGATAAAAGAAGTCAGCATATGGAATATCGGATTCCTTGTTAGTGCAGCCAGTATGATCTATACTTTTGTCGATCCTTCTTTCCCAGCTACGCATCATATCACTTTGGTTGCAGGCTATGCTCTACAAATGACTGGGAATATTGTATTAGCCATTGTCTTTGGTGTGTTAGCCCAAATTGTAGCTATCTTATTCGAAATGATTTTTAATATCCGTTGTGGAACACATATTGACCCACCAGGATTTGCGATCATGTTGTTTAGTATCCTGTTATTTGTCTTTTTCTAGAGAGCTTAGCTCTCTTTTTTTAACCAACTACCCCAAGAATTCTCCCGCTTCTATAAGCGGAGAGATGAATTG
>JAUNDJ010000038.1 GCA_030526175.1 Bacillota bacterium
CCTCAAAATTTAAAAGGTCTGTTTCATCCTCATCCAGTTTTAAATATTCTTTTTATTTTCTTTTTTCAAAAAAGGATCTTTTTTCGTATTTATATATGAACCCAAAAAAGGGAGGTATATATGATTCGAGTTCGAGGACCATAGGAAACATCGTTTTTTAGAAAGAAGGAGGAGGAAAAATGAGAAAAAAATTAGTACATTATTTTAAAACATTTCTTTTATGTACATTATTGATGACACAAAATCAGGCACATATTGTCTTTGGTCAAGAAGAAAACAATTTTAATCTTAGTGTGGAAGGAGAAAATGGTACAGTACAAATATCGGATGGAGAAAATACTTTCCAAGCTGATAATCAAAATCCAATTGATATTTATATTCAGCCAGAAACGACTTTAGAGATCCTAGTAAATACATCGAGTGAAATAGAAAGTATTACGATTAATGAAGAAGCTATCGAATTTGAAGACAAGCAAGAGCACTATTTCACATATATTGTAAAAGAAAATAATTCGTTAAGAGTGAAGTTCAAGGATGAAGTTGTTGATGTACAACCCGAAGTGGTTGAAGATCCAATTCTAGAAAAACTAACAATAAGCTCATTTACATCGCATAAAGAAGGTGCTTATACAAGAAACGCATGTCTATGGAAGTTGAGCAATGGAGCGTATGCATTTTGTGGGCAACCCGCTTCCGCCGTTCCTACAAATGGATTGAGAGGTCCTAGCTATGTATTAACACCAGATATGTGTGAGGACTATGAAATGACTCGAAAGGTTTTATATTATGGATACAATGGCCCGAAAAATGTATTAACAGAACTTTCTTTAGGAGGTCAATTGTGCGTAACAAACGACTTACTACAAAAAGCGGTATCTGGACAAGGGGTTAGTGAATTAGTCAACGATGCTGCCTTAAAAGCACTAACGATTGACATATGGTGGTCCGTAATTGCTGGTCTAGCAAATCCACCAAAAAGTTATCGTACATATATGGTAGATTATTCTGTAAATGGGAAAGCTCTATGTACTACGACTAATCAAAAAGAATACTATCAAAAATTATTTTTTGGAGAAGGTGGAGAACAGATAACAGGTTTCTTAAGTTTTAAAAAGTCTAGCGCATTAACCGAACTTGTGAAAGATAACGCATCTTATTCTTTAGACGGATGTAAATATGGTATTTATTCGGATGCACAATGCGAAAATCTTGTAGATACACTTGTGGTAGATGAAAATGGATCTTGTGAAACAAAAGAATTAGAGTATGGTCTTTATTTTGTTAAAGAAACGCAAGCTGGAAAAGGATATTTATTAGATCCGGAAATTTATGAAATCGAGCTTAAGGAAGCAGAAACCATCACTTTTGAAGCCAAAGATATTCCTAAATATGCTTCAATCGACTGGTTTATTCAAAAAGTTGATAGGGACACGAAGAGTTCAAATTCACAAGGTGATGCAAAATTAAATAATGCTGAATTTGAAGTGAATTTCTTTGCAGGAGATTTTGAAGAAGGAAAAAATCCAACAGAAATGAATATTCTTCCATCGAAAACATGGGTATTAAAATCGGATGAACAAGGATATGTTCGTTTTGATGAAAAATATAAGATTTCAGGAGATACATTTTTTACAGATGGAAATGGAAAAGTGGTCTTACCATACGGAACTTTGACTATAGTTGAGACTAAGGCTCCAGAAGGCTATGAATTAAGTAAAGATGTTTTTGTTGAAAAAATCAAAGATGGTTCTTCTTCACAACTTATTTTGGAACAAGTAAAAATCGAAAATGAGGTTATGGACGGTGAATTCGAAATTAATAAAGTGATCACTGATGGACAACAAAGTGAAATTATGGAACCTGAATATGGAGCAAAATTTCTTGTTGTTTTAAAAAAATACTACGACCAATGTAATCAAGATATCCAACAAGCATTCACTTATGCAAAAGAACACGGTACAGAAAAAGAATATGAAGAAATGGTTACGAATAAGGATGGAATTGCAAAATCAAACAAACTAGCATATGGAAAATATGTGATTGAACAAGTTGGATTGGGTGAAAATGGCGCTGGAACAGAAATGCTAGAGAAACCATTTTATTTCGAGATATCTTCAAAAGAAGGAAAAAAATTAGTGTTTGGTACTTCGTATGAGGGAAAAAACATTGCTGCGAATGAAGATGGTTTAGTACGTTACTATATCAATGATATCCCATTTCAGTTTTATCTTTCTATTGTAAAAAAAGATGCAAGCAATAATGAAACGGTTTCCTTAAATTCTTCTATTTTTAAAATCAAGATGGTGGATACAGAAGGAAATCCAATTGTAAATTATGAAAAGCCGAAATTAAAAACGGATGAAGAAGGATACATTTCTCTAAAAGTTGGATTGTTGTTTTATGATCAATTCGCAACGAATGCACAAAATAGAATTGGTGTTTTAGAAAAGCTTTTAGATCAAACGTATACACCGTCTTCTGGAGAAGAAAAAGGAAAGGTAACATTACCTGTACCACTTCCAGAAGGAAACTATATATTAGAAGAAGTTAGTGCACCTTCTGGATATAATCTAGGAGAACCAATGCCTTTTACTTTAAATCAAGAATCAAATAAAGAATTTACGATTGTTTATAAAAATGATAGACCTACAGGGAAAATCGTATTAGAAAAACAGTTTGATGGTCAAATTCAAGGAGAAGGTTCTGTTACTTTCGAACTTTGTGCGAACGAGGATATTTATGATCCGGCTACTGGATCCATTCTTTATCATAAAGGAGAACTGGTAAATGGAATTCAAGCGATTAGTACAGAGGATGGTTCTGTAATAAAAAAAGAAGTAAAAAATGGAATTTATCTATTGGATGCGAATTCACAAATTGTTGTTGAACAACTGCCAATGGGCGTTAAGTCGAGTAGTTTTGTTATGAAAGAGAAAACAACATATTCCGATTTTATTCTTTCAACCGATGAGTTGATCTTTAGTTTTAGTCAAAAAGACACATCGAAAAAAGAATATGTATCAAAAAATACATTAATCAATCATAAGATTACGATTCAAACAAAGGCACATGAGAAAAATGGGGATGGGCAAGTCCTTAACCCTGCTGAGAATCTGGAATTCGTAGATACAGTATCTTATGCTGGGTTGACAATAGGTGAAGAATATACTTTAGAAGGAAGATTAATGGATGCTGATTCTAAGACAGCAATTGTAGATGCCCAAGACCAACCAATTGTAGTCAAACAAGCATTTATCCCTAAGCAAGAAGTAGGAACAGTAGATGTTGTATTTAGTGTGGATGGAAATCTTCTTCGAGGAAAACGTATTGTTGTTTTTGAGAAGTTATACAATAAAGAGAACGAAGAGATTGTTTCACACGAAGACTTTAAGGATAAAAATCAAACGATCGAAATTAAAGACATCACTATTCATACAATGGCAACTAGCGAGAATGGAAGTCATGAAATCCAAGAGGGAAGAGATACAGTAATTCTTGATCAAGTATATTTAAACAACTTGACGGTTGGAAAGACTTACAAGTTAGTTGGTACACTAATGGATAAAAAATCTGGCAAGCCATTTAAAGATTCACAAGGGAATCTAGCAACGAGTGAAAAAGAATTTATCTTAAAAGAAGGACAAGAGTGTGAATCCATTTCATTTACTGTAAACACAGAAGGAATGGCTGGTATTTCTGTTGTCGTGTTTGAAAAACTATATGAAGTGGATGGTAATAAGGAGTTGGAAATTGCGAATCATGAAGATATTGAGGATGAAAACCAAGAAGTCTCAATTATCAATATTAAAACTATGGCAACTAGTGATCAAAATACACACACGCAATTGTTGAAAAAAGAAATCACAATTAAAGATGTAGTTTCATATAAGGGCTTAAAAGTTGGGAAAGAATATACAGTACAAGGCGTTTTAATGAATCAAGAAACTAAAGAACCAGTATTAGATGCTCAGGGAAATAGAATTGTTTCAAAAACAACGTTTGTTCCGGAAAATACAAATGGAGATATAGAAGTCATTTTTGTTTTTTCAAATGTTGATCTAAAAGAAATCAAGGGTGTATTCTTTGAAGAGTTGTATAGAGATAATATTCTAGTAGCTTGTCATAGTGATATTCAGGATGAGATGCAAACCATTGATTTTAAGGATATGAAAATTAAAATCAATAAAGTGGATAAAAATACAAAACGTACGATCACGAATAAAGAATTTGAATTTTCAATGTATTCCGATTCGGATTGTAAAAAGCGCATTGCCAAGGCAAATGTTGATACGACATATGGATTTGCATATTTCGAAAATATTCCGGAAGGTATTTCTTATATTAAAGAATCAAAAGCGCCAAAGGGATATAAATTGAGTAATCAGATTGTGAAAGTAGAGCGAAAAGACTATCAATTGTTTATTGATGAAAAGCCTGTAACTTTGTTAGAAGGTTTCCATGCGCTAATTTCTTACGAAAATGAAATCGATACACCGGATACGGCTGTTTATTCTGGAACTAATTTGTATGTATGTTGTGGAATTTTCTCTTTAGCATTCTTGTTGTATGTTAGAAAATCCAAAAAAAATAGAAGTAAATAGTGAAAATAGATTTTAATACCCCAATTGTAATGATTGGGGTATGTTTAACTTATTGTATTTTTTTATGTTTTCCATTTTCTACTTCATAGATACAAATCTCACAATTGTGAGGTTTTGGTCGCCATACAATGCCGTTTTCTTTATCTTCTAGATATCCTTTTAGGGCTCGTATAATTCCACCGTGGCAGGCGATTAAAACATTTTCGTAATTTTTGGATTCGATTTCTTTTAAGAATTCATGGCTGCGTTTGACCATGGATTCTATTGTTTCAACACTTTTTGGTGCTGAGAAAAATTCTGGAAAAGCCCAGTATAAAGTCATTTTTGGACCCAGCAAGTAATAGTTTCTTAATTCGTATTTGCCAAAATCTGTTTCAATAATTCTTGGATCGATAATAACATCTTCCTTTTGTACGCCTCCTATAATGGCTCCTGTAGTAATTGCACGGTCTAATGGAGAGGCATATACTGCATCAAAGTGAATATCACCAATTTGTTTACGTGCATCCTTGGCTTGTTGGATTCCTGTTTCATTCAAAGGTTCATCGGTTAATCCTTGCATCAATTTTTGTTTGTTGTAACGTGTTTGTCCGTGTCTAGTTGTCCATATTTTCATTTCAATTTGCTTCCTATAAAAATATCTTATCATTAATCTATTTTTTTTCAAAAATATTGTACAATAGAGAAGAGGAGTTTGAATAGAATTATGAAAAAAAACATTAGGACAATTGTTGTATTGTTGATTGGTCTTTTCTCGATATTTGTTGTGAATCCAATGGTGTCATCCCCTTCTAATGCGATTAATAAGCCTATTATCGAAAAATTAGATGAAAAGAAGGATACAGTCATGAAATTAACGGCAGTTGCTACTTCGGCATCGGCAGCCATAACTTTGATTCCTGGAGATACGGGTACGCCGATTGCTGAAAAGTTGGCGGATTTGAGTGGTTACTTTTTAATCTCGTTAACCGCAATTTATTTGGAGAAATATATATTAATATTATCAGACTACGCTGTTTTTGGATTTATTATACCAATACTGTGTGTTCTATTTATTATTTTTCAATATTACCAGAGATTTAATTTCAAAGCTTTGTATAAACGCATTGTTCCTTTTTCACTGGCATTAATTCTTGTCATTCCAATGAGTGTAAAAGTTTCAGATCTCATCGAAACTACATTTGACTCGTCTATGGAACAAACGATTGTAGAAATGGAAGAAACGACAAAAGAAATCAATGAGAACAGTGACAATGCAGGTGCTTTAGAAAAAATTTGGAATACCATCACATCATCCGTTTCAGGGGCTACGTCAAAAATTACGACTATTTTAAATACTTTTATTGAATGTATAGCCATATTGATTGTGACTTCTTGTCTGATTCCAATACTAGTATTGTTCTTTTTCTTCTGGTTATTAAAAATCACTTTTGGTGTGGATGTAAACTATTATAAATTCAAACATCTTCCACATAATATGACAGAAAGATAGAGGTTTAATTATGCAAAAAAAATATTTTTTCTTTGACATTGATGGGACATTAACAGATCGTAAAACTGGAAAAATCGTACCAAGTGCTCAACAAGCTTTAATTGAGTTACAACAAGCGGGACATTTTGTTGCCATTGCGACAGGAAGAGCGCATTATAAAGCACGAGGATTTATGGATCAAGTGGGACTTCATAATATGGTTTGTGCAGGTGGTGGAGCTCTTGTTATTGAGGACAAACTAGTATATAACGTTGGTCTAGATTTAGAAAAAGCGAAGGCAATTGTAAAAGAAGCAGAGAAAAATAACGTGGGTATTTTATTGCAGCTGACAGATTCTATTGATGTGTATTCAAAAGATGAGCTTTTCTTACAACAAGTTGGAGAAAGAAAAGAACCGACTCGTTATATCGTGGATGAAACAATGGATTATGACAAGCTAGAACAAATTCTAAAGATTTACTTGTCGGTTTCTAAAGAGGAAGAAGATGAAAAAATAACGTTGAAAAATACATTAGGACATTTACGTTTTGTTCCTGAATATTTAATGTTTCAGTACGATGCAAAAGACGAAGGAATCAAAGAGATGGTTCGAAGAGTCGATGGACAATTAAAAGATGTTGTTGTTTTTGGAGACGATTACAATGATATGGTTATGTTTAAAGAGGAATGGACGAATATCGCAATGGGAAATGCTTGTGATGCCTTAAAAGAAAAAGCTTCCTATGTAGCGGAAGCTAATGTAGATGATGGAATATATAAGACATGTAAGAAGTTTGGATGGATCTAAACTTCTTTTCTTGTGTATCGAAAATGATACATGCAGATGGATGCAGCAATTCCAACATTTAGACTTTCAAAAGTATCCATTTCAATTTTCAGACAATGCTCACAAAGAGCAATAATATCTTTTGCGATACCTTGTCCTTCGTTTCCTAAAACAATTCCATATCTTTCAGGTATCACTACTTCTTGTAAGAAAATACTTTTTTCATGAAGGGCAGTCGCAAAAATGGAAATTCCTTGTTTTTGTAAAGTCGGGATTTTTTCTCTTAAATCTGCTTGGATTACAGGGATATGAAAGAACGCTCCTTGTGAAGATTGAATGGTTTTTAAATTGAAAATATCAGCACAACCTTTGGAATAAAATATGGCATCAAAACCAAAAGAATGAGCGGTTCTAACAATAGTTCCAAAATTCCCAGGATCTTGTACCGTATCTAATAATAATATGCGAGAGAATTCTTTATCTTCGTATTTTGGCTTTGTACATACTCCTATCATTTTCGCATCCGAATTTTGATTTGAAAGTTTGTTTAATACAGCTTGTGTGCAATATATAGCTTCAAAAGAAAAAGGATTGTTTTCACCCATCAAGATGTATAGTTCTTTTAAACATCCAGCTTGTAAGGCTTCTTCAATCATGTGTTTTCCTTCAACTAAAAAGAGAGAAGACTTATCCCTTTCTTTTTTTAAAGATAGTTTGCTTCTTTCTTTAATAATTTTATTTTGGATTGATTCAATAGTTTTCATGAAATCATAATATCAGATTTTGAATTTACTATAAACTATTTTTTATATAGATTTGAAAGAAACGATTCCATTTTTCTTCTACATCTTTACGATAGCTACGACTAATAGGTACGAAATCATTGCTTTCTAATACAAAATCAGTTCTTGTAAATTCTCTAACAGAAAAGAAATTTACGATAAAACTTCGATGTGTTTGAGCAAAGTTACTAGGTAATTTTGGTAACAAGTCTGAGAAAGACTCTTTGGTCATATAAACACGATCTCTAGTTTTAATCAATGAATATCGTTTTATTCGTTCTATATAGAGAACATCTTTAAGTGGGATAATATTAAAATCTTTCGAATCGGATAATACTAAACGATCTGTAACATCTTTATGTAAATGAATTTCATCGTATACTTCTTGTAATTTACTTAAAGGTCTTCGGATGTAAAGTGTGAAAGTACAGTTATTTTCTTTTTCATCAAATTTGTGAAAGACTAAGTATCTTGTATCTAATTGAAAATCAATTCCATATGTTTCGTTGACAAAAAAGACAGCCTGTTCATCAAATTGAATAGTATCAATCTCTTTTAGAGACTCTAAAAAGGTAACAGATGTATTTGGATATAGTTTTTGGAAAGATTCTAATAAATATTGCTTAATTTTTGATTCTTTTTCAATAACAATAATCTGGTTCATAAATTGCCTTTGTTTTACCTACTAAATTATATATATTCTATTACAAATATATAATAATATATTTCTCAGATGTTTTGTTGTTGTTTGTGCTAAAATATATGCATTTCGGGACATTTCTCCAACGTATTCCTTACAAAACAAAAATCATTGCGATTATAAAGATAGTATAATACTATAATTCTATGAAAACAGTATGTATTATATCTGATAGTCACAGAATGCCAACGTATGTAGAAAAAGTCCGATACGAACTTTGTAAAGAAGCAGATGTTTATATTCATTGTGGAGATATTTTTTATAATGATCCCAAAGAATGTCTAGATTTTTTAGTTGTACAAGGGAATCACGATTATCATCTCGGTCTTCCATATTTTAGAATTGTTGAAGTCGAAGAGGTACGTATTTTTGTGATACATGGTGAATTTATATATTTTATGGAAGATGCAGTGTTTGAAAAAATTCTGGAAATCAATCGTTGTGATATCCTGGTGATGGGACATACGCATGTGGCAGAGATTCGATATTTATCTCATGGAAAATTGTTTTGTAACCCAGGAAGTGTATGTTGGCCACAGGATGAATTTAGTGGTTCCTATTTAACACTACAAATCGATGGGAAGAAGATAGAACCTTGTATACATCGTTTTCCTCTAGATCCTTCACTTTTTCTATTTTAGAAACAAAAAGAAAAAAGATTTGAAAGTATATCAGGAAATCTGTATAATATTTCATGTTACAACGTTGATAAGGAGTAGTAACTAATTAACACTTGTTTAGAGAGTAGAAACATAGGCTGAAAGTTTCTATACAAGAAAAGTTAGTGAATTCACCTTGGAGTAAGAGGTAATGCTCTTCCGAACCATTCGGTTATCATGGAAATTAAGTGTCTAATAGACGAAGTAGGATGGTACCGCGTATGTTTATATGCTCCTACGTCGTCTTTTTTTATGCTTTATTAGCGTAAAGTGTTAACCTTACTCAAAAAGAATAGGATCATCTGAATAAGTAATCACAGAAAGAAAGGAATTGACATGGAAAAATTAGAGCAACTTCGTCAAGAAGCATCAGAAAAAATTCATTCTGCTGAAAGTCTTAATAGCTTAAACGATTTACGTGTTCTTTATTTAGGAAAAAAAGGGCCTGTACAAGAATTGATGAAAGCTATGAAGGATCTTCCAAAAGAAGAAAAACCAGCTTTTGGACAAAAAGTAAACGAATTAAAAAAAGAATTATCTCAATTGATTGAATCAAGAAAAGAAGAGCTTGCGAAATTGGAAATGGAAGCTCAAATTCAAAAAGAAAAAATTGATATTACTCTTCCAGGGCGTGTTCCTGAACTAGGAAATATGCACCCATTAAATCTTGTTCGCCAAGAATTAGAAGATTTATTTATTGGATTGGGATACCAAGTAATTGAAGGAGATGATATTGTAGATGATTTATATTGTTTTGAACGAGCAAACATTCCTAAAGATCACCCTGCTCGTGATATGCAAGATTCTTTATATATCAATCCAGAACAACTTCTTCGTACACACACTACAGCTATTCAAATGGTTGTTTTAGAACAATCGGCACCAGATAAAGCAATTAAAGTTGTCTGTCCTGGAAAAGTATATCGTCGTGACGATGACGATGCGACTCACTCACACCAATTTATGCAAATGGAAGGATTGGTTATTGGTGAACACGTCACTTTAGCGGATTTAAAAGGTACATTAGAATTTGCGGCTCGTAAATTATTTGGAAATGAAAGACAAATTCGTTTCCGTCCATCATTCTTCCCATTTACAGAACCATCAGTAGAAGTAGATGTTTCTTGTCACATTTGTGGAGGAAAAGGATGTCCTACATGTAAAGGAACTGGATGGATTGAAGTATTAGGAGCTGGGGAAGTTCACCCTAACGTACTTCGTATGGCAGGATACGATCCAGAAAAATGGAATGGTTTTGCCTTTGGTATTGGAATTGAACGTATGGCAATGTTGAAATATGGAATTGATGACATTCGTCACTTCTATACAAACGACAAACGTTTCGTATCAACATTCAAACGTTTTGAATAAAAGAAGGAGGATAAAAAATGAGAACATCAAGAAAATGGTTATCCCAATATATGGATATCTCGGATTTATCCATCCAAGAAATTGCGGATAAAATTACAGCAGCTGGTTTTGAAGTTGAAGGTATTGAATATGCCAGTGCTGGTACTAACTTAACAATCGGGTATGTTGAAACTTGTGAAATGCACCCGGATAGTGATCACTTACACTGTACAACAGTTAATGTAGGGGATGAAGTTTTAAATATTGTTTGTGGAGCACCAAATGTTGCAGCCGGACAAAAAGTAATTGTTGCTTTAAATGGAGCAAAACTTCCTGGCGGAGAAATTAAAAAAGGTGTGATTCGTGGACAAGAAAGTAACGGTATGATTTGCTCTTTATTAGAATTAGGAGTGGATCCTAAAGCGTTAAGCGATGCACAAAAAGCTGGTATTGAAGTACTTCCTGAAGATGCACCAGTTGGTCACAAAGATCCTCGTGCTTATTTAGGATTAGACGATGAAATCTTAGAGATCGGTTTAACACCTAACCGTAACGATTGTTTATCACAATTCAACTTAGCTTTAGAAATTGGAGCTATTTTAAATAAAGAAGTTAAAATTCCTGACTATGCAGGAGCAGCCAATGTTGGTGGAGCTACGACATTAAAAATTTCGAGTGAAACAGAAAAATGTCCTCAATTCATTGGTAAAGTTGTTCAAAATGTAACAATCAAAGAAAGTCCAAAATGGATGAAAGAATGCTTGGCTGCAAGCGGAATGAAATCTATTAATAACGTAGTCGATATTTCAAATATCGTTATGTTAGAAACAGGGCAACCAATGCACTTTTATGACATTGATGCCATCCCAAATATGGAAATCACAGTTAAAGATGGATTTAACGAAAAATATACAGCCTTAGACGGTATCGAATATCAATTACTTCCAGAAGATATTATTATCACAAACTCTGGAAAACCAATTGGTATTGGGGGAATCATGGGTGGAGATGATTCTAAAATTTTAGAAACTACTCGTGGACTGATTTTAGAATCGGCTTCGTTCTCTCACGTACAAATTCGTAATACATCTCGTCGTTTATCTTTGGCAACAGAAGCTTCTGTTCACTATCAAAAAGGTATTGAACCAACAGCTGCTCAAAAAGCTATCGATCGTGCCATTCAATTATTAGTTGAATATGCAGATGCTACAGGTATTGAAGAAACTGTAAAATATGGGGATAACGGATACACTCCAGTGACAATTTCTTGCACTGCCGATGCGATTAACTTCCGTTTAGGAACAGATTTCTCAAAAGAAGAAGTTATTTCTGTATTCGAACGTTTACATTTTGAACCAACAGTGGATGGTGATACAATTGTTTGTCATATGCCTGCACACCGTACAGACATGGAAGGTGTTCACGATTTAAGTGAAGAAGTTATTCGTATGATCGGATACGATCGTTTACCTAGCACACTTCCATATATGGAAATGACAGAAGGGAAATTAAACCCAACACAACGTGCTACTCGTTTAACACGTGATTTCTTTACTTCACAAGGACTACAAGATTGCATTACTTATACATTAATTTCATCAGAAAAAATGGAAAATGCGATTTTAGGAGTGAAAGATCCAATTCAATTGGCTACACCAATGAGTGAAGAACGTCGTTATATTCGTACAAGTATTCTTCCTTCTTTATTAGATGTTGTAAGTTACAATCATGCAAGAAGTATCAAAGATTGTAACGTATTTGAATTAAGCGATGTATCAGGAACAGAAGGTTCTAAACAACACTTAGCCTTTGTATTAAGTGGAACTTTACAACGTTCTCGTTGGACAGGATATACATTACCAAGTGATTTCTATACAGCAAAAGGATTAATCGAAGCTTTAATGGATAAGTTAGGTATTGCTGCACAACGTATTGCTTATCGTGAAAATACAAGCGATACTGTTCACTTCCACCCTTATAGAAGTGCAGAAATCTTAATTGGAAAACAATTAGTTGGTTATGTTGGACAAATTCATCCTCAATATGGTCAAGATACAGATTGTAAAAATGTAATCATGGCTGAAATTGATATGAATGCTCTAATTGGAATTAAGAAGTCAAAAATTAAATTTGTTCCTTCTTCAAAATATCCAAGTGTAACGCGTGACTTAGCATTCGTAATCGATCGTGATTTACCAGTCGCAAAAATTATTGATGCAATGAATAAACAAGGTCGTGTTAATAAAGAAATGATCATCAAAAATATTGAAGTGTTTGACGTTTACCAAGGAGAACATGTTAAGGAAAATGAAAAATCAGTTGCTTTAACATTAACTTTCCAATCGGATACTCACACATTAAAAGATGACGAAATCAATACAGTATTTGAAAATATTCGTGCTGCATTAGAAAAGAACTTTAACGCACAACTTCGTGGATAATATGTAAGCTAAGGGAAAATCCCTTAGCTTTTTCTTTTAGAAAAAACGAATATCTTTCGATATTCGCTATTTTCCTGCATTCATTTTTTCACGATATAGAGCACGACGATCTAAGGCTGTTAATCCTTTTTTACGAATACGAATTGCATCTGGTGTAACTTCAACTAATTCGTCATCGTTAATCCATTCAAGTGCTTCTTCTAATGTAAAGATTCTTGGTGGTGTTAAGAACATACCTTCATCACGACCGCTAGAACGAATGGCTGTTAATTTTTTCGCTTTTAATGGGTTAACATCCATATCGATGTTTTTCGCACTTTCTCCAACAATCATTCCTTCGTATACTTCAACTTGTGGCGATACGAATAACGATCCACGTTCTTGTAAGTTCCATAGAGCGTATGTAACACAAGGTCCTGTTTCTGTAGAAATCATGGCCCCTTGCATACGTTGTGCGATTTCTCCTTTATAAGGTTCGTATCCACAAATACGACGTACTAATGTACCTTCACCATGTGTGTCATTGATAAATTCAGTACGGAAACCTAATAATCCTCGTGTTGGAACTTGGTAGATAATTTTATCATAAGAACCATCGGAATCCATATTGATCATTACACCTTTTCGAAGGTTTAATTTATTGATGATTGTTCCTTGGTATTCTGTTGGTGCTAAACAAACAACTTCTTCGATTGGTTCAACTTTTACTCCGTTTTCATCTTCGTGTAAGATAACTTGTGGTTTAGAAATCGCTAGTTCGTATCCTTCACGACGCATATTTTCGATTAGAATAGAAATGTGTAATTCTCCACGCCCACTTACTTTGAAACAATCGGCAGAATCTGTTGGTTCTACTTTTAATCCAACATTTACTTCTAATTCTTTTTCCAAACGTTCTTTAATGTTACGGCTTGTAACGAATTTTCCGCTTCTTCCAGCGAATGGAGAAGAGTTAACGTGGAAGTTCATGCTTAACGTTGGTTCTTCAATAGGAATTTGTTCCATTGGTTCGATATGGTCGACATCACAAATTGTATCTCCAATACTGATATCTGGCATACCTGCGATTACTACGATATCTCCAGAATGTGCTTCTTGAACACTTGTACGAGATAACCCTTTGTATACGAATAAGTTTGAGATGTTTTCGCGTTTTGTGAATCCTTCTTCGTTACAACGGATATATGGAGTACCTTGTTTTAAAACACCAGAATAAACACGTCCAATTCCTAAACGACCAATGTATTCATCATATGCTAAGGCACTGATTTGCATTTTAACAGGTTCTTCATCTAAATCTGGATAAACTTCACAGTGATTTAAAATAGTTTTAAATAAAGGTTCGATATTATCAGATGGTGTATCAAGATCGTATTGTACTTTTCCTTCACGAGCTACACCATATAAAATAGGGAAGTCTAATTGTTCGTCGTTTGCGTCTAGTTCTAAGAATAATTCATAAACTTCGTCAACCACTTCTTCGGCTCTTTGATCTTTCTTGTCGATTTTGTTGATTAATAGAATTGGTTTTAAACCGATTTCTAAAGCTTTTGATAATACAAATCGAGTTTGTGGCATTGGACCTTCACTTGCATCTACTAGAAGAATAACTGTATCTACTGTACGAATGATACGTTCTACTTCGGAAGAGAAGTCCGCGTGCCCTGGTGTATCGACGATATTAATTTTTACACCATCGTGAATTACAGAACAGTTTTTTGAATAAATAGTAATTCCACGTTCTCTTTCTAAATCGTTAGAGTCCATTACACAATCTACTACTTCTTCGTTGTCACGGAATACATCACTTTGTCTTAAAAAAGCATCGACCAATGTACTTTTTCCGGCATCGACGTGAGCAATTACCGCTATATTTAAAATTTTTTCTTTTGCCATATTTTTTCACTCTTTCTGGTTAAAAAAACCTACAATATAATAGACCAATGACGTGAAATTCGCAATTATTTTTCATAAAATTTGTAAGTAAAATCTTAATATTTTTACATTAAATTTTTAAGAAAATGTGATAAATCCTAACATGATGTTACAATCATGAGAATTTGTTTAACAAAAAAATGGCGTGTTACATCATTTTTCTTGCACTCTGTTTCTTGAAACTCTATAATATCGTAGTATTTGTACTTGTTTATAGGAGGGAAATTATGCAAATTCGTTATTTTAAAGAATATTCTTCTCACTTAAATCGCGATATGGAATTTAAAATGTATGGTCATGCAGGGAAATTATGTCTTTGCATCCCTTGCCAAGATGGTGTGTTCTACGAATGGGAAGATCGTGGAATGTTTAAAATTATGGAAAACGCTATTGAAGCAGGAAAAATTCAATTTGTGACAATCAATACAATTGATAAAGAAACTTGGTCTAGCACAGGAAACACTGGAGATCGTATGTGGAAACAAGAGTGCTGGATTCAATATATTGTTCAAGAATTAATTCCAAGTGCGTTAGAAAAAGGAAATCAACCTCAAGACGCAAAATGTGTTGTAACAGGATTTAGCTTAG
Source organism: Bacillota bacterium (assembly GCA_030526175.1). Taxonomy (GTDB): domain Bacteria; phylum Bacillota_I; class Bacilli_A; order Erysipelotrichales; family Erysipelotrichaceae; genus Floccifex. Next base: position 15,315 of record JAUNDJ010000038.1, read on the forward strand.
GAGCTGGACATGCAGCGAACTTGGCATTCCGTTTCCCAGATCGTTTTGATCAATGTTTGGCATTGTCTGGTGTATATGATATGGAAGGATATTTCTTTGGTCACCACGATCAACACACATTTGAAAACGATCCTTGTGCATATTTATCAATGATTGATCCAAATCATGAATATGTTCAAAAATATAACCAAAACCAATATATTTTTGTCGTAGGACAAGGTGCATGGGAAGACGTTTGTTTAGCAGATACTCGTAAACTACAAGGTATTTGTAACAGTAAAGGGATTAATTGCTGGTTTGAATACTGGGGATATGATGTTAACCACGATTGGGTATGGTGGTATAAACAATTCCCTTATTATATGGGAATCATGGGGTACTAATCGTACCCTTTTTTTTTATCTTTAAAATAAAAAAAGCTCATGTACTGAGCTTATCCGACTAACATTACATCACGAACATTTGGTACTTCGTCAATGATTAGGTCACGAACACCATCTGAAAAGTCCATTGCAGCCATTCCACATCCAGCGCATGCACCACGGAAAGAAACATATACGATTCCAGTTTCATCAATACCAATCAATTCGATGTCTCCTCCATCTCTTTGAATATAGGGACGAATTTTATCAAGACATTGTTCGACAAGATACCCGTCTGGTAATTCTGTAATTTGTGACATAATTCTCATCTCCAATCTTATTAATCTTAAAAATCTTCAATATTATATCACATTGCTCTTATTTATAAAAGGATTGTGATTTATATCTAAGTTAGACACGTCTAACCATTATGAAAATTTTTTCATACATTAATTCTATAAAAGCGATATAATAATATCGGTATGTTTATTTAAACAAGGAGGAATATTATACTATGCCTAGAGCAAGAAAATCGATGGATGGTAACCAAGCTGCGGCTCACGTTGCATATGCATATACTGAAGTTGCTGCTATTTACCCTATTACACCATCAAGTCCAATGGCAGACTTTGTTGATCAATGGTCAGCTGCTGGATTAAAAAACATTTTTGGAAATCAAGTAGTAGTTAGTGAATTAGAATCAGAAGCTGGTGCTGCTGGTGCTGTACACGGTTCATTAGGAACTGGTGCTTTAACAACTACATTTACTGCATCTCAAGGGTTATTATTAATGATCCCTAATATGTACAAAATCGCTGCTGAACAATTACCTTGTGTATTTGACGTTTCAGCTCGTACAATTTCGACTCACGCATTAAACATCTTCGGTGATCACTCTGACGTTTATGCATGTCGTCAAACTGGTTTCGCTATGTTATGTGAAACTAACCCACAAGAAGTAATGGACTTATCTCCAGTAGCTCACTGTGCTGCATTAGAAGGAAAAGTTCCATTCATCAACTTCTTTGATGGATTCCGTACTTCTCACGAAATTCAAAAAATCGAAGAATGGGATTATGAAGATTTAAAAGAAATGTGTCCAATGGATGCAGTTAAAGCATTCCGTGAACACGCTTTAAACCCAGAACACCCAACTATGCGTGGTTCTCACGAAAATGGTGACATTTTCTTCCAACACCGTGAAGCATGTAACCCTACTTACGATGCATTACCAGCTGTAGTAGAAAAATACATGGCTAAAGTTAACGAAAAATTAGGAACTAACTACGATTTATTCAACTACTATGGAGCAGAAGATGCTGACCGTGTAATCGTAGCTATGGGTTCTATCAATGACGTAATCGAAGAAGTAATCGACTACTTAACTGCAAAAGGTGAAAAAGTTGGTTTAGTAAAAGTTCGTTTATATCGTCCATGGTCTTCAAAACACTTATTAAAAGTATTACCTGCAACTGCTAAGAAAATTGCAGTATTAGACCGTACTAAAGAACCAGGTGCATTAGGAGATCCTCTATACTTAGACGTTGCTGCTACATTACGTGAAGCAGGATTAAATGACATCGTATTAAATGGTGGACGTTATGGATTAGGTTCAAAAGATACACCTCCATCAAGCGTATTCGCAATTTACGAAGAATTGAAAAAAGACGCACCAAAACCACGTTTCACAATTGGTATCGTGGATGACGTTACTAACCTTTCATTACCAGAAGTTAAACCAGCTCCTATCACTTCAGCTCCTGGAACTGTAGAATGTAAATTCTGGGGTCTTGGAGGAGACGGTACTGTAGGTGCTAACAAAAACTCAACAAAAATTATCGGGGACCACACTGACAAATATATCCAAGCATATTTCCAATATGACTCTAAGAAAACTGGTGGTATCACAATTTCCCACTTACGTTTCGGTGATAACCCAATCAAATCTCCATACTACATCAACCAAGCTGACTTCGTTGCATGTCACAACCCTTCATATGTAGTTAAAGGATACAAGATGGTTCAAGACGTTAAACCTGGTGGTGTATTCATGATCAACTGCCAATGGTCTGACGAAGAATTAGAAGCAAACTTAAATGCTGAAGCTAAAAAATATATTTACGATAACAACATTCAATTGTACACAATCAATGCCATCGATAAAGCTATCGAAATCGGTATGGGTAAACGTACTAACACAATCCTTCAATCAGCATTCTTCAAATTAGCTAACGTAATGCCAATTGATGAAGCTGTTGAATACATGAAAGCTGCTGCTAAAAAATCTTACTCTAAAAAAGGTGACGCTGTTGTAGAAATGAACTACAAAGCTATCGATGCTGGTGTAGACGCTACTCACAAAGTAGAAGTTCCTGAAAGCTGGGCTAACCCAACTCCAGATGCTGCTCCAAAAGCATTAGTAGGACGTGCTAAAACAGTTAAATTAGTAGAAGATATCTTAAATCCAGTTTCTATCATGGATGGAGATTCATTACCAGTTTCTGCATTCGTTGATAACGCTGACGGACAATTTGAAACAGGTGCATCTGCTTACGAAAAACGTGGTACAGCTGTAATGGTTCCTGCTTGGGATCCAGCAGAATGTGTACAATGTAACTCTTGTGCATTCGTTTGTTCACACGCTACATTACGTCCATTCATCTTAAATGAAGAAGAAGTAAAAGCTGCTCCAGAACAAATCAAATTAATGAAATCTAACCACGCTGCTGATGCAAGCATGCAATATACAATGTCAATTTCACCATTAGACTGTATGGGATGTGGTGAATGTGTCACTGTATGTCCAAAAGCTAACAAAGCATTGAAGATGGTTCCTCAAGCTGACTTAGCTGATCAACAACCAGTATTCGACTACTTAGTAGCTAATGTTGGTAAAAAAGAATTAAAACCTGCATTTGGTGATGCAACTCCTATCGGATCACAATACAACCAACCATTGTTAGAATTCTCTGGATCATGTGCTGGATGTGCTGAAACTTCATATGCTCGTTTAATCACTCAATTATTCGGTGAACAAATGTATGTATCAAACGCTACTGGATGTTCATCAATCTGGGGTGGACCAGCTGCAACATCTCCATATACTGTAAACAAAGATACATTAAAAGGACCAGCTTGGTGTAACTCATTATTCGAAGACAACGCTCAACACGGATTCGGTATGAACTTAGGACAAAAAACTTTACGTGCTCAAACTATCGCTAAAGTTGCTGAATTAGTAGAAGCTACTGACTCTGCTGAATTAAAAGCTGCCTTCGATAAATTCTTAGAAACTAAAGAACAAACTAAAGCTAATACTCCTGCTACAGAAGCATTAGTTGCTGAAATCGAAAAAATCGATTCTCCATTAGCTGCTGAAATCTTAGAACGTAAAGATTACTTAGCTAAAAAATCTGTATGGATCTTCGGTGGAGACGGATGGGCTTATGACATCGGATACGGTGGATTAGACCACGTATTAGCATCTGGAGAAAACGTTAACGTATTCGTATTCGATACAGAAATGTATTCAAATACAGGTGGACAAGCTTCTAAAGCGTCTAACGTTGGTGAAGTATGTCAATTCGCTGCTGCTGGTAAAGAAATTAAGAAAAAATCATTATCAGAAATCGCTATGACTTATGGTTATGTTTACGTAGCTCAAATCGCATTAGGTGCTAACCCAGCGCAAGCTGTTAAAGTTATCGCTGAAGCAGAAGCTTACGATGGACCATCTTTAATCATCGGTTATGCTCCATGTGAATTACACGGTATCGCTAAAGGTGGTATGAACCACTGTCAAGACGAAATGAAAAAAGCTGTTAAGTCTGGATACTGGAACTTATTCTCATTCAACCCTGCATTAAAAGAACAAGGTAAGAACCCATTCACATTAACTTCAAAAGCTGGTGACGGATCATACCAAGAATTCTTAAATAACGAAGCTCGTTACACTCGTTTAATTAAACCATTCCCAGAAAGAGCTAAAACATTATTCGCTAAATCTGAAGAATTGGCTAAAGAACGTTTCGAACACTTACAAAAATTAGTTGAATTATACAAATAATTTGTATACTTTCATCACAAATAAAGCATCCTGAAAAAAGGATGCTTTTTTTATCTATATATTGGTGTTATACTCTGTAAGGAAATAGAAAAGGAGAGTAATTATGTCAGAAAATGCTTCACAAAAAAGTATGATGAAAGACTTAACAACAGGAAGTGTTCCTAAGTTGTTGTTCTTATTTGCGATGCCATTATTCATTTCCAATGCTCTACAGGCAATCTATAATATTGTAGATATGATTGTAGTTGGACAAGTCATTGGAGGAGTAGGTATGTCGGCGGTTGCCACAGGAGGAAATATTCTTTCGATCTTAAACTTTGTCGTTATGGGATTTGCCGGAGCCGGACAGATTATTATCGCAAAAGATGTAGGAAATAGAAATTTTAATGGTGTAAAGAAGACAATCGGGACAATGTTTTCTGTGTTATTGAGTGTTTCGATTTTAATGTCCATTTTATGTTTCTTCTTTAGAGATGGATTGTTACATTTAGTCAATACACCTGCCGAAGCGTATAAATATACAATGGATTATACAATTGTTTGTATGACAGGATTGTTCTTTATTTATGGATATAACATTGTGTCAGCTATTATGCGTGGAATGGGAGATTCTAAACGACCATTTATGTTTGTGGCTATTGCATCCGTAATCAATATTGTATTGGATATTTTATTTGTAGCCGTATTAAAAATGGAAGTTACAGGTGCCGCTTTAGCGACGGTTATTGGACAAGGATTCTCGTTTGTGTATGCGATGGTCTATTTGTATATGCATAAAGAAAGTTTTGGGTTTGATTTCAAACCAGCTAGCTTTATTCCAGATTTACATACAGTGGGACGTTTGAGTTCTTTAGGAATTCCTATGGCTTTACAATCGGCTGCTATTAGTATTTCGATGACAGTTGTTGCTGCATGGGTTAACTCATTTGGTGTTATCTATTCGGCTTGTGCAGGTATCTTAAATAAATTGAATATGATGGTAGGTATCTTAAGTATGTCTTTGACAACAGCGGCTGGATCTATGGTTGGACAAAATATCGGGGCTGCCAAGTACGATCGTGTCCCAAAAATTTTAGGTTGGGCATGTGCTAGTGCAACCTTTATCGTTACTATTTATGTCATTGTCTTACTAACATATCCAGATATTATGTTCGAAATGTTTACCCAAGATATGGAAATTGTTAAGAGTGCAACGATTATCATCTTACCAAGTATTGTGGGTGCTTATGGAGCGGCTTCTCGTTGTTTTGCGTTTGGAATCATCAATGGATCTGGTAACTCAAAATTAAATCTGTTAGTAGCCATTATCGATGGAATCATTGGTCGTATTGGGATTGCATATATTTTAGGATGGGGCTTAGGAATGGGTCCTCAAGGATTCTGGATGGGAGATGCCATTGCTGGATTCATGCCACTTGTGATTGGAGGAGTTTTCTATCTTTCTGGAAAATGGAAACTAGCGAACTAATATGAAATATTGTTTTGACTTAGACGATACGCTTTATGATTGTTCTCAACCTTTTGTACGAGCTATGGAACAATTCTTTCCTGAACATTGTGATAATCTAAAAGAAAAATACAAATACTATCGATATATTGGAGATGTTAATTTCCCGAGAGTATTAACAAAGGAAATCTCAATCGATGAAAGCGGAGAAATTCGTATTGAAGAAGTATGTAAGAAATATGAGATTCCTTATTCGCGAGAAGAAATATCTAAATTTCAAGAACATTATAAATACAATCAATACAATCTTCAATTGAGTGAGACATATAAAGAATTCTTCGAAAACTCTAACTTAACCTTTGGAATTATTACCAACGGAGAAGATAGTCACCAAAGAAAAAAGATTCAGGCATTAGGAATGACTAAATATATAAACCCAAACTACATTATCACAAGTATGGGAATTGGTATTTCAAAACCTGATCCGGAGATATTTACTAGATTTCTCTTAGATAATCAAGAAAAAGCGGAAGATTGGTTCTATATTGGGGATTCTTACAATAACGATATTGCAGCTTCTAAAAAAGCTGGTTTGAGAAATATATATTTTGATCGTCATAATAAAAAAGAAGGAAATCAAGCGGACTATGTTGTATATTCCGAAGAAGAGTTGATTGCCTTAATTCAAAAAATTGAAGGATGGAATAAGGAGGAATAATTGTATTTCTCCTTTTTATTCTGTATAGTATGTTTGCTTGAGGAGAAAATATTATGTTTATAGTAACTGTACATGATTTATCAAATTTAGAAAAATTAAAACAAGCAGGCTATGATGCTGTTATATTAGGAATAGAAAATTTATCGATTCGAATGGATCGTTGTGTTTCCTTACAAGATGTTCAAGTATGGAAAGATGAATGTAATAAATTTGGTCTAAAACTATTTATTAACGCAGTTAAATTATTTATGGAAGATGAGATGGATTTTGTGAAAGAAGCATTATCTGTTTGTAAGGAAGAAGATGTTGATGGAATTTATTTTTCCGATGAAGGTTTATTGTGGGAAGCTAAATTATTAGGTCTCGAAAACAAATGTATTTATCAGCCAGAAACCTTGGTTGCCAATCATAACGATGTAAAATTCTATTTAGAACAAGGTGTACAATCGGTTAGTTTAGCCCATGAATTATCTTTAGAAGAAATTCAAAAAATTGCTTCTTATACTTCAAATGTTGAAGTGTTGATCCATGGATATTTTTCAATTTGTTACTCTAGAAGACCGTTAGTAAAAAATTATTTAGATGCGATTGGAAGCGAAGCGCCTATAAAGAAATACGACTTGATTGAAAGTACTCGTTCGGGAAGAATGCCAATTGTACAAGATGAAAATGGTACGCACGTTTATAGTGAAAAGCCGATGTCTTCGATTGAAGAATTGGACGTTTTAAAAAGTGCCGGTATTCAAAGATTTAGAGTGGATTCTATTTTTAAAAATGACGACTGGGCTGTTTCGGTATTAAATATGTATAAGCATAAACTTGAGGATACAGAAGGTAGTAGTCATTTATATCACCAGGAAACGATTTTAAAAAAGGAGGGGCAATAATGAATAAAATCGAACTATTAGCTCCTGCAGGGAATTTAGAAAAAGCAAAAATTGCGATTTTATATGGAGCAGATGCTGTCTATATTGGAGGGAAACAATTTAGTTTACGTTCTCGTGCATCAAATTTCTCTCTAGAAGAAATTAAAGAATTAGTACAATTTGCTGAAGAACATGGTTCGCACGTACACGTAACCGTCAATATGTTACCTCACGAAAGTGATTTAGAAGGATTAAAAGAATATTTATTGGCTTTAGATGCATGTGGTATTCATGCGATAATCGTCGCAAGTCCTAGTATTATGATGTTAGCGAAATCTTTACCAATTCATTATGAAGTCCATGTTTCTACGCAACATTCCAGTACAAATTCCAGCGCCATTTCTTTTTGGAAAGAAAAAGGAATGGACCGTGTTGTATTGGGAAGAGAATGCCAGCTTCCACATATTGAAGCGATGGCGAAAAAGAATTTATTACCAATTGAAATCTTTATTCATGGTGGAATGTGTATTTCCTTTTCTGGACGCTGTGTTTTAAGCAATCATATGACATTAAGAGATGCGAACCGAGGTGGATGTGCACAAAGCTGTCGTTGGAAATATCACTTAATGGACGAGGATAAAGAAATCAGTAATCCTGACAATTTATTCTCAATGTCAAGTAAAGACTTACAAGCTATAGAGTTTATTCCTCGTTTTATAGATTGGGGAGTGGCTTCACTAAAAATCGAAGGGCGAATGAAAAGTGCTTACTATTTAGCGACCGTTGTATCAAGTTATAGAAAATGCATTGACTTGTATTATGAACAAGGTTTTGTCAGCGAAGAACAGATGAATGCTTTAAAATTTGAGATTTCAAAAGCGGAAAATCGTCCAACGGCTCAAGGTTTCTATAATGGACTTCCAGATTATAAAGTTCAATTGTATCAAGACCGTGATGAAATTGTTACACAAGAATATGTTGCTTATGTATTAGATTATAATGAAGAAACGCAAATTGCGAAAATTCAAGTAAAAAACCATTTCGTACCAAATAATACATTTGAAATCTTTGGACCAAATATTTCTAGTACTAATGTTTTTATTGGTGAAATGTACGACAAAGATGGAGAAATCGTT
>JAUNDJ010000039.1:0-15942 GCA_030526175.1 Bacillota bacterium
ACGCATTCATCTCCAGCTTATAGAAGCTGGAGTATTCTGCTGTTTTAAGATAAAAAATAGGGCAAGAAGAATTAGTGTCTTCTTGCCTTATAGTATAGTTGGACCATAGTGGAGACAAAGAGAATACCGATGGTTAAGACTAGGGCAATGGATATTGTCACAATACTGTACTCGATAGCCTGGCTAAGTGTTCCTTCCATGACACAAAGAATCATTCGAAATAAGAAGCCTCCGGGTACTAAGGGTATTAGGGCACAGACTAGAAACGTGGATACGGGTGTCTTACAGTATCGAGCGAATATTTCACTGCATAAGGATAGCCCGATGGCAGCAATAAAGTTGGATAGATATTCGCCTAATCCATAGTGGAAGCATACTTTGTAGAGAATCCCGCCAATGGCTCCTGTGAGTGCGGCATAGAATAGTTTGTCTCGTTTGATGTTGAATAATATCGCAAATCCTAGCGTGGCCAATCCACTGGATATAGCGGCTCTAATGATTAGTATACTCATAAAAAGTACCTCATACTAATTAGGACTAGACCGGCTCCTAGGGCAATGGCACAAGCGAGCATACATGCTTCCATGGCTCTAGCTCCTGCGGAAAGATAATCGCCGGACATGGTATCTCGTATCGCATTGGTGATGGCGAGTCCTGGTATTAGAAGCATGATTCCGGATATGACTAGGGTATCGACTCTAGCAAGGATACTGATTTGATGAAAGAATACGCTTAATAGAGAAACAATCCCGGCTAATAGAACGTTGTTGATAAAGGAATTCATTTCTAATTTGTTTAGCCAGATGGTTAAGTAGCGAATTACCAATCCGATTATAAAAGAATAGCCGATTTCGTATAGATTGCCTTCAAAGAACATCGCAAAGCCTGCTGCTCCAATGGCACCGAATAGAATAGTCATCCATTGTGGATACATTGGTTTTTGGGCTATCTTATCCAATCGTTCTTCGACTTCTTCCATGGTAAAGTCTTTGGTTTGGACTTCTCTGGAAAGGGCATTGACATCTTCTATGCATTCTAGATTGGTACTTCTGGATTGAACACGGCACACTTTGGAGTAGGAGTGTCCATCGACTTGGATGGTCAACATAATTCCTGTAGCGATTACGAAGCTTTCGACATTTTCTACGTCTTTGTATGCCTTACAAAAGCGGACCATGGTATCTTCGACACGATATACTTCGGCCCCGCTTTTCATTAATAATTTTCCAACGCGGATACCGATTTCTAACATTTTTTCTGCTCTCATGAGACTAGTATAGTCAAAGTGTATGGATTGAGCAAGAATGAAAAAACGCAAAGATTATTCTTCGCGTTCTTTAGTGAATCGTGCAGTTAGGGTATAGTTTCCGATGGTTTTGGCTTGAATCATATTGATTCTTCGGCCTCGGATATCGTACCATCCTTCAAACACATAGCCTGGTTTTGTCGCATTTCGTAATGGAATGGTTTTGGAGAAGTACGTATACGATGTTGGATTCTTAGAAGAGTTAGTTCCACCGTCTAAATTGTAGCGAATTTCATATTCAGTTGGTGTCCATCGTGCGTATAATGTACATTCTTCAGTAATCTGATCTTCTTCTAAGTATGGTTGGGTAAAGTCTTCGTCATAATACCATCCTTCAAAAGTACATCCTATTTTCATAGGAGTTAAGATTTTGGATGATTGGTTGACTAAAATAGGGGCGGACTTTAGTGTACCACCACCATTTGTTTCAAAATGAATATGTTCTGTTTCTTTAAAAGAAGCTTTTAGAACAACGGTTTTAGTTTGTCCTTCTGGAAGCGTACGAATCTTTCTTCCATTATAGATCCATCCATCAAAGACATATCCTTCTTTTTTTGGCGGATATAGTTTTAGTACGCCAGTTTCTACGGTTACGTAGTTTGGATTTCTAGGATCGTTTTTTGCCCCGTATAAGACATATCGTACTGGATATAGAATGGGAACCCACTTATCATAAAACGTTGTCGTTCCAGGTAATTTACCACTTGGATTGATTCGTTTGGTGAATTGGGGATCGGCATACCATCCCATAAATCGATATCCCATATGATCGATATGTTTCTTACTACTTTTTCGTTTTGGTAAACTTGATTCTTCTGCCATATTAAAAAAACCTCAATTTCTTTATTTTTAGTGTTGCATTATTTAAAATGTGTGCTATACTATCTGTGTTGTCCTGGTAGCTCAGCTGGATAGAGCATGCGCCTTCTAAGCGCACGGTCAGGGGTTCGAATCCCTTCCAGGACGCCATCTCAAATAAGACGCCATCAAACGATGGCTTTTTTTTTGCTTATTTAAAGGACATTCATTATTGTACTTCATTTTTGAGGATATGTAAAACAAAACTTTAGGCGTCAATTCATATAAAAAAAGAGAATCAGACGCATCCGATTCTCCTAAGTGTTCTCCATATTCTAGAGAGACACTGTATTTCATTAATAGGATAACATAAATTAATTTATTTTTTTTCGAAAGGAACTAAAAAAGAACTATATTTTAGAAATCGGAACTAAACACTGATGTAAACGGAACACAATAGTAATATATATCTATATTAATACGTTGATTTGGATATGATGAAGGTGGTGTGAAAGATGAAGTATTATTCGACAAAGGAAGCCGCGGATCTTTTGGGTGTTACGCAAAGATATATTACGAAGCTTTGTGTAGGAAAGACAATTGATGGTGCTGTTAAAAATGGATTTAACCAAAATTATGATAAAGGTGAAAAGTATTATAGAGCAGATAATAAAGATGGATATCACGTAAGTATTGAATACATTGGTTTTAATACGATGACTATTAGACTTGATGAGCCGGATGAAGAATTGAAAAAAGAAGAAAAAGTAGTTGAGAAAGAACAAAAAGAAGAAGTTAAGAAAGAAAGCACTTTAAATGGAATAAGACCAGAATTCAAAGAAGCTATGGATAAATACGAAAAATTTATGGATGAATATTGCGATTTCATGAAGAAATTCTCGGATAATCAATCGGATGTATCTTTATTATTAGAATATGCTGAATACTTAGGTAAATATACCGATGCGGTTGAAGCCTTTGATGAATGGGATGACGAAGATTTGAATGATGCAGAGACTGCATATTATATTGAGGTACAAACTAGAATAAATAAAAAACTTCTTGAAGTAAGTAGTGACTTATAGAATATAATTGAATTAAAAATATCTAAGCCCTATGAACATGTAATAGTTCTAAGGGCTTTTGTAGTATATGGAAGAAACATATTTGGAAATTATTTCTTATTTTTATTAATTGTATATGCATTTTCTTTTAATCGTTCGACATTCTTATCGTAGTCTAAACGGACTAAAAATGCATATAAACAATCTAGTACATAATGGAATCCATCATAGGCTGCAAAGGAATCGATTTTTTCATAATAGCTATTATCTTCTTCGGTATGTACATCTATGATTTCATTGCTCATTCTAGCGACTGTATTATAAGAATTGGATGTAATCGCAACACAATATTGATTTCTACTTTTTAGGATTTTTAGACATTCTACAATTTCTTTAGTTTCTCCTGATTTAGAAATGATAAAGTTCACGGATTTCTTTGTTGATAAGAAACAATATCCTGGTAAGAATGATGTATTTTGTGTGACATTTACTACTTTTCCATAATGAAGCATTTTTAATTGAAAATCTAGAGCAATATAGACGGAAGTTCCTACCGCTATGATATTGATCATGTCGGCTTCATGAAGTCGATGAACAATCCGGTTTAAACTTGGATAGTTATATCCAGACGCAATCCTTCCAATTGTATCGTTTCGCATTTTTTGTAGATTCTTGGCAATTTTTTCAAAAGAATCTTCTTTTTGAAATGGTTTATTGACGTCGATATTTCCTTCTTTTGTATAATTTTCGTATTCTTGGTTAAATCGGATACGAAACTCTTTATATCCTTTGGCATCGAGCTTGTAACATAAACGAGTAATGGATGCGGGAGAAGAGAATGTCGCTTTTGCTAAATCTGAAATCGACATATTTTTAATTTCAAAACCGTTTTTCATCAAATAATTTGCGATATTTATTTCGGCATCTGTGAAGTTTTTTTGTTCCTTAAGTTTTTCTATAATCATATCTACATTATATATCAAAAAGGCAGAATACAATTCAATATCCTGCCTTATTAAATACGTTTTATTTGTCGAATTCTTTTACTTTACCAGATTTGATTAAAGTAGCTGTTAATACGAATGATAGAATGATTGAAGTTGCGATACCAGCACAATACATTGGGAAGTTTACGCATCCAAACCAAGCAGAGAATGCTAAAATTCCTGAGAATGCGAAGTTAGTTGCAGCAACTTTTCCAATTCCTAATACTAATCCGGCAACTGCTCCAGATAATACCATTGTTCCGATTAATAATTTATCGCGTAAGATAATTCCGTAAAGAGATGGTTCTGTAATTCCGCATAATGCATTTGTGAAAGCGGAAGAAGCTGCTGTTGTTTTGTCATTGGCGTTTTTCGCAAATACAGCTACGGCTAAACAAACACCTAATGCAGCATAGTTTCCCATTCCTCCTGCAGCTAAGGCTGGTTCAAATCCTTGAGTAGCCATAACTCCTAATAGAATTGGAGTAACAGCCCAGTGCATTCCTAATAAGATAACTAATGAGAAGATTCCACCGAATACAACACTTACTAAAATGTTGTTTCCTGCAACGATATTGTAAATTGAAGAAATTAAGTTAGCGATAACTCCTCCAACTGGTCCGAATACAATAATTGTTAATGGAACAAATACGGATAAGCATAATAATGGTACTAAAATAAATTGAACAACTTGTGGTAAAGATTTCTTTAAGAATCTTTCGAAATAGCTCATGCAGAATACAGACATTAAGATAGGAATGAATGATCCTGAGAAGTTATATGCTGGGAAGTTGATTCCTAATAAAGTAGCTTGTTCACCTGTTACTAATAAATCAGCAACACCTGGATACATGATACATGCTCCTAATGCCGCTGCAACATATTGATTGCACTTGAAGTGTTTTGCAGCAGTAAAGGCTAATAAGATAGGGAAGAAATAGATTAATGAATAGAAAATTGAATAGAACGCTTGATATGTTAATCCAGTGCTATCAACAATTCCCATATTTGCTAATAAACCAATAATACCAGAAGCAATCCCTCCAGTAGCTAATAATGGAATGAATGGTGAGTAAACATCAGACATCATACGAGTGAAACGATCGAATAATCCAACTTTTTCTTTGTCTAAGTTTTCATCGATCGCACCTGCACTTACAATACCTTGTGCTTTAATTTCTGGCATTTCCATTAATTGAGCGTATACATCACCTACTTGTGTTCCGATTAATACTTGGTGTAATCCACCTGCAACGGTAGTTCCTAATACACCTTTAAGTTCTTTAATTGCTTCCGCATCAAATTTAGTACCATCTTTTAAAGTAAAACGAAGTCTAGTTGCACAATGTATAACATTAGAAATGTTTTCAGCACCACCAACATTTTTGATGATCGCTTGATTTAATTCAGTATAGTCTTTCATCTTGTTTCCTCTCTTTTTCTCTTAAATGTTTAGAGCATTTACATATGCTTCATAATTTGCGTTCATAATACTGCTTGGTTTAATACAATCTCCAATAGCAACCGTGTTTCTACAAATACCATAGAAACTTTCTGTTTCTTTTATTTGTGGAACTAAACCAGTGGAAAGAATTAGGTTATCGTATGGAATCGCTTGTTGTTTTCCATCTTTATCCAAATAAAGGATTTCTTCTTCTTTGATTTCTTTACAAGCAGCATTTAAGTGGGAATGAATATTATCGTGAAGTAAGAATTTTTGTCTTAAAGCTTCTCGATATAACGAATTCGCATTTCCTGCAAGAATATTTGTCATTTCAAGGATATGAACTTCTTTTCCTTCTTCCGCAAGTTCTAATGCGATTTCACAACCAATGCTTCCTCCTCCTAAAATGGCTATTTTATTTCCTAATTGAGAAGGGTCTAAAATAGCTTTTGTAGCTAAAACTACTTTTGGATTATCAACTCCAGGAATAGGAAGAATTCTTTCTTGTGCACCAATCGCAATTAATAATGCATCAGGATTTAATGTACGAACATAATCTGGAGTGGCTTCCGTATTCAATTGAACAAGAATGTCTCTTTTTTCAATTTGTGCTCGATAGTATTTTAATAAACGAGCAATTTCGATTTTGTGATGTTCTTTTTCAATGACCTTTAGTAAACCACCTAGTGAATCTGACTTTTCGATTAATGTTACCTTGTGTCCTCGATCATAAGCGGTAATAGCGGCTTTCATTCCAGCTGGACCCGCTCCAATAATGACAACATTTTTAGTTTCTTCCGCTTTTTCAATTTTTAGTGGAATGAAGTGTTGGTGATGATATCTAGGATTTACGGAGCAACCTACATTCCAGTGATCTGTAGAAATGTGGTAACAGTTTGAACAACGAAGGCAAGGAACAATATCTTCACCTTTGTTTTCCATGGCTTTTCTTGGCCAATATGGATCGGCAAGAAGCGTTCTTCCGCATGCCACCATGTCAACGTATCCTTTGCCGATTATTTCGTCTGCCATTTCGGCACTTAATACGGCTGATACGACTGATACAGGGATATTCAATTGTTTTTTTGCTTCAATGGCATATTTTAAATTTGGCATCTCTTCTTCTAGGTTTGTTGTAATACAGTGGACATTGGCTTCGAATACTAAATCCATTCCTGCAGAAATTTGTACTGTATCAATATATTTTTCTGCCATTTTTAAGAATGCCAATACATCTTCGAATGAAATTGAGTTTTCTACCCATTCGTAGGCACTGATTCGCATATCGATTGGATAGTTATTTCCAACCGCATTACGAACGGTTTCTAGAATTCGCAAAGGGAATTTCGCTCTATTTTCAATAGAACCACCATATTCATCTGATCGTTTATTATAGTATGGTGATAAGAATTGAGCTGGTAACCAACCATGTCCAAAATGTAAGAAGATGGAATCGAAACCTAGCTTTCTTGCACTAGCTGCCGTTTCTGCATACCATTTCAATGTTTCTTCCATATCTTCTTCACTCATGCCCTTAACTTGAACACCATCTTTTTTACGAACATAGCTACATGGACCAACCGCATAATCTTTTACTCTAGCTTCGGCTCCACCATGGAATATTTCAATGGAAGCTTTAGCGCCACCTTTATGGATTTTTAAAATACGTTCTCTTGTTTTTTCTCTTTCGTATTTAGAAAAAATCCATGGTTCATCACCACTCGCAAAGCTTGAACGACCTGGTTCTACAATGGCATGTCCTGCAATAACAAGAGCAGCACCACCCATTGCTTTTTCTTCATAATCATCTCCAGTAGGAGTGGCAACAATTCTGTTTTTCAAAATCATTCCATTGATTGTAATTGGCTTAAATAAGTTATCAAACATCTTTTTTCTCCTTTCTCTAACTACATGCAAAGCATAAAAAAAGATGAATGATTTTACTAGAATATGCCCATAATCCGAAAATTCTTTTCAGTTTTATTAACTAAAATAAGAAGAATTCTAAAAATAATTTTCAAATGTAACCGATTACATAGTGTGTTGGGTTTCAAAAAGTAGAAGATAGATTATTGATTCTCTCATAAATGAAGGATAAGGAACGAAGGAATAATAGTATTCTTGATGAAAGAGTATCGTTATAAGTTGGGCTGTAGATGAAGTAGGATAATTTCCTATTTTTTTTGTTTATTCGATACAAAATGTAATCTTTGTACTAATAATGTTATAATTGTTTCAATAGAGAGGTTGTTTGTTATGAAATTGAAAAAGCTAATTCCATTATTGATTAGTGGTTGTTTAGTAACGGGTTGTAGTTCTAGTGGTAGTGCTGTAGATTCGGTTTCTGATTTTTCGTCTGAGAAGATGGTTGATGAATCTCTAACTTTGGATACAACAGTGGATACGAATGTTGATACTGTGGAAGAAGATCTTAGTAGTAAGCTTAGTGAGGATATGCAACGTATTGTTTCTGGAGCAGAGGAACAATTGAAAGCTATGGGTGTTACGGATAATTTGACTTTAACAGGTGTGTATGAGGGTTCTTATGATGGTGTTATTCATTATTACCAAATTGGTTTTTTCACGGATTCTCATAATGCATATCTTGTTGATTATTATACTTCGAACTATTTGGATGGTTCTTATAGAAATTCGTATTCGGATGGTTGGAAATTGTCGCACTGGGTAAATGGTGTTTGTGGAGCAACGGTGTGTCCTGGTAGTGATAATTATTATTATTCTACCGTGGGTGAAGTGAATGCGGCCATTAATTGTACTAGACAAGCGTATCAATGGAAAGTCATTTATGAAAAAGAAGCACCAGATTATGATTTATTTAGAGCAGGTCAAAATGGGACTGTTGTAAAAGAGGAAAATAATGGTTCTGTTACTAAGAATTTGGATATGGATTCTTTTTTGAACAATTCGGATAATACGATTAAATTTGGTAAGTACGAACAAGATGGTAATACGGATAATGGAGCGGAGGATATTGAGTGGTTTAAAATTCCTTCTTTGGATGGTAGTAAGACTTTGTTGGTAAGTAAATATGTACTTTCAGAGGCCCATGGTAGTGGGGCAAAATGGTCTTCTTCACAAATGCGAAAATGGTTGAATAATGTTTTCTACAAGAGTGCCTTTTCGGATAAGGAAAAGAAGAAAATCATTTCCAATGAGTCTTCTTCTATAAGAAGAAAAATAATTCTTAGAGATGGTTCGGAAACGATTGTAGAAGCCGATTCTTCTTGTAGTGATAATGTATTTATTCTTTCGGTAGAAGAGGTAATGAATAATTTGGATGCATTGGAAAGAATGGCGGTTGGAACACCTTATTGTTTGAAAGAATCTAATTTATCATCGGGAAATTGGAAAGACTCGTCTTCTGAATATTTCTTTACTAATTATGCGACTCGTGATTTTGTCGAATCAAGTAGTATTACTTATTCTTCTATAGAAAATGGTTTTGTTTATAATGCAGAAGAAGAATCCTATGGAATTCGTCCTTGTGTATGGATCAAGAATACTGAATCGAATAAAAAAGAAGATTCGAATATAACAGATCCAGAAGTAATGTATGCGAATATTCTTTCTCAATATCGTGATGCGATAAAGAATAATTTCTATAAAGAGTATACAGATGGAGTTCTTTCGGATAAACTTCATAGTGATGATTTAAATGAGGAATTGTTGCTGGCTTCAACGTATGATAAAGATAATTTCAAAGTCTATTATTGTTTCAAGGACGTTAATAAAAATGGAACACCAGAATTGATTATTGGTGCGGGTTCAAAAGGTACTATTATAAAATATGACATCTTTGTTTATACGAATGGAAAAGTAAGAAAGTGTTTTGCGCCAACTGTCTTTGGTTATCGAACAAACTTCTATATGTTTGAAAATGGAAATATTGCGATTGGTGGTAGTGGTGGCTATGACACATATAGTTTAGATTTCTATAATATTTCTAAAGATGGTAGTGAAGATATTCTATTAGATTCTCTATTAACTGAAGGAGAAATACATAGTAATACGAAAGAGAATACGGTTATTTCAGAAGACCAATATAAAGAAACGATTAAAAAATATACAGGACAAACAACTTTACCACTAAAGGATACAGTTGTATTTGATTGGACAGAATTGAAATAAGGAATGGAACAGATGTTACTAGGTGGCATCTGTTTTTTGTGTCACTTAGGTATAAAAACTGGTTATTCAGTATTTATTTATACAGAATTTATATATTGTGTTAAAATAAATCCGCATATAGAGTTTGTTTATATTGGAGAGGAGAGATGTATTTTGTTCTCTAATTTTGGAATAAAAGAGAGGGATTATCGTTTATTTTTAGTTTCGGATCATAAATTGAAAACGATTCTTTTAGAATCTGGTTTTACGTTTGGTTCGAATTTGGAAATGAAGGTGAATATGCCACTGAATATTGGAGTGGATTATCATTGTGTTGGAAAGATTGTTGTGAAAAAGGGGAGTTGTTTTGTTGATTGTTTGGCAGGAAATCTTTGGGTGGATGGAACCCTTCTTGTCCAAGGACAAAGTATTCCTTTGCATTCTTTTAGTATTATTCGTTTGTGTGATGATAATGGTAGAATCTATCGTTTTTCTGCATTGATTTGGAATGGTTTGGAAGAAGATGTTTGTTGGAAAAAAGTTAGTAATGACTCTTTGTCTCGTTTTTCTTTGGATTTATCAAAGATGCGTGATGGTGATGTTTGGACAAATGATTCTTTCGTATTCGTTTGTTTGGAACAAGAAATTATTTATTGTGAAAAGAGAGTGGTGGAAATGGTTGAGGAACCAGTTTCTTCTATTAACCAGGGAAATCTTTTGATTGATATTCATAAGGTTGAGGTAGGTTCTTTTCAGAAGAAAACAATCCTAAAGGATATTCATTTGTGTTTAAAACCAGGGAAGATGTATTTTGTGTTCGGTGGTTCTGGTGCTGGTAAGACAACTTTCTTAGAAGCGGTTACGGGTATGATTGAATCGGATACGGTGGTTAAGCTTGGTAATGTTGATTTATTGAAGAATCCAGCTTATCGAAGAAGTATTAGTTTTACGCCTCAACTTTCGGAAACACATTATCGTAGAGAGGATACGGTATTTCATACGTTGGATGATGCCTTGCGTTTAGAAAGTGATTTAAGTGCTTCTGAGCGAAAATCTCGTATTCTTGAAATACTGGATCGAATGGATATGTCGGATGTTCTTAAGAGTCGTTGTTCTTCTTTATCTGGTGGTCAACAAAAGAAATTGTCGATTGCCTTAGAAAGTATTTCGAATCCACCAATTATGTTCTTGGATGAACCGGATTCTGGAGTAAATGGTGGTAAGGTTTTGGATGTGATTCATGACTTAAGAAAGATTGCGAATGAAGGAAAGATCGTTTGTGCCATTTCCCATATGCCGGATCGTTTAAAAGATATTTTTGACGATATCATTATCATGGGGAAGAGTAGTGAAGATTGTGGTAGACTTTGTTACTTTGGGGATATGCGAGAAGCTCTTTCGTATTTTGAGTGTGAAACATATGATGATTTGGATAAGAAGCTTTCGGATTCAAAAATAGTCGATTACTATGTTGAGAAATATGGATCGAATGTTTTGAAAGGAGAATAGAATTATGTTTGTGCAAAGACAGATTCAAGTTTATTTTAGTAAGTTTTCTAGAATGCTTATGAGTACAAAAGGGTTGTTCTTTTTATTAGAAGCTATTTTTCTTCCTTTGGTTGTTTCTTTTGTGTTTCAACCAGGATCGGCTTTTGTGAAATATTCGGATACGGAAATGGCATGTTTCACGTTTGTTTCAGCAGCCGTTTGGATTGGATTGTTTAATTCGATTCTTTCGATTTGTAGTGAAAGACAAGTGGTGAAATTTGAATATGTTATGAAGGGATTGAGCATTCCTTCGTATTTGGCAGCGAGAATATTAACTGAACTTTGGTTGTGTTTTTTAGAAGCCTTTTTAATGACAATGGTGATTGTTTGGCGATATGCGATTCTTCAAAATAGTCTATTCTTTTTTGGCATGCTTCTTCTAACCTTATTTATTGTTCTTTTTGCCGCAGATATGATGTCTTTATTAATTTCTTCAATAGTAAAAAAGACGAATCAGGCAATGACAGTTATGCCGATTGTATTAATTGTGCAATTGATCTTTTCTAATTTTATTAAGAATTTGGATGGATTGTCTAAAATTATTGGTTTTATATCCAATCTTACTTTTACAAAATGGGGTGGAGAAGCTTTGTTTAGAACGGCGAATATTATGAGTAATGTCTCAGTACTAGGAAATAAAGAATCGATAGTATTGGCCGGGGATAAAGTGAATACGTATGTATTTAGTGGTCTTCATGTAGTAAAGTGTTGGATTATTATCCTTGTATTAGCGAGTGTTTGTGTTTGTTTGGCATCCTTAGTACTTAAGAATGTAAAAAAGGATGCAAGATAGAAAGAGAGTTAAGATGATTAAGTGTAGTAAGTGTGGTACGGAATTACCAGGAACGGCTAAGTTTTGTGTCAATTGTGGTCAACCTTTGGTAGAAAGTAATGAATATCGTCCGGAAATGGAAGATTTTACGAGTAAAAAGAATAAGAAAAAGAAACCTAAAAAAGGTAGTTTTAAAATTAAACTAATCTTAGGTCTTGTTTGTCTAATTGGAGTTGCGATATTAGGATTTAGTGGTATTTCTTTTTTGAAAGAAAAGAAGATTATTAAGCCTACGATTGACTTAACCGAATTTGTGGAAGTGAAATTTGAAGGTTTTGATAAGAGTGGTACGTTTGAAAGAGGATATCCTTGTATTGATGTGGACAAGCTGGCTAAGGAAATGAATCGCTTAGATCCAGAGTTTAGTGGATATGTCTATAGTATTCCTCGTGAAGTGGAGATTGTTGTATATCGTACTTTGGAAGATGGTACGGAAGAAATCACAACTGGTGGGGATTTAGAATTTAATGAAGAATTGATTGTGAAACTTAACTATGATGTCCAAGACTTAGCGTATGATTTCCCAGATTTTAAATTTGTAGGGAATACATTAAAAGTAAATGCGGAAGTGAAGATGCAGAAGGAAACAGATCCTTTTAAAAACTTCAATCCAATTTGTATCGGTGTTTCTCCTTATGGACAAATCACAACGGACATTTCTAGATATAGTAAGGATGAAAAGGAATTAGTTGGATATTGTTACAGACAATATGGAAAGTTCCCATTTGATTTCTATATTAACGATCGTATTGTTTCGACAAGGGATTATATAGGTGTTGGAGACAAAGTTGTTGTGAAATTAAATGAATATGGTCAAAAGTCTATGGAACAATTAGGAGCAAAACCAGCAGAAGACAATAAACAAAAAGAATACGTCTTAGAACTTAAGAATTTTGAAGAAGGCGCTTACGTCTCTGAACGAGAAAAGATGGATGAAAAAGTACTACAAGAACTTCAAGATTATGCCAAAGACTATGCGATTTCTTATATTGCCAAACGCAATTTAAAAGTCAAAGACATAAATTATATTGGAAATGTACTCGCAACATCAAAACAAGGTGTTGGAGAAGATAAATACAGACCATCCATTAATTTTGTCTTCGAACTAAAACCAGAAGAAGAACAAGAAAAACCAATCTATCTAGTAATAAAACACATCGCCATACAAGAACGAGTAGAAAACTACGGAAAAGAAGATGTACTAGAAAACCCGGGCAATCCAGAACAATTCTTTAGAAAAGATGCAGATAACTTTGATTGTGACTACATTGAAGGAAATGACAACCTTAGAAACAGATTCAATAAGAACCTAGATCATTCTACTTATGACTATGAACAATCTGTATTGGATCTAGTGAAGTAATAGAACAAGTAAACTAAATCAAGTAAACAGAGTCCACAGAAATGTGGGTTTTTGTGTTGTTTGTTTCAAGTGTTATAATAGTATTCAATTATATGAAATATATGATAGAGGTGTAACATGTACGAAAAAGTAAAAGTATCAAATATCAAAAATAGTAATTCTAATTTTAGACCTATTACTGAGATACCGAATTTGTTAGAAATATTGAATGAATCAATATCTTTTAACACTTTTTCGATTTCTGAATTATCGGAATCATTTGGAGAAATGCAACAATTAAATAAAATTAATATATCGGAGTTATCGGAATCCTTTAGTAATCTGCAAGGTATACTAACGTATAATTCGCATTTATCGAAAGCGATAGAAAACATAAAAGAATCCATGATTGTTAATTCATCTATCGTTTTATTATCAGAAATGGCAAAAGAATTACAAATGACCCATAAGCATTTTTCTATTATGAACATGTCATTAGCACAGTTAGCTAGTAAAAATATATCACTTGATTATGAAAAAATTCTAAAGAATCAATCTTTTGTTGTTAGTGAACTTTTTAAAAATTTATCTTTTGAACCATCAGGGATTAGTAAATTAGGGACTGTATATTCAGAACTGTTAAAAAAAGAAGAGATGATTGGGAAATCTAATCTTTTATCGAATTCGATAGATTCTCTGAAATTAGAAAAAGCGATTGCTAAGTCATTTGATAATATTTCTCTTAAATCAGAAGTGAATTTTGAATCTCTTGTCTTAGATGTCACTGATAATTATATTGCTGATTGCAATAGCGAATTAAAAAATAAGGATAACGATGCTGAAGGGATAGGTGAGAAATTTAATTTTTGGATGGAAATAATAAGTTCGAAAAGTGACTTGATTCAAACTATTGTTGCTGTAGTTACATTAATCTTTACTATATTTAGTGCTTTTTCTTCTAAGCAAGAGATTCCTTCTACAACGGTTAATAATGTACAGTATGTAAATAATATATACATACAAAATGGTTATGATGCTGATTTTTTAAATGAAACGGGTCTAAGAATTGTAAATACAGATATTGTACTAAGAGAAAAACCAGATTGTACTTCTAAGGTGACAGGCAAACTTACTTCAGGTGATATTGTAACAATTGTAGGAAAATATAGAAAATGGGTTAATGTTTCTTGGATAGATGAAAATGAAGAGTTCCATTCTGGATGGATACAGAATTATCATCTCACGGAATTTGTTAAACCCAAAAAAGTAAAATTGAAAAAATAATATCTAAATTGTATAATAGAGAGCTTTAGTTCGTATTCTTGTAGATGATATGAACTAGAGTTCTTTTTGTTTGTGTATCTATCTAGTATCATGCTTTTCTATTTAGTGAGAAAAAATAGATGATAAAGAAAACTGTATCTTTATGATATAATTAATTATTATGTGGGAGGATTTTTTGTGGAAAATAATATACTAATTGAAGCAACGAGAAAAGATCAATACATTTTCGATTTAAGCAAAGATCTTCTTGATATTTTGTTACAGGATAGAACTACGAATGAATATATAAAATGGGCATGTTCTGATTATGTTGAATTAGGAGAAGAATATAAACCTGAAGAAATCATTCGTCCATATCAGATTGTTGGGCACAATACAAATATTATTAAACCAAGAATTATTAAGACATTAGAACAAAAGAGTACTAGAACAAAAGAAAACGCGGAAGTGTTTTCGCCATCTTGGTTATGTAATCAACAGAATAATCTGGTTGATACTTCTTGGTTTGGTCATGAAAACGTATTTAATATAGAAATACTACATGACTGGGTGACGATTATTAATAAAATAGAATTTCCAAACGTTAAAGGTAAGAGTTGGAAAGATTATATTGATTGCCGAAGATTAGAGATTACTTGCGGGGAAGCACCGTATTTAGTTTCTAGATATGATGCAGTTAGTGGTGAAAAAATAGACTTAATTAATCGAATAGGTTTATTAGATCGTAAATTAAGAGTTGTGAATGAGAATGTTAATAATGAAGAAGAATGGTATAAATTTGTAATCCGTGCTTATCAAAGTATATATGGATTCGAATTACAAGGAGATAATTTAGTGGTTGCTAGGTTAAATCTACTTTATACATTTATTGATAATTTCCATTTTAAATGGAAAAAAGATCCAACAATAAAACAATTAAAGAAAATTGCTACTATTATTTCATGGAACATTTGGCAAATGGATGGAATTAAATTTACAGTTCCTTATGGAAAATCTAGACCTAAACATATTCAAAATCCACTTTTTGATGGATATGAAGAAAAGATTCTTGATCTAGAAAAACCATATTGCCTTATAAAAGATTGGCGTTCTGAGAAAATTCAAACATACAAATCCATGGTGCAGTAAAGGGGATTTATATATGAAAAAATTTGAAAACTCGTTTGAGTATAAAGTAATTTATATATTTAGAATCGATGATGAAAAACAC
>JAUNDJ010000039.1:15952-23830 GCA_030526175.1 Bacillota bacterium
GATCTATTAAAAATAGGAGATGCAACACTAAAGACGGATAAAGACATTACAAAATTGTCTCCAAATTGTCGCGATTTAAATCAATCTGCATTGGAACGTATTAAATCTTATACTAATACAGCTGGTCTAAATCCTGTTTTGCTTCATACAGAACTTGCGGTAAGAATGGTAGATAATAAAAAGACAAAGTTACCGGAGCTACAAGCGTTCCGTGATTATCATGTTCATGCTGTTTTAAGAAATTCTGGTATTTCGTTTGAAAAATTAGAAGGTTCAACAGGTAAAGAATGGTTTAAAATTGATTTAAATACAGCGATAGCCGCAATACGAGCAGTAAAAAATTCGAATCAAAATCTTAGTAATACATCTGTTTCTAATGAACATACACCTATTGTATTTCGCCCGGAACAATTAGATGCAATAAAGAAAACTTTGAAGAGATTTAAAAAAGGAAACAATATGTTATGGAATGCAAAAATGCGTTTTGGGAAAACATTATCTGCTCTTCAAGTTATTAAAGAAGCTAAGTTTAATAAAACAATAATAATTACTCATCGTCCTGTTGTAGATGCTGGTTGGTATGAAGATTTTACAAAGATTTTCTATGATTAACCAGATTATGTGTATGGTTCTAAAAATACAGTGAATTCAATAGAAGATTTATTAACGAACAATAAAAAATTTGTATATTTTGCTTCTATTCAAGATTTGAGAGGATCCACACAAGTTGGCGGTAAGTTTGATAAAAACAAATTAGTTTTTGATACAGATTGGGACTTTGTGATTGTTGACGAAGCTCATGAAGGGACACAGACTACTTTAGGAGATGAGGTTATTAAAAATATAGTAAAAAAAGATAATGATTATGATACTAAGTTTTTAGCCTTATCAGGAACTCCGTTCAATATTATAGATGATTATGAAGACGATGCTATTTATACTTGGGATTATATAATGGAACAAGAATGTAAAAATCATTGGTCTTCGGAACATTTTGGTGATTCCAATCCATACGATGAATTACCGCAATTGAGAATTTATACGTATGATTTAGGAACTGCATTAGAATCGAATAGCTTCATTTCTATAGAAGACAAGGCATTTAACTTCCATGAATTCTTTAGAACTTGGACAGGAGATTTCAAACTAGATTATGCTCAGATGCCAGAAAAAGCACATGAAGGCGATTTTGTTCATGAAAAAGATGTATTAAGTTTTTTAAATTTGATGACAAAATCGGATGAATCAAGTTGTTATCCTTATTCGACAGAAGAATATAGAGAATTATTTAAACATACACTATGGATGGTTCCTGGTGTAAAAGAAGCAAGAGCTCTTAAAAATTTAATGATTAAGCATCCTGTGTTTGGAAATGGACATTTTGAAATTGTAAATGTTGCTGGAAACGGTGATGAAGAAGAAAGATATGAAGAAGCCCTTAAGAAAGTAAAAACAGCCATTAATAACGCAAAAGAAGGCGAATATACTATTACTCTAAGTTGCGGGAAATTAACTACTGGAGTGACTGTTAGAGAGTGGACTGGTGTTTTCATGTTATGTGGTTCTTTTAATACATCAGCGGCAAACTATCTACAAACAATATTTAGAGTACAATCCCCTGCTAATATTAACGGGAAAATTAAAGAAATGGGATACGTATTTGATTTTGCACCGGATAGAACATTGAAAATGGTCGCAAGAGCGGTTTCAATGTCTACTAAAGCGGGAAAAACAAAGATCTCTGATAAAACAATAATGGGAAAATTCTTAAATTATTGTCCTGTGATTAGTATATCAGGATCAGAAATGCATGAATATAATACAAATAGATTATTACAACAATTAAAACGCGCTTATGCTGAAAGAGTAGTACAAAATGGTTTTGATGATTCTAACCTATACAATGATGAACTTTTAAAACTAAACGACTTAGATATTAAAAAGTTTGATGAATTAAGAGGAATTATTGGACAATCCAAAGCTTCTCAAAAAACAAATGACATTATTGTAAATGAACAAGGATTTACAGATGAACAATATGAAGAAATTGAAAAAATTCAGAAAGAAAAGAAGAAAAGAAAATTAACGGAAGAAGAGAAAGCAAGATTAAAAGAGTTGGAAAAAGCTAGAAAAGCCAAAAATGATGCAATATCTATTCTGCGTGGAATTTCTATCAGAATGCCATTATTAATCTATGGGGCAGATATTGATTTTGATAAAGAAATTACTATAGACGATCTACCAAAATTGGTTGATGATGCATCGTGGGAAGAATTCATGCCTAAGGGGATTACTAAGCAGTTATTTATGGAATTCACTAAGTACTATGATGAGGATGTTTTTATCTCAGCAGGAAGACGAATTAGAAATATAGCTAAAGAAGCAGACTTCTTAGAACCTACTGAAAGAGTAAAAAGTATTGCTGCTTTATTCTCTAATTTTAAAAATCCAGATAAAGAAACTGTTTTAACACCTTGGAGAGTTGTAAACATGCATATGGGTAATACATTGGGAGGGTATTGTTTCTTTGATGAAGATTATAAAAACATTTTACAGAATCCTAGATTTATATCTCGTGAAAGAGTTACATTTGATGTTTTTAATCAAAAAGATACGCGCATTTTAGAAATCAATTCTAAGACAGGATTATATCCTCTTTATATGGCTTATAGTACTTATAGGGCGAAGTGTAGTGAATATCCAGATGCACAATTAGATATAGAGTTAAAATTAAAGCTATGGGAAAAAACAGTTAAAGAGAATATATATGTTATTTGTAAAACTAAAATGGCCAAATATATTACTCAGAGAACTCTTGTAGGATTTAGAGATATTAAAATAAATGCTAGATATTATGATGATTTAATTAACATAATGCAGAATAAACCATATCAATTTATTAATAAAGTAACTAATTGGAAAAAGGGGGGTAGTATGATGAAATTTAATGCTGTAGTAGGAAATCCGCCGTATCAAAAAATGGATCAATCATCTTCTAACAGTGCTTCTCCTGTCTATAATTACTTTGTCACCCAAGCTAAAGCTTTAGACGCAGAATACATATCAATGATTATACCTGCACGATGGTATATTGGTGGAAAAGGCTTAGATTCCTTTAGAAAACAAATGTTGGAAGATAAACACATAGTGGAATTATACGATTATCCTAGAACTTATGATGTTTTTCCAGTAGATATTGCAGGAGGTATTTGTTATTTTTTGAGAGATATAAAATATAATGGTGATTGTAATGTATACAATTATGCAGATGGAAAGTTTGATTTAGCCAAGAGACCATTAAATGAGTTTGATGTTTTAATTCGTTCTAATAAAGCTTTAGGAATTGTAAAAAGAGTCTTGAATTATCATAAAGGGAAATATATGGATGAAATTGTATCTGTGAGAAAACCTTTTGGTCTACCAACTAATTATAAACCTAAGAATACCGGAATACCTTGTCAATTTATTCAAAAAATAGGATTAAAATTTGCTTCAATTGAAGATGTAGATGATTCAAAAAAGCTATTGGATAAATGGAAGTTTATTGCACCAAAAGCCCCAATAGCTGGTCAAACAGACTTTACTAAGCCTATTGGTATATATTATGAGGGAAATACTTTTATTTTACCTCCAGGAACATGTTGTACAGAATCTTTCATAGTTTTGTATGCTTGTGATACAGAAGAAGAAATAAACTATTTTAAATCTTATATCTTTACTAAAACTATAAGATTCTTATTGTTACAATGTGTGGCTTCACAAGATATTACGAGAGAAAAATATAAGTTTGTTCCTTGTTTAGATAAGTTTGACAGAATGTATACTGATGAGTATCTATGTGACTTATGGGGAATAACAGATGATGAATGGCTTCTTATTGATTCAAAAATTAATAACATAAACAATAGTAAATAGTACAATAATGGAAAAAATCAAGCATACAAATTCTAAGTAAGAAGGGAATATTATGAATAAAATTGTTAGAGAAAGTAAAATATGGGATATGCATATACATACTTGTAACTGTACAAAAGCAAGTGGCGAATTTTCAAAATTATCATGTGAAGAATATATATCAAAGATAATATCCATATTTTCAAGGTATGAAGAATTAGGTATGTTTTCATTTACCGATCATAATATTATTAGTGTTGAAGTATATAGAGAATATATAAAACAAGGTGGAGTAATTCCATTTTTGGTTGGAGTAGAAGTAGATACAAAATTCGAAAAAGCAAGAGATTTTAAACATGTTATTATTTATTTAGATATTACAAAAGAAAATTTTGAGTCGAATATTGAATACATCAACGAAATTAACGAGTTTTTACAGAATGCGCCTATATCTATTAATGAACTTTTAGATTTTTTGATTGGCAAAAAGAAACAATTCGTGCTTAGTCCTCATTCATTTAAGCAAGATAAACGAGGAATAGATTATGATTGGTATTCTGAAGATATTACTAATGAAGAAGCTCACAAGTATATGGATCAATTTTTCTGCTTTTGGGAAGCAGCTGGTAAAAGTGAAGTTGCTAGAGCCATAAATTTTTTAAATGAATTTGAAATGAATGATAGAATATCTATTATCGCTTTTTCGGATTCAAATAATTTTAATAAATTAGAAAAATATTTGTCCAATCCAAATCAATACTTTGATGCATTACCTAATTTCAAAGGATTGCAAATGATAGCTTCGGAATTCTCAAGAATAAGAAAAAGGGCTGAAAAAGTAAGTGAATCTGATTTAGGAAATCTAATTGGTACTGTAGAGTTTGAGGATAATCAAATTATTGAGTTTTCGAATAAACTGAATTGTATAATTGGAGGAAGAGGTAGTGGTAAATCTTTATTATTAGATGCTATAGCTCATAATCTTAAAGACTTTCAATTTCAAAGCAAAAATAGGGAAGAATTTGTTTTATCTAAAAATATATCTATAAAGAATTATGCTGGGACAGAGATTAACAAGAATAATTTTTTGTTTGATTATTTTCCTCAAGGTTATGTATCAAAACTTTTTGATAGCATGGAATTTGAGAGTCAAATTAGAGATTTTTTTAAAGATGAATTTAATAAGCTATTAGATATAGATTTTGAAGAAATAAAAAATACAAATAAAGAAATATTTAATTCATTTTTATCAGAAAAAAGAAATGTGGAAACTGAAAATATATCAAATATTATTAGTAATTATAAAATCATTAATGATGAAATATTTAAGAATATATTGAAAAAGAATAAGGCCAAGCCTAAGAAAATAGAGTATATTAAAGAATCAGATTACAATAAGAATATTGCAAAGATTATTCCAAAGAAGTTAATTGATGATGAAGATATTTGTAATTGTTTGAGAGAATTAAATGAATTAATAGTAACTAAGACTCATGAATATAATAAGAAGTTAATTGATGAGTTAATGTTAAATGATATTGTTTGTGATGAATATAAGAAATATAAAGATAATAGAAGTAATGAGTCAAAAGTTAAATCAGAAATAGAACATAGATTTAAAAATCAATTTGAGAAAAAAACTTCAGAATATCTTTATAGAGTTAATATTATAAATGCATATTCTCTTCTTCAAAAAGATTTTAATAATGAATATGAAATAGTTGGTTATGCAGATGGTGAAATAGAAAAAGCATTTATGGTAAAAAATAAATTAGATATAGAGCAACCATTTTCATATTTAGAAAAAAAACTTAAGGAATATTTTTATTCTAATGACTTAAAAGAAAATGGAGCATTCTCATTAGATTATGCAATACATCAATATTGTTATAATACAACTTTGGCTTTGAAAGATGGAAAAAGTAGAGAATCATTGGATGATGATTTGGTAAACTTAGAGTTGGAATATAATTATCATCCTGAGATTTATTACCTTGAAAATCATACTTATCAGAATATAGAAACATTATCACCTGGAACACAAACTAATATTTTGATGGAATATTTAGTGTGTAAAGAAACTTCAAAGCCATTATTGATTGATCAACCTGAAGATAATATCGATAACCAAACTATCTATGGTAAGTTACGTTCTTGGTTTAGGAAACTAAAAAATAAGAGACAAGTTATTGTTGTCACTCATGATGCAAACATAACAATTAATGCCGATGCGGATAATGTAATCATAGCTAGTCATGAAAAAGTGAATGAATTTGTTTATGGCTGTGGTGCTTTAGAATATGAAGATATATTAGATATTTCATCGGATATATTAGATGGTGGTAAGGAAGCCGTAAAGAGGAGATTAATGAAATATGGAGCATAGAATTATTTTAAAATTGGATGAATCTAATTCTATAGATATTGATTCCAATACACCTGATATGAATGCAATAATAGAATTAATAGTTAATTTAAAAGATACAATTGATAGTGAAAAAATATCAATAATATGTGAAGAACCTTCTTTTGACAAAATTGGTTTTGAAAAGATGATGAAGGAAATTATTAAAAGATTTATAGATGAAATAAACATTGAAAAAAAATCTTTTAATGAAGCTATGAATGTTTATTGTAAAAAAAGGAAGTAATGTAAAGATAAAAAAGATAGAATTATATATTTGATTTTACTTGACCTTATTTATGCTGTTTGGGTGAGATAATTATTTGAATCAATGAAAAGATGAGATTTAAGCTAAATAATTATTGATGATTGATTAATTTTAATCAATCATCAAATAGGGGATTATCTTATTCGTTTAATTTGAGTTTATAATATGCGGATTAATGTTAGTGCAAAATAATTTCATGGATTTAAAAATGTAGAGAAAAAGCACATACTTATTGTAATTTAGAATTCAAATTACTCAGTTATAGTAATCTGATTACGTCAAACTACTTTATTAGAGTATTTTGATACTCGGATAAAGTAAACTGACAGTTTGATATACAAGAAAGTAGGTGCTTTTATAGTTGATTTAAGTGTTAATCAGATTTCAGATGAGATGCGTTTAAGAAAATGAATGTTACGAATAAAGTCGTGTAGAGAAAGTGGTTGATCTAACTTATTATTAATGGCTGAAAAAAATTAGAGAGATGACTGTTGAATCGTTCAACAATAATTGAAAGAAATGAAATTGGTAACGAATCTACGGATGCTTTTTTAGTTTTTTTTCAGAAATAATTTTATATGACACGGATAATGTCAAAATAAAGATGTATAATAATGTTATAAAACGGAGGACATTTATTATGGAAAAAATTAAAATCTTAAAAGCGCAATGTGGAGTAACTGAAGGTGGTATGGCTTGTGGCCCAGTAGGTGGAAATGTTGTGGCTACAGTTACCTATGAAGTAGATGGGGAAGTAAGTTATTTAAGTGAAGTAGAAGTACAAGGAATTCCTAATTTCTACCTAACTGAAGATGATATCTTTGATAAGTTATTGGAAGAAGATATGGACGATGAAGAATTTACTGAATATTTAGATGATAATTATCTTGATGGATTTGCTGGTTTTGAATTAGATATTGATTATGATTTTGTCAATAATCTTCGTGATGAAGAAACTGGATATGGTAAATTACTTCTTTATATTATTTATATTGTTCGTAGTGAATTGGATGAAATGTCGCAGTTTATTACAGATAGTATTGGTAAAACAATTGATGAAATTGATATTCCATTGTTAGATGTAGAATCACTAGAAGAAATCTGGTAGAGTGGGATCATAGCTTATGAAGAAAGGCTTGGTCCTTTCTTTTATAGTAAGGGTGAAATTATGGCAAAAGGATATATTTATATAATGACCAATCCAGCTCTAAAGGATATGGTTAAAATTGGTTATGCGACAGATGTTGAACAACGAAGGTAAGCGCAAAATAATGATATGTAATCTCTATTAAAAACGAAATCGGTAACGAAT
>JAUNDJ010000040.1 GCA_030526175.1 Bacillota bacterium
CTGGTATATGACTTGGATCAATTACTCCATATTGATACAAGTCATTTCCTTTTTTTATCAGAGCATAGAAATGATTTCCACGACGAATTATAGCTTGTCCTGAAAATCTAGTTAAATCAAAAATCGGAGAATAACCAGATTCTTTTAAAATCATACGTACATTTTTCATATCATCCGAGGGACCATTCGTATATTGTTTTAATACATTTATATATAAAGAGTATGCTTGTTTCCAATTTAAGTTTTCTAAAATACCTATTGCGTTTAATAATTCCATAAGCATAGAAGGTTTTAATATTTTGTTGTTTAGATTCTTATAAATATACATGCAATAATTATATCGAAAATATATAATTGTTCAATAAAAAAGAATTATTGGGACATGCACAAAAAATATATTATGTAAATAGGAGGTATATGCATTTGGGGTTATAAAATATGTATTTTGGGAACAATTTTTATAATTTTCACATTTAGTTCACATAATCATTTTGTATACTATAGTCGTAAAAGATACTTAGTTAGGAATTTTCTTGCAGTATGAATAAATGAGCACAGTTCATATTGCAAAAGCATTTGAAATTTGAGCAAAGGAAGATCGAAAATATCTAGGTATTTTCGACGATATGAAGGATGACCTCTTAATTGTGTTACGAAGCATGCCTAATTACAAAAAAAATAATTAATTTTGTAATTAATTTGAAATAAATTGCTAGACAAATATCTTACAAATCTATATAGTAAATTTAGAAATTTCAAGAGTAAGCGAGGTAAAAGAGAGATATGGCTTCAAAACGACAACATGAAATCAAATTAAGATTAAACGACGAAGAATTTGAAAAATTAAGAGATTTCGTAGCCGAGTCAGGGGTTTCCAGAGAAAAATTTATGCGCGCTAAATTGTTTGGATACGGAAAAGATGAAAAAAAGAAACGAAGAACAAAAAAAGAGAAGTAGTACAATTTAAGAGGGTTTCGCCAGAAACCCTCTTTTCTTATGTAATTCGAAATTCTTGCTAAATTCTTCTGAATATGTGACATGTGGCACAACTGGAATGGATGAAAAATAGTATACTCTTTTTGGAAAAGGAGAGGAATATGGAAAATAGTGTATTTGATTTAGAAAATCTACGGAAAACGTATTTTAAGATGGCTCTTCCTGTTGTGATGGGAATGGTTGTCAGTTTGGTCTATAACTTAGCCGATACATATTTTATTGCTCAAACAATGAATACAGCTCTTATTGCTGGTGTATCAATTTGTAGCCCAGTTTTTACAACATTAATGGCATTTGGAAATATCTATGGACAAGGGGGAAGTTCCTTAATTGCTCGTTTATTAGGACAACAAGATAAAGATGGAATTAAACATGTATCATCTTTCTGTTTCTATATTGCGATTATCACAGGAATCGTGATTGGAGCATTAATGTTATTATTCCAAACACAAATTTTATCAATGATCGGTGCTACTTCTGAAACGATGGAATATGCAAAACAATACTATTGTGTATTATCGGCATGTGCACCTATTGTGATTTTATCCTTTATTCATTCAAATTTATTGCGATGCGAAGGAATGGCTACACAATCTATGATTGCGACTGTAACAGGAACTGTTGTTAATATTATATTGGACCCGATTTTTATTTCTGTATTTGGATGGGGTGCCTTTGGAGCAGCTGTTGCAACAATCATTGGATATATTATTAATGTATTGATTTGTTTATATTTCGTACTAAAAAAATCACAGTTCTTATCTGTATCTTTAAAAGCTTGGATGGTAAAGGCGAAAGAAGTAAAGGATATTTTAGGAGTAGGAATTCCTGCAGCTTTAACTAATCTTATGCAAAGCTTATGTGTAATTGTTATGAATGTATATTTAGTGCAATATGGTAGTGAAAAACTAGCAGCAATGGGTATTGTATTAAAAGTTAACATGATTCCTATGTTAGTTTTAGTTGGATTTGCCTTTGGTGGTGTTCCTCTATATGGATTCTTATTTGGAGCTAAAATAAAAGAAAAATTAAACGAATTGATTCGTTTCTGCTTGTTCTTCTTAGGTGGATTAAGTGTACTATTTACAATTGTTGTATTCTTTGGAGCAGAGGGAATGATTCGTTTCTTCTTAGATAACGAAAATATTGTAGCCGATGGAAGTGTGATGTTACGTTGGCAAGTAGCAGGAACATTATTTGCAGCGATTGTACTTCAATTTTCTGTGTTATTCCAAGCTTCTGGTCAAGCTTTACCAGCTTTAATTATGTCACTTTCAAGACAAGGTGTCTTATTCGTAGTTGTGATTATGATCTTGGTTTCTCTTTTTGGATACAATGGTATCTTAATGAGTCAATTCGTAGCTGATTTAGTATCGGCAATATTAGGATTGATTCTATATTCAAGAACGTTGTTGAAGAAAGAATAATAAAAAAATTCCTCTTTACAAAAAGTAAAGAGGTTTTTTTGCCTTTAAAAAAAAACTAGTAAATTTACTAGTTTCTCTCTAAATATTTATTAACTAAGCAATTGAGTTAACTGCAGTAGCCAAACGTGATTTTTGACGAGCTGCATAGTTTTTGTGGTGGATTCCTTTAGCAACTGCTTTGTCTAATTTTGAACAACAAGTGTTGTAAGCAGCAACAGCAGCTTCTTTATCTTGAGCTTCTACAGCAGCTAATACTTTTTTAATTGCTGTTTTTAATTCAGATTTTTTTGAGACTACCATTTTGTGTGCTTTGTTGTTTGTAAGAACACGTTTCTTTTGTGATTTAATTTGTGGCATGGTTTGCACCTCCTGACATAAATTGCATTAGGATTATAGCAAATGTTTCATTTCAATGCAAGAAGAAAAAAGTAGTAATAAATATATTTATTTGTGATATTTCTAGGTTCTTATTTTATTTACACACAAGATTGAAAAAATACGCTATAATAACTATTGTGGGAAATATTGAAACCCAAGAAATATGATAAAAACTTATCTCTTATACATAAGTTTCGACTTATTAAGAAAGGAGAGAAATGTCGAGCTGAGTCGACTCGACACGTATGTATGGAAAATAGAATTGTTTTTATGGGAACACCAGAAATTGCAGCTACCGTATTAAAAGGGTTAGTAGATGCTAAGAAAAATGTGGTTCTCGTAGTTAGCCAACCAGACAAAAAAATTGGACGTAAACAGAAAATAGAATTCCCAGCTGTCAAACAAATTGCTTTAGAAGCCGGTATTGAAGTATTTCAACCTATTCGAGTAAAAGAAGATTATCAAGCAATTATTGATGCAAAACCAGATTTGATAATCACATGTGCTTATGGACAAATTGTTCCAAAAGAAGTCTTAGAAGCTCCTACATATGGATGTGTGAATTTGCATGGATCGCTATTACCAAAATATCGTGGTGGTGCACCAATACAAAGAGCTATTTGGAATGGAGATAAAGTCTCAGGTATGTCCTTAATGCGAATGGTTCAAAAAATGGACGCAGGAGGAGTTTTTGCGACCAAAGAAATTCAAATTACAGACGATATGAATAGTACTACTTTATTCAAATTGATGGCCCAAGCAGCTAGTGATTTGATTTTAGAAAAACTAGATGAAGTATGTACAAAAGATGCAGTTTTCATTGAACAAAATGAAGACGATGTCATTTATGCCCCTGTTATCACAAAAGCAGAAGAACACATTGATTTTGACCAAGAAGATGATCGAATTGTAAATCAAATTCGTGCCCTAAGCGAAGCACCAGGCGCATATTGTATTGTCAAAAATAAAAAACTAAAAATCTTACAAGCTAAATATCAACCATCAAACGGAGAACATTTTAGAGAAATTGTAGGAATGGTTGATGGAAAATACGCAATTGGTCTTCATCAAGGACTATTGCTTGTAGAAAAATGCCAAATGGAAGGAAAACCAAGTATGAATGCCAAAGATTTCTATAATGGACAAGGAAGAAATCTTGTCGGGCAAATCGTAGAATAGGAGGAATGTCATGGATCAAAAGAATATTCGTAATTTTTCCATTATCGCTCATATTGACCATGGAAAATCCACTTTAGCCGATCGTATCTTAGAATTAACAGAGACAGTCGAAAAACGAGAAATGAAAGAGCAGTTGTTAGATAGCATGGATTTGGAAAGAGAACGTGGTATTACAATCAAATTGAATGCTGTCGAACTATTATACCATGCCAAAGATGGGCAAGACTATATATTCCATCTAATTGATACACCAGGCCATGTCGACTTTACATATGAAGTTTCTCGTTCTCTAGCAGCGTGCGATGGAGCTATTTTAGTAGTAGACGCAGCCCAAGGTGTTCAAGCTCAAACATTAGCCAATGTTTACTTAGCGTTGGAAAATGACTTAGAAATCTTACCTGTATTAAATAAAATTGATTTACCAAGTGCCCAACCAGATGTTGTTAAACAAGAAATTGAAGATCTAATTGGATTGGATTGTTCGGAAGCCGTTGAAATTAGTGCAAAATCCGGATTGAATGTAGAACAAGTATTAGAAGAAATCGTTAAAAAATTACCATCTCCTACAGGAAATCCAGAAGGTGAATTACAAGCTTTAGTATTTGATAGTCTATATGATTCGTATAGAGGTATTATTGCCTTTGTTTCTGTAAAAAATGGCTCTATTAAGCCAAAAGATAAAATTCGTTTTATGGCAACTGGAGCTGAATATGAAGTCATTGAAGTTGGAATTCGAAATCCAAAAGAAGTCGTAAAAAATGAACTTCGAACAGGGGATGTAGGATGGATCAGTGCAGCCATTAAAAGTATCGACGATGTACATGTTGGGGATACAATTACGCATGTAGAAAAACCAGCTCCAGAACCTCTACATGGATATCGTGAATTAAATCCTATGGTTTATTGTGGTTTGTATCCGGTAGATAATGCTCGTTATGACGATTTGAAAGAAGCGCTTCAAAAGCTTAAATTAAACGATGCTGCTTTACAATTTGAACCTGAAACGTCACAAGCACTAGGATTTGGTTTTAGATGTGGGTTCTTAGGACTTCTTCATATGGACGTTGTTGAAGAACGATTGGAAAGAGAATACAACTTAAACTTAATTGCCACTTCTCCAAGCGTTATTTATCATGTTTATAAAACAGATGGAACGATGGAAAAAATTGATAACCCATCTTTACTTCCTCCACCACAAAACATCGACCGTATTGAAGAACCATATGTTTCTGCCGAAATCATGGTACCAAAAGAATATGTTGGAGCCATGATGGATCTTTGTCAAAAGAAACGTGGAGAATATGTAGATCTTCAAGTATTAGACGATGTACGAATGAGTATGAAATACGAACTTCCATTAAGTGAAATCATTTACGATTTCTTTGATAAAATGAAATCTTGTACAAAAGGATATGCAAGTTTTGATTATACAATTAGTGGATATAGAGAAAGCAAACTAGTAAAAATGGACATTTTATTAAATGGACAAATCGTCGATGCGCTTTCTACTATTGTATTTAAAGATTTTGCATATAACCGTGGAAATGCCATGACAATCAAATTAAAGGAATTGATTCCTAAGCAACAATTTGAAATCCCCGTGCAAGCGGCTATTGGAGGAAAAGTAATTGCTCGTACTAACATTAAATCACTTCGTAAAAACGTACTTGCGAAATGTTATGGTGGAGATATCTCCCGTAAAAAGAAATTGTTAGAAAAACAAAAAGAAGGAAAGAAACGTATGAAGATGGTGGGATCTGTTGAGATTCCTCAAGAAGCATTCATGGCCGTTCTTTCTATGGATGAAGATTAATGGCTGGCTCTGCCTATGTCCATATTCCGTTTTGTGAGCATATTTGTTTCTATTGTGATTTTTGTCGTATGATTTCAAGTCAAAAGGATCAATGGTTAAATACAATATTGAAAGAAATAAAAGAGAAGAAGTTACCGCCTCTTAAAACCTTATATTTTGGAGGAGGAACACCTAGTCTTTTGGAAGAAGAGGCTTTTAAAAAACTAGCTTCTCTTTTTTCTTTTCAGAAGGAATATGAATGGACAGTGGAATGTAATCCGGATTCAGTAAGTACAAATAAAATTAAGCTTTATAAAGAATTAGGTGTCAACCGTATTTCCTTAGGTGTACAAACATTTCAGGAAACTCTACTTCAAAAAATTGGAAGACATCATACAAATGAACAAGTGTTTGAAACAATTCGAGGTTTTAAACAAAAGGATATTGATAATATCAGTATTGATCTTATTTATGCCTTACCAAATCAGACGATGGAGGATTTAAAAAAAGACATTGAAGTTTTTCTGTCTTTAGATTTGCCACATTTATCTATATATTCTTTACAAATAGAGGAAAACTCAGTTTTTGGAAAGCAGGGCATTAAACCGGTTGATGAGGACTTAGAAGCGGATATGTATGAATATATATGTGAAAAGCTTAAAGAAGCCGGGTATTTACATTATGAAATTAGTAGTTTCTGTAAACCCAATATGTATTCAAGGCATAATGTAGTTTACTGGAGCGATGAAGACTTCTATGGACTGGGTTTAGGTGCGAGTGGAAAAGAAAATAACATTCGTTATGACAATACGCATTCTATGAAAGAATACTTAGAAAAAGGTGCTTGTCCATCGTGGATAGAAACTTCATTGGAAGAAAAGGCGTACGAAGCGATTATGATGGGACTTCGAACAACCATGGGATTTTCTATATCAGATTGGCAAACAAAATATAAGAAGGATTTTTTAGCTACGTATCAAAACGTATTGGATAAATATGTTCCAGAATACTTAGAGATTGATCATGGTAACTGTCATCCAACACAAAAGGGAATGGAAATTTTAAATTCCATTTTAATTGATTTTTTAGATTGAAATTCCTAAATACATTTTGTATACTACTATTGCTTTTGTACTAAGAGTATGGAAGACTCAACCTTACCCATGGTATAAAAGGACTAATAATAACACAGGAGGATAAAAGTATGTTATTAAAAGCTGAAAAACAAGCGATCATGAAAGAATACGCTACTCACGAAGGTGACACAGGATCTCCAGAAGTACAAGTAGCTGTATTAACTGCAACAATCAACAAATTAACTGAACACTTAAAAGTTCACAAACACGATTTTGCTTCTTCAAAAGGTTTAATGAAAATGGTTGGTAAACGTAAACAATT
The DNA here is from genome assembly GCA_030526175.1 of Bacillota bacterium. Lineage (GTDB taxonomy): Bacteria > Bacillota_I > Bacilli_A > Erysipelotrichales > Erysipelotrichaceae > Floccifex. The sequence goes on from JAUNDJ010000040.1 coordinate 7,171, forward strand.
ATTAAACTACTTAAAAGAACAAGACTACGATCGTTATAAAACATTAATCGCAAGATTAGGATTAAGAAAGTAATCGGGAATACCCGATTCTTTTTTTATCTTTTCTTTTTCTTTTCTAGTATTTTTATGATATTCTTAAATAGTACGTATAAAAGGAGAAAAAAATGTCGAAACAAGTATTTACATTCGATTTCTGTGGTCGGGGGATCACGGTGGAAACTGGCGAAATCGCAAAACAAGCGGCTGGATCTGTCATCGTACGTTATGGAGATACAGTTACAATTTCAACAGCGTGTGCTAGTAACCAAGCAAAAGAGGGAATTGACTTCTTCCCATTAACAGTAAGTTTTGAAGAAAAATTATATTCCGTAGGAAAAATCCCTGGAGGATTCTTACGTCGTGAAGGAAGACCAAGCGAACACGCTACATTAACAGCTCGTATGATTGACCGTCCTATTCGTCCATTATTTGCGGAAGGATTTAGAAATGAAGTGCAAGTTGTTAATACAGTATTATCTGTAGATCAAGATTGCTCACCAGAAATGGCAGCTATGTTCGGGGCTTCATTAGCGTTATGCATTTCTGATATTCCTTTCAATGGACCTATTGCAGGTGTTAAAGTTGGTCGTGTAAACGGACAATTAATTGCCAACCCAACAGTAGAACAAATGGAACAAAGCGACATTGAATTAACTGTTGCTGGTCATAAAAAAGCATTAAACATGGTTGAAGCAGGAGCAAAAGAAGTATCTGAAGAAGATATGTTAGAAGCTTTAATGTTTGGTCATGAACAAATCAAAAAATTATGTGAATTCCAAGAACAAGTTATCGCGGCTTGTGGAAAAGAAAAACGTGAAGTTGTTCTTTATGCCGTAGATGAAGCTGTAGACTCAGCTGTTCGCGAAGGATATGAAGCAAAAATCCGTGAAGCAGTATCTATCAAAGAAAAATTAGAACGATACGGAAAAATTGATGAATTAACAGATGAAGCAGCAGCTATGATTGAAGCAAAAGAATATGCTTCAGAAAAAGAACAAGCATTCGCTGTAAAACAAGCTCGTGAAATTTGTCATTCTATTGAAGCCGATGAAGTTCGTCGTTTAATCATTGAAGATAAAATTCGTCCAGATGGACGTAGAATTGATGAAATTCGTCCATTAAACTCACAAGTAGATTTATTACCTCGTGTACATGGTTCTGCGGTATTTACTCGTGGAGAAACACAAGTACTTTCTACAACTACATTAGGAGCTTTAAATGATAACCAAATCATTGAAGACTTAACAACAGTAGAAGGAAAACGTTTTATGCACCACTATAACTTCCCACCATACTGTGTTGGAGAAACTGGTAGAATGGGTACTCCTGGTCGTCGTGAAATTGGACATGGTGCACTTGGGGAAAGAGCGTTATTACAAGTTCTTCCTAGTGTTGAAGAATTCCCATATACTATTCGTACAGTTGCGGATGTTATGGAATCAAATGGTTCAAGTTCGCAAGCGTCAATTTGTGCCGGAACAATGTCATTAATGGCTGCTGGTGTTCCAATTAAAGCACCTGTTGCAGGTATTGCGATGGGATTAATTATGAATGATGATACAGGAAAATATACTGTATTAACAGATATTCAAGGTATGGAAGATCACTTCGGTGATATGGACTTTAAAGTGGCAGGTACTACAAATGGTATCACAGCGCTTCAAATGGATATCAAAACAACAGGTATCACACGTGAAATTTTTGAAGAAGCTTTAGCACAAGCACACAAAGCTCGTTTAGAAATTTTGGATAACATGTTGGCTTGTATTCCAGAACCAAGAAAAGAATTAAGTCCTTATGCTCCAAAAATTGGAATGATGACTATTAATCCAGAAAAGATTAAAGAAGTAATTGGTCCAGGTGGAAAAATGATCAACGAAATCATTGCACAATGTGATAATGTTAAGATTGACATCGACGACGATGGAAAAGTTGTTATTTACCACATGGATTATGCAGCAATCAATGCGGCAAAAGAAATGATCGAAAACATTGTTCGTGAAGCAAAAGTTGGAGATGTATTCTCCGCTAAAGTTGTTCGTTTAGAAAAATTCGGAGCTTTTGTAAACTTATTCGGAAATAAAGATGGATTATTACACATTTCTAAAATTTCTCACCACCGTGTAGATAAAGTAGAAGATGTATTAAAAATCGGTGATATTATCGATGTTAAAGTCATGGAAATTGATGACAAAGGACGTATTAACGTTTCTGCTAAAGCTTTACTTCCAAAACCAAAAATGGAAAAGAAAGAAGCATCTGCTGAATAATTTTCAAAACAATTAGCACATCTGAAAAGGTGTGCTTTTCTAATAATTAGGAGATCTATTATGGACAAGAAGAAAATATCAATGTTTTTATCCTTCCTTATAGTTGTTTGTACAATTCTAGGTGCAGTATTGTTAGGTATCAGTATGTTCGGAGATGGAAAAAACAACTATATACCAACCGCCTTATTTTTTGTGATAGTAGGAAATGGATTGAATTTAGTACGAATACAGATTTGTAAGAAATAGATACATTATTTAGTGTATCTGTTTTTTTGTAACTTATAGGCTAAAAAGTGAATCTTATCCTAGAAAAAAAGTACTTTTTTTATAAACTGCTATACTGAAAACGTAATTATAGGAGTTGCAACCAGGAGTTGACATATTTCCAAGCAGACTTTGTAGTAAGTAACCATACTATTTACTATGCTTAGGATGCTAAGAAAGAGAGGATATTATATGATATTAGCTGACAAAATAATGAATGAAAGAAAGAAAAACGGTTGGAGCCAGGAAGATTTAGCTCAACGTTTGGATGTATCAAGACAATCTGTTTCCAAATGGGAAAGTGGACAATCTGTACCAGATTTAAGCCGTATTTTAAAATTAGCCGAGCTTTTTGGTGTTAGTACGGATTATTTATTAAAAGATGATATGGAAGAGAACGCGATTGAAGTGATTACAGAAACATCGGATTTTAATTACAAAATGGTTAGTATGGAAGAGGCGAGCGATTTTCTTCGATTAAAAGAAAACTTGGCTTCAAAAATGGCGTTAAGTGTTTCCATGTGTGTCTTATCACCTGTACCACTTATTCTAATGGGTGGATTGGCAGATCAATTAGGGAACGAAAGATTGGAAGAATTTGCAGGCATATTCGGAATTATTATCTTGTTAGGAATAGTTGCTTTTGCGGTATTTAACTTTATTCAAATTGGTTCACAAACAAAAGAATTCGAATATTTAAAATATGAGCGTTTTGAAACCTCTTATGGGGTAACTGGTATGGTCAATGAAAAGAAAAACAATTATCAACCGATCTATACTCGATTCATTTCGATTGGTGTTATCTTATGCATACTATGTGTCATACCATTGTTAATTGCTGGTTTACTAAACAATGAAATAATATTAGTATTATGTGTAGGCATCTTACTTGCGATTGTTTCCATAGCTGTTTTTTTATTCGTAAAAAGTGGTGTCATTATGGGTAGCTATAATCAACTGCTTCAAGAAGGAGATTATAATATTCGAGAAAAAAAGGCAGCAAAAAAAATGGAAACATACGACTCAATTTACTGGTCCTTAACCACTGCTTTCTATTTGGGATGGTCATTCTTTACTATGGATTGGCATAAAACTTGGATTGTATGGCCAGTAGCCGGAGTATTGTATGCTGTATATTATTCTATTACAAGGTTGGTGTTAAAAATTGATGAATAATTTACGATTTAGAAAAGGAAATTTGGAAGATCTATCTCCTATTATGGATTTGGTACAACGTGCTATTGAGAAAATGAAATCTCAAGGTATAGAACAATGGGATGCGTTATATCCTATACAAGAAGATTTTGAAGCTGATATACAAAATGAACAATTGTATGTAGTAGAAATAGATTCTCGTATTGGATGTATCTATACATTGAATAAAGAAATGGATGAAGCTTACGAACTGGTGAATTGGAACGATGAGAGTTATGTTGTCATTCATCGTCTTTGTGTACATCCAGACTTCCAACACAAAGGGTTGGCAAAAATGGTCATGAAACATATTATGGAGAGTACAAACTCTTCTATTCGTTTAGATGTCTTTTCTCAAAATCAAGCGGCTATGAACTTGTATAAGCATTTAGGCTTTACTGTACAAGGAGAAGCTAACTGGAGAAAGGGTTTATTCTATTTAATGGAATATTTTAAAGAATCTAGAGCATAATGATGTATTGAAAAATAGAAATAGTGTATACTATATTCAATATGAATTTTACTAGGAGGAATGAACATGTTTATTACAGAAGATATTAAATATGTGGGTGTAAATGATCACCAAGTTGACTTATTTGAAGGACAATACGATGTACCAAATGGGATGGCGTATAACTCATACGTTATCATGGATGAAAAAATCGCAGTAATGGATACAGTGGATGTAAACTTTGGAAAAGAATGGTTAGAAAATATCAAAGAAGTATTAGGAGATAAAAAACCAGACTATTTAGTTGTTCAACACATGGAACCAGATCACTCTGCAAATATTGTAACATTCTTAGAAGCGTATCCAGAAGCAGCTGTTGTAGGAAATGCGAAAACGTTTGTGATGATGGAACAATTCTTTGGACCAATTTCAGCAAGCAAAGTTGTAGTTAAAGATGGAGAAACATTATCTTTAGGAAAACACAACTTAACATTTGTCTTTGCTCCAATGGTACACTGGCCAGAAGTTATGGTTACATATGATAGTACAGACAAAGTATTATTCTCTGCCGATGGATTCGGAAAATTTGGTGCATTAGATGTAGAAGAAGATTGGGCTTGTGAAGCACGTCGTTACTATTTTGGAATTGTTGGAAAATATGGATTACAAGTTCAAAAATTATTAAAAGTTGCTGCAACTTTAGATATTCAAACAATTTGTCCTTTACACGGACCAGTATTAAAAGAAGATTTAGGATATTATATCAACAAATATGATATTTGGTCATCTTATAAACCTGAAGACAAAGGGGTACTTATCGCTTATGCTTCAGTATATGGAAATACGAAAAAAGCCGCAGAATTATTAGCGCAAAAATTGGAAGAAAAAGGTTGTCCAAAAGTGGCAATTGCTGATCTTGCAAGAGAAGATATGCATGAATGCGTTGAAGATGCCTTCCGTTACGATCGTTTAGTATTGGCAACACTTACATACAATGCGGATGTATTCCCATGTATGAAAACATTTATTCACGAATTATTAGAAAGAAACTACCAAGGACGTACAGTAGGATTTATTGAAAATGGCTCTTGGGCACCTACCGCAAAACGTGTAATGACTAATATGTTTGAAAAGAGTAAAAACATTACTTTCTTTGAAAACAGTGTAACAATCAAATCTGGAGTTAACGAAACAACTATTGAAGCGATTGAAAAATTAGCGGATGAAATCGTAGCTATGGATAAATAAAAAATGAGGGAGACCTCATTTTTTTAGTTGATAGCGTCCTTTTTGAAGCTTTTCAATTGTTCCTTGATCGCAGAATTTCTTTAAAATTCTTTGAAATTGCCGACGAGAAATATGAAGCTTATTCGCTACAATGCCAACATCGGTTAATATACCATTCTCACATTCGGATTGAAGATAACGAAGTACCTTATCTTCTAAATTTATATATTTCTCTTGATAAAAGTTTTTTTCCATCTTGCTCACAAGAGATTTAAGCAGGAGATTTAGAAATTTTACATCGTTAGATAATACATTTCGACAGTAAGGCATGGGGATTTCTATTGCCAATATTTCTGAATCGGCTTCGACAAAATCCGATGGATGTTTACCATTCACAAATTCAATGTCTCCAACAACCTTACACTTTTCATGGATAGTAACGGAATAATACGAACCATCTTCATGGATTCCATAAATATGGATAGTCCCATATAAAAGAATAATCATATTTTCGGAAGGGAATTGAGGTGAGACTAATAAATCACCTTTTTGATAAGTTTTTAGTTCCATTGGAATATCTAAAGTAGTAAAATAATCGTGTATGTTGTATTTTTCTAATATTTCTTTTGAAGGTTTCATAACTTGATTTTGCCACAAGAAACCTTAAAAAGGCAAATAAAATAGAAAAAGAAGTTTTTAGGAGGGCTTTATGATTGTAATTATTATTAGTGTCGGGTACAAGAAAATTCTAGATATTTTATCTCAATACGAACACATTCACTTTATTAAAAGAAAAGGAATTCAATTGTTCTTATATTATGATATTAAAGAAGAACAAGCAAATGAATCTATTCGATGGACAAAAGATACATTAGTTTCTAAGATGGGAAAAGGGTATGTAATTCAAATTTTCTCCCTGTTACATGGTAAAATTGACTTCTTTTCGGATATCCCTGAAGAAAAAAGAAACAGTATGTCATATTTCAATTCTCTATCAAAAGATTTACCAGACACTGAAATTCAAGATTTTCTACAAAAACATCCTGAAATCGAGAACAGATTATAATCTGTTCTTTTTATTTTTACACAATTCTGATAATATAGTAACATCTTTGTAATAAAGGAGTAATGCTATGATTAAAGGAATCTTATTCGATATGGATGGTTTAATGATTGATAGTGAAGTAGTAACTTTTCACTTACTACAAAAGATTTTGAAAGAAAAAGGATATATATTGACTCGAGATATGTATCTTAACCTTTTAGGAAAAACGAAAAAAACTTGTGAATCCATCTTTAAAGAATGGTATGGAAAAGATTTTGATTATTGGACCATGAGTAACCAGTTAGCTCCTTTATTAAATGAATCGCTAAGGGAGAATTTACCTATAAAAGAAGGTCTTTTTGATTTGCTGGAATACTGCAAGAAGCAAGGATATAGCACATGTATTGCGACAAGTTCCTTACGATCAAAATTAGAATATATTCTACCGAAAAAGCTTTTGTCTTATTTTGACGCAACAATTTGCGCAGACGAAGTAAATAACGGAAAACCCAACCCAGAAGTTTTTTTTAAAGCTTGTCAAAAGTTAAATATATTGCCTCAAGAAGCTTTAGTATTAGAAGATAGTGAAGCTGGTATCGAAGCAAGCTTAGCTGGTAATATTCGTGTTATTTGCATTCCGGACATGAAAGAAGCAAGCGATGCACATAAAGCGAAATGTGAAAAATACTTATCAAATTTAAAAGAAGTAATTTTTTATTTGGAACAAGAAAAAAAGGATTGTAAAAAGCGGTGCTAATTTACAATCCTGATTTTTTTAGTCCATAGCTAATACTTCACGAATTTGAGATTTATAAACATCAGCTTTGGCTCCATAAATGACTTGTACTCCATCTTGGACACGAACTACGCCACTAGCACCTAATGCTTTCCAACCACGATCGTCTAATACTAATTCTTTTTCTTTCACTTTAACACGAAGTCGAGTGAAACAAGCATCTACACTAAGAATATTATCTTGTCCACCCAATCCAGCAATAATTTCAGAAATGATGTCGTCCGTTTTTATTACATCATCGTAATTTTGTGTATCTTCATCTTCACGACCTGGTGTTTTTAAATCAAACTTTTGAATTAAGAAACGGAATGTAAAATAATACATCGCAAAGAAGAATACACCTAGGATAGGAATCCAGATCCAGTTTGATCCTTTGCCGGCTTGCATGATACCATTAAAAATCGTACTTAGGAAAGGGCCACCAAACGAACTTGGACCAGGAACATTGACATTAAATAGATATGTTAATAGGTAAGCCAATCCAGAGAATCCAGCGTGTACTACAAATAAGATAGGGGCAACAAATAAGAACGCAAATTCAATTGGTTCTGTGATTCCAGTAAAGAAACATGGAATAATCGCTGCAATCAATAATGTTTTAGTTGCTTTTTTCTTATCCGCTTTAGCACAATGGTACATAGCTAACGCTGCACCAGGCAATCCAAACATAGCCATGACAACTTTACCATTCATGATGAAACGAGTGATATTTACATCAAACATAACATCTTTAGCTGCTAACATAGCGTTATAAATATTAACAGCACCTTCGTATAAAGTACCATCAATTACCATCGATCCTCCTAAATTTGTGAAGAAGAATGGTAAATAGATAAAGTGGTGTAGACCAAATGGTAGTAAAGCACGTTCACTTACACCATAAATCAAACTTCCAGCAGCTCCAGAATTGTAGATAATTTGTCCCATATACGAAAGAACATTTTGGAATAATGGCCAAACAAAGGACATAAACAATCCTAAGACAGCTGAAGAAATAATAGTGATTACTGGAATGAATTTTGTTCCAGAGAAGATACTGAAAATTGGTGGCAATTGGATCTTATAGTATTTGTTGTGAAGATATGCAACTAATAATCCAACAAGAATACCACCGAATACCCCTGCATCCAAAGAAGGGATACCTAATACTAAGGATTGTCCTGTTTTAAGCGCAGAAGGATCCAATTTTCCCAATCCGATTAAAATGGTACTCATGACATTGTGCATTGTTAAGAAACCAATCATAGCGGATAATGCAGCAATTCCTTTTTCCTTCTTCGCATATCCTACTGCTACGGAAACAGCGAAAATAATTGCTAAATTGTTCAATACAGTTGTACCCATTGCCTTTAAGATCTTAAAAAACAATTGTACAACTTCAATTTGTAAGAAGCTAAACGATTGGACAATGTTAGCCGAAGTAAAAGCGGAACCAACACCCATTAAAATTCCTACGATAGGAAGAATCATAACTGGTGTCATTAATACTTTTCCAAGTTTCTGGAACTTTTCAAATAACGAACCTTTATTTTTCATAATATTATTTCCATTCTATTTTAATTCTGGCCAATATCCTTTATTGGCAATGATCATTTCATCTAAGATTTCACGAGCAATCTTTCCAGAAGGAACTGTTTTATTCATAGTGAAAGCTTCTAGTACTTTTTGATAAGAGTTTTCAAAGTAAGCGTCTACTAAAAGTTTTTCACTTGCTAATTGTTGTTGAAGCATTCCTAAATGGAAAGTTGGGATAGGACCAATAACTGTTGCTTCTGGTCCCCATGCTCTAACGTAACAAGGAACTTCGACCATGGCATCGTTAGGAAGTTGTGGAATGGAACCATTGTTTTCTACAATAACTAATAGTTTTTCTTTTTTATTAAACGCAATGGATTCGGCTACATCGACAATAAAGTCCCCAAACGCATTAAATAAATTTAAGTTAACTTCAAAATTTTCGTTTTCATCCAATTTTTTGACTTGGTCGTACATTTCTTTTTCACGACCATCCATAACCATATTTGCTCTAGTATAGTTAGGATCCATATCTTCCATACAATCTTTTGAATATAAATAATATTGTAAATATGTATTTGGAAGGAAATCAGGATAATCTGTTAAGATTTCTTTAAAGTTTTGCCATGTATGTGCCCAAGAAGGATCGCTGTGATGTTTGTCGTGAGAAGCTGCTAATCCAAATTGTAAGATTTTCTCTTTTAATTCAGGCATACGATCGTTTCCTTCTTTGTCATATAAGTGTGTCCACCAACCAAAGTGATTTAATCCAAAGTATGTTGGTTCTAAATCGTTGTATTTCTCTAAATTTAACATTTTAGAAAAACTTAATTGAATTGCTACTGGCATATCGCAAATGTTTAAGATTTTATAGTTATTGTATTTTCTGCGAGTGGCTTCGGCAACGATAGCGGCTGGGTTGGAATAGTTGATGATCCATGCTTCTGGAGCATATGTACGAACATCGTCGATGATTTTGAATACGGCTGGGATGGAACGTAATCCATATGCCATTCCTCCTGGACCACAAGTTTCTTGTCCAACTACACCATGGCGTAAACAAATTTTTTCATCTTGTTCACGCATTTTTAGTCCACCTTGTCTCACTTGAGCAAAAACAAAGTCAATGTCTGTGTATGCTTTTTCAGGACTTGTTGTAGTAAAGAATTCACAATCAGTCCCAAGCTTTGCGATTAAGCTTGAACATAATTTTTCTACTAAATCTAAACGATCTTGGTCAATATCGTACAATACTAATTTTTTTAATGGAAAACGATCCAAGTTTGCGATAAGACTATCAATAATTCCTGGTGTGTGACTGCTACCACCACCAACAATTACTACTTTAAAAGCTTTCATAATTCCTCCGTTTTTTTTATTTTGTAGTACAAGGTATCTAGAATTCTTGCCTGACATGATAATAACAGACTATAATATTATTGGGTACACTTTGAAGCGCATTAGAAATACGTTTCATAGTTTGATTTTTTTTCAAAAAGCGAAAATAATTTCAGGAGAAAATATGACGATACATACGATAATAAGTGATCATGCAAAACATTTGAACGATAGTGAAGTGGAAATTTTAGACTATTGTATAAAAAATGCCAAAAAGATTTCGAACATGAAAATTAAAGAAGTGGCAGATGAGTTATTTACAAGTCCAGCATCATTAGTCCGTTTTTGTAAGAAATTAGGATTTAATGGGTTTAGTGAATTTAAAGCTACGATAAAAATGGAAGCTTCGCATTCCATTGAATTACCAAGAATTTGCGCTGATGATTTTTTTAAAGACATTCAAACAACCATACGTTTGATTGATGAAACCACTATAGAAAAGATCATTCATCAAATACATCAGAGGAACCGGTTGGATATTTATGCGGTTGGAAGCTCAAGAGTTGTGGCAAATCAATTGGCTAGTTTATTTCAAAGTATAGGGATTAATGCCTTTTCTTTTGAAGACAGCAATCTGATGAATATTTCAGCAAGCAATCGAACCAATGGTGATTTAGTTATCGCAATCTCAATTTCTGGGGAAACAAAACTTCCTTTAAAAGCATGCAATATCGCCAAAGAAAATGGGGCTTTGATCGTTTCCGTAACGAATATAGGGAATAATACTTTATCTCGAAATGCAGACTATAATCTGTACGTTTCTAGCACATCTTTTCAAGTTGGAAAAACTACCATTCAATCGCGTATGGAAATGTCTATGTTGTGCGAATATTTATTTTTCCGTTATGTAGATACTTTCATAAGATAAAAGACAGGAAAAAGAAAACACTTTCATAAAAATACTTTACAGTTTATAATTAATGGCAGAGATTAATAGGAGGAAAAAATTATGGGTTTCCCTAAAGGATTTTTATGGGGTGGAGCTACAGCTGCCAACCAATACGAAGGAGGATATCTTTCTGGAGGTAAAGGTTTAGCTGTTGCAGACACTTTAACAGGAGGAGATGGAATTCACGGAATTCCTCGTAAATTTATTATTGAAATGCCAGATGGTTCTCGCAAAGAAGTTTTTGGTTCACATGGAGAAGTTCCTGCTGGAGGAAAAGCAATTGTTGATCCAGATACTTACTATCCATCACACGTGGCAACAGACTTCTACCACCACTGGAAAGAAGACATCGCATTATTTGCAGAAATGGGAATGAAATGTTTCCGTTTATCAATCAACTGGACACGTATTTATCCAAATGGTGATGATGAAACACCAAACGAAGAAGGTATTCAATTCTATATTAACGTATTTAAAGAATGTCAAAAATACGGAATTGAACCATTGGTAACAATCTATCACTTTGACTGTCCATTACACTTAGCAAACGAATACGACGGTATGGTATCTCGTCACACAGTGGATGCATTTACTCGTTACGCTCGTACTTGCTTCGAAAGATTTAAAGGATTGGTACACTATTGGTTAACAATCAATGAAATCAACATCAACACAAACTTCATGATGAATGGAGTTCACGATCACATTTCGAATAAACAAAACGCAGAACAAGCACGTTGGAACTTATTCGTATGTTCGGCTCGTGCTGTAGTCATTGGTCACGAAGTAGACCCTACAAACAAAATTGGTCTTATGATTGCGCAAATGGGATCGTATCCATATTCTTGTAATCCAGAAGATGTATTGGCTGAATTAGAAGGTGGACGTGATTTAAAATGGTTCTATGGTGACGTTCAATGCCGTGGATACTATCCATCATACAAAGTAAAACAATTAGAACGCGATGGAATCGTAATCAAAAAAGAAGAAGGAGATGACGAAGTTCTTAAACAAGGTGTTGTAGACTTCTATTCATTCTCTTACTACAACTCATTCCCAATGGCATGTAAAGAAACTTTAGATCGTGAAGTTGGAAACATGACAGATGGTAACCAAATGCGTGGATTAAAGAACCCATACTTAAAAGAAAGCGAATGGGGATGGCCAATTGACCCAACTGGTCTTCGTATCACATTAAACCAAATCTGGGATCGTTATCAATTACCAATGATCATTGTAGAAAACGGATTGGGAGCATTAGATACAGTAGAAGAAGATGGTTCAATCAACGATGATTATCGTATTGATTATATGCGCACACACATCAAAGCGATGAAAGATGCGATTGAATTAGATGGTGTAGACCTATTCGGTTACACTCCATGGGGACACATTGACCTAGTTTCTGCAGGAACAGGAGAAATGCGTAAACGTTATGGATTCATTTATGTAAATATGGATGATGATGGAAATGGTGACTTAAGTCGTACAAAGAAAAAATCATTCTACTACATGAAAAAAGTTTACGAATCAAACGGAGAAGACATCGATTAATAATGAATTAGGAGCATCTTCGGATGCTTCTTTTTAGGAGGTAAATTATGAGTTTTCCAAAAGGATTTTTTTGGGGAGGAGCAACGGCTGCCAACCAATATGAAGGAGGCTATATCGATGGTGGAAAAGGAATCGCTCTAAACGATGTAGTCACTGGGGGAGATGGATTAAACCGCATTCCACGAAAATTAATTATTGATTATAATGGACAAGAACAAGAATTAGAAGCCTTTTCTGAAGTTCCAAAAGGAGCTAAAGTGAAAATTAAAGAAGGAATCTATTATCCTTCTCATAAAGCTACCGATTTTTATCACCATTGGAAAGAAGATATTCATTTGTTTGCCGAAATGGGATTTAATATGTTCCGTATGTCCATTAACTGGACACGCATCTTTCCAAATGGGGATGATGAAACACCAAATATGGAAGGATTAAAATTTTACGAAGAAATCTTTAAAGAATGTAAATCTTTAGGGATTGAACCATTAGTAACCATTTGTCATTTTGATTTACCAATCAAATTTGCCAACGAAGGAAATGGATGGGCCGATCGTAAGGTGGTAGATGCATATGAAAAGTATGCGATCACAGTTTTTGAATACTATAAAGATTTAGTTACATATTGGCTAACAATCAATGAAATTAATATGAACAAAGTTTTTATGATCTCTGGTGTTCATGATAATCAAAGCGATCAACAAGCGTATGAACAAGGTATCTATCATACTTTTATTGGTAGTGCCAAAGCGGTTATTGCAGGTCACAAGATTAATCCAAACTTCAAAATTGGTTTAATGATTGCTCAACAAGGATTCTACCCATATACGTGCAATCCAGAAGATGTCATGGCGTGTATCGATAAAGAACGAGAAGTATGCTGGTTCTATGGTGACGTACAATGTCGAGGATATTATCCAAGCTATAAGATAAAAGAATTGGAACGAAAAGGTGTTGTCTTAGAAAAACTTCCAGGAGATGATGAAATCTTAAAAGAAGGGGTTGTCGATTTCTATTCGCATTCGTATTATCATTCTTTTACCGCAGCTGCAGTAATTGATGGAAAGAAAGTAACCGATGGAAATCAAATGACAGGTCTTGACAATCCATATTTAAAAGCTTCCGATTGGGGATGGACAATTGATCCAGTCGGACTACGTATTCAGTTGAATAAAATCTGGGATCGTTATCAACTTCCAATTATGATTGTTGAAAATGGATTGGGTGCTAAAGATGTGCTAGAAGAAGATGGAAGTATTCACGATGACTATCGTATTAATTTTATGCGAGATCATATCGTACAAATGAAAAAGGCTATTGAATTAGATGGTGTGGATTTGATAGCCTATACACCATGGGGATGTATTGACTTAGTTTCGGCTGGAACTGGGGAAATGGAAAAACGATATGGAATGATTTATGTAGATATGGATAACGATGGAAACGGTACTTTAAATCGCTATAAAAAAGACTCGTTCTACTGGTATAAAAAAGTAGCAGAATCAAATGGAGAAGATTTAGATTAGTCTTTCCAAACTATATTAAGTGTGACTTACGGTTATGGTTTGTCAGAATCAAATTTATCTGATAAAGTTGAATTAGTAAAAGATTTGAACTGCACGAAACTACAGTACAAACTGATCAAGCCGAGCTGAGATGCTTGTGAGCCGGGCCGTAAAAGGGCAGTGGATGTTTAAAAGTAAATCCATGGGACAGTAGCTACTACTTGTTCTATGGATTTTTATTATGCCATAGACACAGTTCAGGAAAGGAAGTATTTATGGAACAAACATCTTTTAAACAAATTGCGACCAAAGTTTCCATGGTCAGTATTATTGGCAATCTAGTCCTATCCGTTTTTAAATTTCTTGCCGGTGTGCTAGCGAATTCATCTGCCATGATATCGGATGCAGTGCACTCAAGCAGTGATGTGATCAGTAGTGTTATTGTGATTATTGGCGTACGAATTTCATCCAAAGAATCGGATAAGAACCATCCTTATGGACACGAAAGATTAGAATGTGTTGCAGCCATTATTTTGGCAACGATTCTTTTATTAACCGGATTATCGATTGGATATTTGGCATTGGAAAAAATCTTTTCTAACAATTATGAAAACTTGGAAATTCCTGGAATGTTGGCTTTAATTGCCGCTATTATATCTATTGTATCTAAAGAAGCTATGTATTGGTACACACGTCATTACGCAAAGAAAATTGATTCTGGTGCTTTAATGGCCGATGCCTGGCATCATCGTTCGGATGCATTATCTTCCATAGGTGCGTTGATAGGTATTTTTGGAGCTATGAATGGATTTCCGGTTATGGAACCTCTAGCAAGTTTAATTATTACGGTATTTATTTGTAAAGCTGCTTATGATATCTATATTGATGCGATTGACAAAATGATTGATAAATCTTGTGATGAAGCTTTTGAAAAAGAAATCCGTGATTTCGTTTTAGAACAAGATGGTGTATTAGGTATTGATGTACTAAAAACTCGTTTATTTGGAAATAAAATTTATGTAGACGTGGAGATTGCTTGTGATGGAAACAAAACCTTATATGAAACGCATGCGATTGCTCACCAAGTGCACGATTCACTAGAGTATACATATCCAAAAATAAAACATATTATGATTCATGTCAATCCAGCAAAATAATAAGGGATATTCAAACGAATATCTCTTTTTTTAGGTTTTGTTAAGAAAAACAAAGGGTAAGCTTAATATTATTTAGATAGTATAAGCTTAGTAAAAGGAGAAAGAGTTATGGATATTGAATATTTATTATTTCTACAAAATTTAAGAGATGGTATGTTTGCCTGGTTAGCACCCATTTGCGATTGGGCATCCAAATTTGCGGTGAGTTGTTGGCCACTATTATTAATATGTTTAATCTATTGGGTATTAGATCGTAAACAAGGAAAAAGAATCTTAGGAGGATTTGGAGGCGGTCTCTTAATCAATGGTTTTCTAAAATTATGTTTCTGTGTAAATCGACCATGGATACGCGATGCACGTATTCAACCTTATGGAGATGCGAAAGTGGCTGCTACAGGCTACTCATTTCCTAGTGGACACTCAACTTGGGCAACAGGGCTGTTAGGAGGATGTTCACTTTGGATTAAAAAACATTCTAGATGTCTTTCTGGCTTGTTGTTTCTTTCAGTACTTTTGATCATGTTTTCGAGAAATTTTTTAGGTGTACATACACCACAAGATGTAATCGTTGGCTTCTTAAGTACAGTATTTATGATGTATGTTGTGACAAAAATAGAAGATTGGACGGATGAAAATCCAGAAAGAGATAAAATCGTATTAGTGGGTGGTTTACTTCTTTGTGTATTGCTTGTACTCTTTTATACATTTAAATCTTATCCTTTGGAATATCTTCCAAGTGGACAATTGATTGTGGATCCTGCAAAAATGAGAGCTGACTCATTTGAAGGAATTGGATTTATTTCAAGCTATGTGATTTGTCGCTATTTTGAAAGAAGAAACTTTCAATTTGACAAAGAAATGTCTATGAAAAGCAGACTTATTATTGGCTGTATTGCGATGATCCCGATGATTTTCTGGATGAATTCTTCCGTAGGATTCTTTGAAACGCTAGTTAGTCGAGATTTTGGTAAATTTATTCAATTCTTTGGAGCGCTTTTCTATGTGATGATTTTCGTTCCTTGGATTATGGAAAAAGTACATATGTTTGAAAAGAAATAAGAGAGGCTGTAACAGTTGAATAACAGTCAAAAATAAAAAACAAAATAAAAAAGCAGGTCGACCTGCTTTTTTAGTACAATTAGAGTATGAAAAACACCACTAATCCAAACCCT
>JAUNDJ010000041.1 GCA_030526175.1 Bacillota bacterium
CTTTAAATGTGTTTGAGGTTTCCTAACCTCATGGACTTTAAATCAGATTTCTATCAGACCTCATCTAATTTTAAAGCGCCTTTTTAATAGAGATTACATATCATTATTTTGCGCTTACAAAGAATCCTCCAGAAAATGAAGTCAATGCGATGATGAGCTATGGATATGCACTATTATACGGAATTCTACTTTCCATTTTGGACAGAAGCAGCTTGTTTCCACAAATTAGTTTTATCCACAGTCTAAGTAAAAACTGTGATTCTTTACAATATGACCTTGCGGATATTTTCAAACCTGTATTGGTGGATCGATTGATTTTTCGAATGATTCGTAAGAAACAAATAAAAGAGGAATGATTTGAATTCAAAAGCGGTGGACGATGTTACTTAAATAAAGAAGGTTCGAAGATTTTTGTGAACGAATTTAATCAGATGCTCCAAACAACCATCATGTATGCAGGAAAAAGTTATAGCTACAAATCGATTCTTTCAAAAGAAGTACATAAATTATCTGAATATATAAAATCCAATAAAGAAACACTCGACTTTTTTGTGATGAAATGGTGAATCTATGTATGTAGTATGTGTATACGATGTTCACGAAAGAGCTTGTGTAAAAGTAATGAAAATATTAAGAAGATATATGTTTCATGTGCAAAACTCTGTTTTCGAAGGTACTCTAACCCCGAAACAATTTACGGAACTAAAAGAAGAATTAAAAAGTTCCACTAATGAAAATGACTCCGTTCTATTCTATGTTTCTTATAATGAGAAACAAATATACAAAGAAGACTTAATAAAAAAGTCACAGAAAAGAATATATTGTTTGATTAAAAAACGTGATATTATATTTATACAAAAATGAATATATATAAAAATATTATTTCATTTTGAATATTGTTCTTTTAAAGGATATTTTTTCTTATTACAGTAATGTGATGTACGAGTGCTTGGGCACTCCTTTTTTTATTATGTTGTTTAAATATGTTTAAAAGAGTTTAAATGTTTAGTATAATTTAAATGGTGAGGTACATGTATTATGAAGATTAAGGCAGCAGATATTGCCAGGGAATTAGGAATTTCTAAGGCGACAGTATCTTTGGCATTGAATAATAAACCGGGTGTGAGTGAGGAAACAAGACAGAAGATTAAGGATTTTATCCAGAGTGTGGAAACTGGGGAAGTCGTACATTCCCAACTTCGTATTATTAAGGTGATCGTATATGGAGTGGATGAAGATCCTAGGGGAAGAATGGATATGTTTTCGAGTTCGTATTCTGAATTGAGTTTGGAAGCGAAGAAACATAATCTAACGGTTACTTTGGATTGGGTGAATTTTGAAGATTTAGATGATATTGTGGAATCGTGTAAAAATGATTTAGTAGCTGGTGTTATTTTGTATGCCAATGAAATGTCAAAGGAAGAATTTGAGAGTTTTAAAACACTAAATGTTCCTGTGATTGTTTATGATAATGATTTTGATGACGATTCGTATTCGTATGTAAATTCGAATTCTCAAAGAGCTTTATCCAAGTGTTTTGATCATTATTTATCGATTGGACAAACGAATATCTCGTATTTGGCTAATTCTCAACAAAATTTTAATTTTAATCAGAGAAGAGAAGCATTTCATTATTTTTCTTACAAACACAATTTGGAAACGAAACAATACATATTAGGAAGTAGTATTGATGAAATCTGTGAGCGTTTTAAAGAATTGTATAATAAAGAAAAGATCCAAGTGGTAATTTGTGAGAACTATATGATAACTATTGGTGTTGTAAAGGCGATTTATGAATTAGGCTTAGTATTTAAAAAAGATATTTTCCTAATCGGAATTGATGTGGTACCAGAATATATGACATATGGATATAAGTGTTCTTTTATTTCAGTATCGCATGAACAAAGAGCGATGATGTCCTTTGCCTTGTTAAATCGAGAAATATGGAATCCTGGTTCGGAGAAATTCCGCGTATATTCGAATTGTGAATTGATTCTTCAAGAGAGTGCGTAAAAAACATTCTCTTTTTTGTTTGAAAACGCTTTACAAAAGAGTTTAAAAGGTTTATATTAGGTTTAGAAAGGTTAAGTTTAAATAAACTATTTAAACGAATATTAAACGATATGAAAAAATTAAAATTTTTAACTGGTCTTTGTTTAGCTTCTTCTTTAATTTTCACTGGTTGTTCGAATACAACAACGACTCCTACAAATGTAGTTACTCAAACAAAACAAGAAAAAGTTCGTACTGTCATTACTACAGATGGTGAAGTAGACGATATGAACTCTGTATTACGTGCATTATTATATTCAAACGATATGGATATTGCGGGTATCGTATTAACAAGTTCTATGTATCACTATGCAGGGGATAAAGAAAAAGGAATTGAACCATTCCGTTGGACTGGTACTGAATGGTTAGGAAAATTTATTGATGATTATGAAGCTGTTTATGAAAATTTAAAATCACACGATGATGCATATCCTACAGCAGATTATTTCCGTTCGGTTTCTAAAATTGGAAATATTACGAACAAAGGGGAAATGGATGAAGTAACTGAAGGATCTGAATTCTTAAAAGACTTATTCTTAGACGATGATGAAAGAACATTATATGTACAAACTTGGGGTGGTACAAATACTACTGCTCGAGCTCTAAAATCTATTGAAGAAGAATATAAGGGAACAGATAAATGGGAAAGCGTTCAAAAGAAAATTAATGATAAATTAGTTCTTTATATTATCTTAGATCAAGATGATAGTTATGCCGATTATATTGCCAAAAACTGGCCTAATATTGAAACAATCAATGACCGTTCTAACTTCTGGCACTTTGCCTATGCATGGCAATTCCACGATGATTCTTTGAATACAACATTACACGCAAAATGGAATGAAGAAAACTTATTGAACAAAGGACAATTCATGGAAAACTATGCTCTAATGGGAGATGGAAAAATCATTGAAGGAGAAGACTATAACGAACTTCGTGGTACAGAAGATTATTTAAAAGCCAACCCTAACTATGAAAAATACGACTTCATTTCTGAAGGAGATTCTCCATCGTTCTTATACTTAATCGATACTGGACTAAGAAGCATGGAAGATCCTACTTATGGAGGATGGGGAGGAAGATTCGATGCCAATTCTCCACTTCACAAAAATACAGTATTAGACTATGATACTGCAACAGGACAATTTGAAGCCTCTTATACATTAACTCGTTGGTTCGATGATATTCAAAATGATTTTGCCAACCGTGTAGACTGGACTCTTACAAACGATGACAAAGCCGTAAACCACGCACCAAGTGTAAGTGTGACAGAAGGAATTGATATTGAAGCCAAAGCCGGACAAGAAATCACATTAACAGCCGTTGGTGAAGACAAAGATGGTGATGAATTATCATACAAATGGTGGCGTTATTTTGAAGCCGATACTTACCAAGACAGTGAAATTAAAACAAAAGAAGAAGTAAGAGATGACTGGGGATTACAACTTGACATCACAAGAAAACCAGGAAAAGACGAAAAGATTAATACAATCGAAATCAAAAATGCAGACAAAGCACAAATGACATTCACAGTACCAAAAGATGCAAAATCTGGAGATACAATCCACATGGTAGTGGAAGTACAAGATAATGGTGCACACAATCTTAAACACTACCAACGTGTTATTATTACAGTAAAATAAGAAAGAAAGCGTTTATGGATATTCCATAGACGTTTTTTTATTTGGTCGCAGATAATAACCAAAACTGGTAAAGTACTGCAACCAAATTGGTAAAGGAAGAATAACAAAAAATTGCAACAATCAAAAAATTAGAATATAAGCATGGATGCTATTTGTGACATTTTCTTATCTTCCAGGGAAATATTAGTTGACTGCAATCGTTTTGTGTTGTTATTTTATAGTAGTATTTTTGAAGAAATATTTGTGAGGAGGAAAGAGTTATGGCGTTAATTAAGTGTACAGAATGTGGAAAAGAATTTAGTGATAAAGCAGATGCTTGTCCAAATTGTGGATGTCCAAAAGATGATATATTAAAAGAATTGAAACAAAATGAGATACAAAATGAAGTTGAAAAACAAGTAGAACCAGCAAAAGAAGAAGTATCAGAAAAGAAACCTACAAAATTGAAGTTTGCCTTAATCGCAGTGGTTATAGTTGTTGTATTTGGAATTGGATATTATGCGGCAACAGGGAATTCTAGAAATTATGCAAAGGCACAAGAATTAATTCAAGCAGAAGATTTTTCAGGTGCAAAAACGATTTTAGAAGAATTGGGCGATTATGAAGATTCAAAAGAATTATTAAAAAATGTTAATTATCAATTATCAACAGATGGTACATTTATTCGAGAAATGTCAAAAGGATTAATGGAACGATGGGATAAAAATGAAGAATATAAAGGTAAAGAGGAATCGTCGGTATTGTTAGAAGAGTATTGTCAAGTTGAATTGGATCGAGTAGAAAAATATTACGACAAAAAATTTGATGATGAAAAATTAGGAATATTAGCACAAGCATATATTGATTCATTAAAAGATGCAAAAGAAGCTGCAAAACAATATGCAGTAAATTATGTAGCTTATAGTGAGAATTGGCTTAAAGCCTATGGGGATCGTACTATGGCCATAGTACAAATTGTAGAAGATTATGGTTTAACAGTTGATGAAGCCTATGAAAAAACGTTACAAGAATTAGTAACAAGCGGAAAATCTGAGGATAAAAATAGAAGATTCAAAAAAACAGTATTAGAGATGTGTGAAGGATTTACAGTAAAAAGTTCAACGGATGAATGGGGTTATTCAACATATAAAGTCGAAATGAAAAATACTACAGATGTGACTTTTGAATATTTCTATATTGATGTTAATTATTTGGATAAAGATGGGAATATCAAGACTACTGGAAGTAGTAGTCAAGTGCAAAATTGGAAGCCTGGACAAACTGCAACGATGGACTACTGGATTGTAGATGATAAAGTTAATGTTTCAGCTTTAAAAATGGAATATAATCCACATTATAGTACAGGGGATTTATATGAATAAGAATTAAACTTAAGAAATTCTTTCAGAAAGAGTGTATCGTTGGTAATGCACTCTTTTATTTTTTGCGTATTTAGTGATTTAAGTATGTTGCTTTAGAGATATTATAGAAGTATCTGGTATGCTTCTATATGCCCAAACAAACCAAGAAATACAACCCAATCAAACATATAAAATGAGTGGGAATACAATCCAAGTAAGAACACTAGATCTTAGTAAAGACTTCATAGAAATAAGAGAACAGTTGGATAGTATTGTGGATAACTTAAAAGGAAAAGAAATAATAACAGTATAAATGTGTATTATGTATGGTTAGTATTTTTTCATCTCAGATTTGTATTAGCTACAACTAAAGTTGTGGCTTTTTATTTATATATTCATAGCAGACTGCTAATACATTTTGTTTTGGAAAGTGATATGATGTATTTCAGGGACAAAAATAGATTTATCAAAATTTATACATAATAATTAATTCAAAAAAATATTATTTTTGTAAATTTTAAAAGTTTTAGGCATCAATAATGTCACAAATAATAGTAGGTTGTAAATATATATTTGGAGAATAATATGGATCAATTTAAGTATTTAGTCGCAAAGAGTAATAGTGAAGAGGGTACGTGGTTACCATTATGGATACATAGTTTGGACACATACTATGTAATGGAATATTTATTGGATAACTGGCTAACGGAATCGGGTCTTTATTCTTTTTCTTCAAGATTATCTAGAGAAGAATTGAAACAAATCGCATTATTTGTTTCTCTATTTCATGATTTTGGGAAATCTTCACTAGTATTTCAATCAAAAATATCTTCTTCTAGCGAAGATCTTAAAGAAATGTTGGTAAAGAATGGGGTATTAGTCAAACCAATGAATAATCCTGCATTACGAGATTATAAAGATTGTCCTCATAGTGTGGCAGGAGAAAGTCTTCTTTTAATTAAAGAGTGTCCTCCTTCGATTGCTTCTATTATTGGTGCGCATCATGGAAATCCTTGGGATAAAGGGGAAAAAATCTCTGGTGAAATAGAAGATGATTTGGAAGAGGATGGGATTGATGAAGTATATCGTAATTTCCGATTTAGTTTACTTCTATGGGGATATAAAAATCAAAGACAGTTTTGGATAGATATTCAGGAATCCTTTTATTCTTGGGCAATGGATTTTTTACATATTAAATCATTAGATGTTTTAAAAGATGTTGTGGATACAGAAGCCGTATTATTGACGGGGCTTGTGATTATGGCGGACTGGCTTGCCAGTAATGAAGAATATTTTCCATTAATACCATATGATCATGATTTATCGTTTGATATGGAGAATCGTATTAAACAGGGAATTGAGAAAATCAATTTACCTCCGAGTTGGCAACCAGAAAGGATATTAGATCCTATTCGTTTATCAGAAAAAAGATTTGGTTTTTCACCAAATGCTATTCAACAAGAGATGATAAATACGGTTATGAAAAGTGAGAATCCGGGCATCTTAATTTTGGAAGCACCGATGGGTGTGGGAAAAACGGAAGCGTCACTTCTAGCGGCAGAAGCTTTTTCTAAAGAACGTGTATCGGGTATGTTTTTTGCTTTACCAACGCAAGCAACTTCGAATGCGATTTTTACCCGAGTAATCGATTGGGGAAAAGAGCAATCGG
Source organism: Bacillota bacterium (assembly GCA_030526175.1). Taxonomy (GTDB): domain Bacteria; phylum Bacillota_I; class Bacilli_A; order Erysipelotrichales; family Erysipelotrichaceae; genus Floccifex. The sequence goes on from JAUNDJ010000041.1 coordinate 6,705, forward strand.
AAGAGAATAAATTGAGTATTCGTCTTGCTCATGGCATGGCTTCTTTAAATGAAAATTATCGTAGTTTGATGGATGATGGAAAACATGTGAGCTGTAATACAGACGATTATGAGAAAAACAATCTTATTGTTCATGATTTTTTTCGAGGAAGTAAACAAGCTTTATTAGCCGATTTTGTAGTTGGTACGATTGATCAAGTTTTATTAGCCTCGTTGAAACAAAAACATTTTATGCTTCGTCATCTTGGTTTGTGTGGAAAAGTCGTAATTATTGATGAATGTCATGCATACGATGCATATATGAACGAATATTTAGAACGAACATTACAGTGGTTAGGAAAATATCGGACTCCGGTAATTCTATTGAGTGCAACACTTCCTTATGAAAGAAGAACATCTTTTATTAAAGCTTATTTAGGTAATTCTAAAAATACGGAAGGTGCATCGTGGAAAAAATCAATTGGTTATCCATTATTAACTTGGACCGATGGTTCTAATGTACATCAGAAAAAACTTGAATATTCAGGGACTCATTTAGAAGTAAAAGTGGATACAAATACTAGGGATATAGAACAAGTATGTCAACTATTGAATAATCAATTAATGGATGGTGGATGTGCAGGAATCTTCTTGAATACTGTAAAAAGAGCGCAAGAATATGCGAATAGATTGGAAAAGGAATTTCCAGATAAAAAAGTAATTTTATTACATTCTCGTTTTCTAGCTCCAGAACGAATTCAAAAAGAAAAAGAATTATTAGAACATTTAGGGAAGAAATCTCGTAAGAGAGAAAGAGATAATGTGATACTTGTTGGAACACAAGTAATCGAACAATCATTAGATTTTGATGTGGATTTGATGATTACGGATTTATGTCCAATGGACTTATTGTTACAGCGTATGGGCCGTTTACACAGACATTCTATCCATAATGCAGAACGTCCTATTCTGTTGAACCAAGCTAAATGTTATGTTCTTGGAACCGGAGATAATTTTGAAAAAGATAGTGTTTCTATATATGGTGAATATTTACTTTTAAGAACACAATATTTTTTAAAGGATCAATTAAGATTACCAGATGATATTTCTGAAATAGTGCAGAAGGTGTATGACGAAAAATATAGTTTGCAACCAGAACCAAGTAGATATCAGAAGGCGAAAGATGATGAGCGTATAAAAATTGCAGAATTAAAACAGGATGCAGATGCTTATCGAATAAAACCACCTGGAAATTTAAAAACGATTAATCGATTATTAGACGACAATGTGATTTCAGATGATACACATGCACAAGCGCAAGTTCGTGCAGGAGAACAATCTATGGAATTACTAGTTTTGTTTCAAAAAGGAGAATGTTTAACACGTAGACCATGGATATGTTCAGATTCCTATTCTGTTGAATGTTGTCCTAATGAAGAAGAGTCAAGATTGATCGCAAATGAAAGAATTCGAATTCCTTTATGGGCAAGTAAGACAGTGGAAGAGGAGATGCTACAAATTCCAGATTCATGGAATAAATCTGTGTGGTTAAGAAAACAAAAATTACTGATTTTGGATGAAGATGGAGAAAAAGAAATAAATGAATTGTTGTTTCATTATTCCCCTGAAAAAGGAATGATAGTTGAAAGGAGGCGTGGATAATATTATGAAAGAAATCGAGTATAACCTTATTGAAGAACGTTGGATAAAAGTCACAAAACAAGATGGTACAACTAGTGAAGAAAGCTTATATGAAGTACTTGTTCATGCACATGAATATCGTAGCTTGGGTGGAGAGATGGCTGCACAAGATATGGCGATATTGCGTTGTTTAATCGCTTTAATGCATACCGTAATATGTAGAATGGATTGTGATGGAAAGGATTCTTTTGTTCAAACTAAAGAAGATTGTATAGAACGATGGAAAGAGGTTTGGAAGAAAGGATGTTTTTCAGAAGTTTCATTACAAAGATATTTCGAACAGTGGCACGATCGATTTTGGTTATTTCATCCAGAAAGACCGTTTTATCAAGTTCCACAAGCAGTGAATGGAACCGAAAATGGTGTAAATAAATTAAATGGTGAAGTGTCTGAAAGTAATAATAAGATAAGATTATTTTCTCATATTTCAGGTATTGCCAAAGAACAAATGGGTTATCCAGAAAGTGCAAGATGGTTATTATTCTTAAATGGATTTGATGATTGTGCTGCAAAACAAAAGGATAAAAGTGAAGGAAAAAGAGGTTCATCCGTTGGATGGTTAGGAAAATTAGGACTAATCTATTCGATTGGGAATAATTTATTTGAGACCATATTACTAAATATGCCAATGGTGACTGGGCAAGATGAAGATGTTTGGAGTGCGGATATTCCTACATGGGAACTAGAAACTGTTCGTAGTAAAGAGCGTGAAACAATTATTATGCCAGATAATTTAGCTGCTTTATATACGCTTCAATCCAGAAGAATTTTTTTGAAAAGAACAGATTCATACGTAACAGGATATGGTTTATTAGGTGGTGATTTTTTTGATGATAAAAATACATTTAAAGAACCAATGACAATGTGGAAAAAAATCGAAGACAAAAAGACGAAAGAATCGTATTTCAGACCATATTTACATGAAAGAAATCGTCATATTTGGAGAGATTTTTCTGCATTAGCTATAGAAAACGAATCTTCGGTTCGTCCAGGAATTGTAAAGTGGATTGATTATTTAAGTGACGAAAGAGTTATTCCTAGAAAACGTTTATTAACTTTTGGTGTAGTTTGTGTAAGACATGACTCTAGTCAATCTGGAAGTATCACAGATAGTTTTGCAGATGACGTTTTATTTCATGCAGATTTGTTGTCGGAAGCAGGAAAGAATTGGCAAAAATCTATTGAGAAACAGTTAAAACATATTAGGAATTCTATCGAAAAAGTAGATAATTTTGTCAAAAGTCTTCGAAGAGCTGGTGGGCAAAATGAAAATGGTGATGATTCGGCAATTGAAGAAGCACGAATTATTGTTTACCAAGAAATAGATCCTTATTTTAGAAAATGGCTTTTACAATTAGACAGTGATCAGGAAGCAGAAGAAAGAGATAAATTGGCTTTACAGTTAGAAGAACAAATAAGAGCTTGTTTTCTGCGAATTGGTGAAAGTTTAATTGACCAAGTGGGAGAAGCGGCTTTTATTGGGCGAATGGTAGAAGTAAAGAAGAAAAAATTTAACTATTCTGCCCCACAAGCCTATTTAAGGTTTAAAAAGGGAATTTATGAAATTTATCCAAAAGTGAAAGGAGATGAAATGAATGAAGAATGAAAAAGAAAAATCGGTGTTTAGTGTAACTGTAGAGCGAATTCGAAAATTACATCACATGGATATTTCTTCTCAAAAGGCAATATTGGCAAAATTACGACATGGAATTGGATTAATTCCAGGAGAAGACCCAAATCTATGGGGAATATTATTTGAAGAATTACCAAAAGAGATGCTTGGAAGATATGGCAAACCTTCTAAAGAAGAATGGGCTATTTATAACGCACTAACTTTATATGCTTTACATCAACAAGGAAATGAAATGAGTACTAAGGATATGAATCAAAAAGGTATTTCTTTGGGAAAAGCAGCATCCATGCTTGTTCAATCAGGTGATGGTTCGGATGGCAATCGGGAACGCATTAGTCGTAGATTCAACCAAATCGCTCTTGCAGATGATATTGAGACACTATCTTATTATTTACGAACATTTATACCAATGCTCAGAGCTAATAAAATCCCTTTAGATTATCCGATGTTGGCAAATGATATTTTCTATTATCAATTTGAAACAAGCCGTCATCAAATAAAACTGAAATGGGGTCAAGATTTCTATAGTTTATCAAAGGAGGAAATAGAAGATGAAAAATAATAATATTTATGTTGATATTCATGTAATTCAAACAGTACCACCAAGTTGTGTAAACAGAGATGATACAGGAACACCAAAGTCTTGTACATATGGAGGCGTAAAACGTTCTCGTGTTTCTAGTCAATCATGGAAAAGAGCTGTTCGTTTGGCTTTCCGTGATATGTACGATGAAAAAGATTTGGCAAATCGTACTATGAAAGTAGTGGATATGATTGAATCTAATATTTTGGAACTGAATCCCGAAGTAAAAGCACGTGATTTGGCAAATGCTATGTTTAAGTGCGCAATTGAAAAAAATAAGAAAGACAAGAGTGATATAAAAAAAGAAATAAAATTAGAGGCATTATTTTTTATGAGCCATGCTCAAGCAAAAGCCTTGGCAGAAATTGCAATAAATATGTCAGATAAGAAAATAAATAGGAAAGAGATTGAACTTATTTGCTATGAAGCACTAAAAAATAATCCATCTATTGATATGGCTCTTTTTGGAAGAATGGTTGCTTCAGATCCTTCATTAAATTATGATGCAGCTGCAATGGTAGCACATAGTATTTCTACACACAAAGTACAAACAGAGTTTGATTATTTTACGGCTGTGGATGATTGTGCAAGCGAAGAAAATGCTGGAGCCGGACATTTAGGTACAGTAGAGTTTAACTCTTCAACTTTGTATCGTTACGCTTCTGTAAATGTTTCAGAACTAAAAGATAATTTGGCAGCAGAAACTCCAAAAGCTGTACGTGATTTTGTAGAAGCATTTTTATTAAGCATGCCTACTGGTAAAATTACGACTTTTGCCAATCGTACATTACCGAATGCAGTATATATTACAGTTCGTAAAGATCAACCGGTAAATATGGCACCTGCATTTGAATGTCCTGTTCTTCCAGATGAAAATGGTGGTTATGTACAAGGTTCAAAAAAACAATTAGTTAAATATGCAAAAGATATTTATGAATCTTTTGTTTCTGAACCAGAAAAAGCATGGACTATTGGTACAGGGCTTGAAGAATTAGGAACAAAAAATAATATCAATCTTGTTCTTAGTGAATTAGAAGAATTGCTTACAGAAATGCAATAGGAGGTTGTTAGATGAGTACGTTACTTCTTCGTCTTGCTGCTCCAATGCAGGCTTGGGGTGATGAATCTAAATATGATATTCGTGGAACCAGAAAAGAACCTACAAAATCAGGAGTAATTGGATTGATTGCGGCTGCAATGGGTTATAAAAGAGATAGTGAAGAAATAGTTGTTTTGGACGAAAAACTTAGAATGGGAATTCGTGTGGATCAACAAGGAAGAATAGAAAAAGACTTTCATATCGCAAGAGCTCCGAAATATGACAAAAATGGTTTTGTTCAATATGAAGAAGATGGTTCGATTAAGTTAGGTGATTCTTATGTTACATATCGTTATTATTTGTGTGATGCAGTTTTTTTAGTCGGATTAGAATCGGATGATGCTTCTTTGTTACAGGAAGTGAAAGAAGCATTAACCCATCCTGTTTATCCGTTGTTTCTAGGAAGAAGGTCTTGTCCGATTACACAACCATTCGTTTTAGGTGTTGAACAAGATAGTTTGGAAGCGGTCTTGAAAAACTATCGATGGATTGCATCGGATTGGTATCAAAAGAAATATGGTTCTACAAATGCGCGAATGATTTTTGAAACCGCTCATGGACAACAAGCTTGGTATACGTTGAGAGATAAGCCAATCTCTTTTAGTCCAATTCATCGTAAACATGGAATACGAGGAGTTGATAAAGAACAAAATATGACATTGGGAGTAAAAGAACACGATCCAATGTCTGTGTTATAGGAGGTTTTATGTATCTTTCACGAGTAGAAATTGATAAAAAGAAATACGAAACGATGAAAGCTTTGTATAATCTTGAAATTATGCATGGAATGGTTGAAAGAAGTTTTGAAGGATCAAGACAAAGAAATCTTTGGCGAATGGATCAATTGGCTGGAAAGGATTATTTATTATTATTAAGTTCGACTTCTCCAAATAATGATAATCTTCCTGAACAAATTGGCTTTGCTGATTCTAAATGGGAAACTAAAAGTTACGATTCATTTTTAAGCAAGATTTCAAATGGTTCACAATGGCATTTTCGATTAACAGTAAATCCAACTGTATGTACATATCAGGATTCAAATGTTCGAGGAAAAGTAAAAGCCATAGTTACTGTTCCTGCGCAAAAAGAATGGTTAAAAAAACAAGGAGAAAAAAGAGGTTTTTCCTTGTTGGATAATCAATTTGATGTAGTTGAAACTGATTGGAAAAAAATTAAAAAAGACAAAAGAGAAGTTCGAATAATATCGGTATCTTTTGAAGGAATTTTAACCGTTACTGATGTGGATTCTTTTAGAGAATTATTAACATGTGGTATTGGTCGTGAAAAAGCCTATGGTATGGGCTTGATGACAATAGTTCCTTATGACTGAAGCGTCTTATTTAACCAAACCAGATCTTCCGATGTTACCACAAATTAAAAATAGAATTACTTTTTTATATTTGGAACACTGTAAGATTAATAGTGAACAATATTCTATCTTAATTACAGATACTGAAGGAATTGTTCATTTACCAGTAATCAGTTTAGCTGTTTTATTGCTAGGACCAGGTACAAGCATTTCTCATCAAGCTATTGAATTAATAGCTGATGCAGGAATTACGATTGTTTGGGTAGGAGAAGCAGGCGTTAGATATTACGCTTCAGGTCGTCCTATGACACATTCTTCGGATCTATTAATGAAGCAAGCGGCATTAGTTAGTAATACGAGAAGTCATATTAAAGTAGCTCGTATGATGTATCAGATGCGATTTCCAGATGAAGATGTATCTTCTTTGACTATGCAACAACTACGAGGAAGAGAAGGTTCTCGAATTCGGAAAATATATCGTGAAGCTTCCAAAAAATGGGGAGTTGAATGGAATGGCAGGGATTATGATCCAGAAGATTTTTCTGCTAGTGACGAAGTGAATCAAGCATTATCCACAGGTAATGCTTGTCTATATGGTTTAGCACATGCAGTAATTGTCGCGTTGGGATGTTCTGCTGGATTAGGATTTGTCCATGTAGGACATGAAAAATCTTTTGTATATGACATTGCTGATTTGTATAAAGCAGAAATCACAATTCCAATTGCGTTTGAAATAGCTTCTCAACATCCAGAAAATATCGGTCATGAAATTCGCTGTAGAGTGCGAGATGAATTAGTAAATAATCACATACTAGAACGTATGGTAAACGATATTCATTTTTTATTATCCATAAACATTGATGATGAATCTAGTATTATGGATGAAGTCTTATTATGGAATGGCACAAAAGATTTGGTAAAGAATGGTATAAATTATGCCAAAGACGAGATAAAAGATGGTAGTAGTGACAATATCTAAATGTTCACCACGCTTAAGAGGAGACATTAGTAAGTGGCTAATGGAAATTAGTACTGGAGTTTATGTAGGACGAATAAATGCTCGAGTAAGAGAACAATTGTGGGAAAGAATATGTGAACACAGTGATTGTGGAGAAGCTATTATGGTATTCTCCGCAAAAAATGAACAAGGATTTTCTTTCTATGTACACAATGTAGAATGGAAACCAACAGATTATGATGGAATCATGTTGTTGAAAAGACCATTGCCACCTAAAGTAGAAAAAGCTCCACGGAAAAAGAGAAGCAGTGGAAAACAAAAATCAACTAAGAATGTTATTCAAGACGTTACAAAAGATTTAGTAGAACAAAAAATAGGAATTCCAAAATCATTTGTTGCGATAGACATAGAAACTACAGGATTGAAATCTGAAGAGGATCAAATAATAGAATTAGCAGCAATACGATACAATGAAAAAGGAGAACAAGTAGAACATTTTACTACTCTAATAAAAATTGAAAAAAGTATACCATTGAATATTGTAGAGTTAACAGGAATTACCGATGAATTACTAAAAAACGAAGGAATAGAACTAAAAGAGGCGATAGGGAAATTATTAGAATTTCTTCAGCAAGACATATTAGTAGGACACTACATTGGATTTGACATGAGATTTATAAAAAAAGCATGTAAAGATCTACAATTAGAACTTGGAGAACGCAAGGTAATCGATACAGTAAGTTATGCGAAAAATAAAAGCAATCTAGCTGTAATAAATTATCGATTAGAAACCTTAGTTCAAGAACTTGGGATATCAGAAAAGCAGCAACACAGAGCATTACCAGATGCAGAATTAGCAGCAAAACTATTTATCAAACTAAATGAAATTTAAGGTACGAAGATTCAAAAGTGCCTATTTTAAGGGATATTTTTAGTGTAGTCCCCGCGTGTGCGGGGGTAATCCCTACAATTCCACCACCGGGATAAGATTCGTGAAGTAGTCCCCGCGTGTGCGGGGGTAATCCCAGCTTGTAGAAGCATAATAATTAATAAATATAGTAGTCCCCGCGTGTGCGGGGGTAATCCCGACTCAAGGCGAACAAACGTATATGTTCTTTAGTAGTCCCCGCGTGTGCGGGGGTAATCCTATGGATATGTGCGATAAATTAAATATTCCATAGTAGTCCCCGCGTGTGCGGGGGTAATCCCATGAATTTCAATTGTTCAATGCAAATAAGAACGTAGTCCCCGCGTGTGCGGGGGTAATCCCTGTTCAAAATTATACAGAAGGAGAATGATGAAGTAGTCCCCGCGTGTGCGGGGGTAATCCCTGTTTCTGACTCTTCTTCATGAGGTACTAATAGTAGTCCCCGCGTGTGCAGGGGTAATCCCAGGCTATAGCAAATAAGGATTATTGCCATAGAGTAGTCCCCGCGTGTGCGGGGGTAATCCGGCGTAGGGGGGTCAGAAAAAACTCCATTAAAGTACTCCCCGCGAATGCGGGCCATTTGTCATTACTTTAGAATCAATGATGTTGTTTTTATAAAGGATTTCTAATTTGATTGATCTTTTCATTTTTTATAGTGCTGGTATAATGAATGGTATGAAAGAAACGATTAATCAAAAGATCCAACAATCTCTTATTAGTGCTTTTATTGATTCTGGTCAGGATTCGTATTTGGAGTATCGTCCTCAGTTTTTAACGAATGATGCTCGTAATGGAATAAAGGTTTTAACGACAATAGAAGAAGAATTACAGAAGTGTAAAAGCTTTTCTATTAGTGTGGCTTTTATTACGATGAGTGGTATTGAGCCTTTGAAACAAACGTTAAAGGAATTGGAGAAGAAGGGAATTCGAGGAAGAATTCTTACTACCGATTATTTATTGTTTAGTGAACCTAGAGCGTTAGAGTTTTTGTCTCAGTTTTCGAATATTGAATTAAAGATGTATCGTACCGATCAGAGTCATGATGGTTTTCATACGAAGGGATATATCTTTCGTAGTGAAGAAGTGTATAAGATTATTGTTGGGTCTTCAAATTTTACACAAAGTGCATTAACTCGTAATAAAGAGTGGAATACGTATTTGGTTTCTACGGAAAAGGGAGAATTGATTCAATATTTGAATCATGAATTTGAACTTCTTTTTTATAGTGATTATGCGTTTTCTTATGAAGAATTTATTGATGAATATACGAGTAAATATGATGCGGCTAAGGAACAGAGAAGATTGATGAAGAATCAGTCGGATGATGTTTTTGTACAAGAATTAAAGCCGAATTCTATGCAAGAAGCTTTCATTAATAATTTGGTGGATATTCGTTCTAAGAATGAAGATAGAGCCTTATTAATTTCGGCTACTGGAACGGGTAAAACATACGCTTCTGCTTTTGCGATGAAGGATATGAATGAAAAAAGAGTCTTATTTTTAGTGCATAGAGAACAGATTGCCAAACAAGCTTTGGCTAGTTATAAACGAGTATTTGGGAAAAATCGTTCGTATGGATTATTATCTGGTAATTCGAAACAATATGCACAGGATTATCTTTTTTCCACAATGCAGATGATGTCAAAAGATGAGACTTTAAATCAGTTTGATCCCTATTATTTTGACACAATTATTATTGATGAAGTGCATAGAGCCGGTGCTAGTTCGTACCAAAAAATCATGAATTATTTTAAACCAAAGTTTTGGTTAGGCATGAGTGCGAGTCCTGAACGAAGCGATGGGTTTGATATTTATAATTTATTTAATCACAACATTGCTTATGAAATTCGTTTAAACCAAGCTTTAGAAGAAGATCTACTTTGTCCATTTCACTATTTTGGAATCTCAGACATTGAGATTGATGGGGAAGTTTTAGACGATGTGGATGGATTGAAACATTTTAATAAGCTAGTTTGTGAAGAACGAGTTGACTATATTCTTTCACAAGCTGAATATTATGGATATTCAGGAAATCGAGTTAAAGGATTAATCTTTGTTTCTCGAAAAGAAGAAGGAATGGAATTATCCAGACGATTTAATGAAAAAGGATATCGTACTGTTTTCTTAAGTGGAGACGATTCCCAACAAAAACGAGAAGAAATGATTGATCGATTAGTTAACGATGACCGAAAGGATAACTTAGATTATATTTTTACAGTAGATATCTTTAATGAAGGAATTGATATTGTTCAAATCAATCAAATCATTATGCTTCGTCCTACACAAAGTGCGATTATTTTTGTGCAACAATTAGGACGTGGCCTTCGTAAAGCCGAAGATAAAGAATTCGTCGTTATCTTAGACTTTATCGGAAATTATAAGAACAACTTCTTAATTCCTATTGCCCTTTCTGGGGATCGTTCTTACAACAAAGATACAGTAAGACGATTTGTGAGCGAGGGAACCAAAGTTATTCCAGGAGCTTCTACCATTCATTTTGATGAAGTCACTAAGAAACAAATTTTTAAATCCATTGACCAAGCTAACTTTAGTGATGTAAGAATCATCAAAGAATCGTATCAACAATTACGATTCAAATTAGGAAGAATACCTTCCCTAATGGATTTTGAGAAATACGCTTCTATCGATCCGCTACGAATTTTTGATAGTAATTCATTAGGTTCGTATCATAAGTTTTTATCAAAATATGAAAAAGAATATAAAGTTAGATTTTCTCCGACAGAAGAAAAAGTATTAGAGTTTATTTCCAAAAAGCTAGCCAATGGAAAGCGAAAAGAAGAATTATTGATTCTTCAACAATTGTTGGAAAAAGAAGAATGTGATTTAAATTATTCAAATAATTTAAGAACAAATTTAGTCAATGTTCTGACAAATAATTTCCCTACGGGAACAGGAAAGAATACGTATAAAGAATGTGTATTTATTACTGGAAATAAGATTTCACAAGAATTTAAAGCTTTATTAGTAAACGAAGAATTTAGAGCACAAGTGGAAGAAATTATTGAATATGGTCTTTTCCGCAATGAAAAAGATTATAAGAATACGTATAAGTACACACCATTTAGCTTATATGCCAAATACACATACGAGGATGTGTGTCGATTATTAGAATGGGAAAAAGGAGAAGTCCCATTGAATATTGGTGGGTATAAGTATGATAAAAAAACAAAAACGTATCCTGTTTTTATCAACTATGATAAAGACGAAGCGATTTCGGATACGATAAAGTATGAAGACAGATTGTTGTCGCCAAACGAATTGTTAGCCATCTCCAAATCAAAAAGAACAATACAATCCGAAGATGTATACACTGCCTTACACGCTAAAGAATTAGGTGTTACCATGCATCTATTTGTTCGAAAAAATAAAGACGATAAGATTTCCAAAGAATTCTATTATTTAGGAACGATGAATGCGACTGGAGAAGCGCACGAATTTGTGATGCCAAATACGAGTACAACAGCTGTAGAAATCTTTTATCAATTAGACACACCTGTTAGAAAAGATATTTATGACTATATCGTAAATGTTTAGAAAGAAGGAATCGAATGAAAACTATACATGTTGTAGCTGCCATAATCAAAAAGGACAATAGGGTCTTTGCGACACAAAGAGGATATGGAGATTTAAAAGGCGGATGGGAATTTCCGGGTGGAAAAGTAGAGAAAAATGAAACACCGGAACAAGCTTTGGAACGAGAAATTCAAGAAGAATTAGAAACAATAATTAAAGTGGAAAAGTATATTGATACAATCGAATACGATTATCCAACCTTTCATTTATCCATGAAATGTTACTTGTGCACAATTGTGGAAGGAAATCTAATTCTAAAAGAACACGAAGCGGCAAAATGGGTCACAAAAGAAGATATTGATCAAGTCGATTGGTTACCAGCCGATGTGATCATTTTGGATAAAGTTAAAGCGTTATTATAAGAATATTTCACGTTATCACTTTCCTGTGGTAGCGTGTTTTTTATATAATGATTGTGTTATTGGAGGATTTTTATGATTAATCAAACATTGGATTATTATAATAGAAATGCAGCTTCTTTTAATAAAGACACGGTAAATGTGGAATTTGGGCAAACACAGTCTTTATTTTTAGAGTACTTAGAAGGAGAAAAAATCTTAGATTTTGGTTGTGGTTCTGGTAGAGACAGTAAATATTTTTTAGAACAAGGCTATGATGTAACGGCTTGTGATGGATCGATTGAAATGGTCAAATTAGCTTCTGCCTATACTGGATTGGAAGTAAAACATATGTTGTTTAGTGAATTAAGAGAAGATTCGGTATACGATGGAATCTGGGCTTGTTCATCCATACTACATTGTACATATGATGAATTAACCAATGTATTTGTACGCATGTTATGTGCAATCCACGTTGGAGGAGTTATCTATACTTCTTTTAAATATGGAGATTTTGAAGGAATGAAGAATGAGCGTTATTTCATTGATTTTAATGAAGCAAAGCTTGATCAATTCCTTAGTCAATTCAATTGTGTAAAGGTTGAAAAAGAATGGATTACGAGTGATGTTCGACCTGGAAGACAAGATGAGAAATGGTTGAATGTGATTATTAGAAGGATTAAGTAATGGATGAAATATTGTTGTTTCGAAACAAAGAATACGTATTAAAAGAAATTGTTGAATACGATAATGGTGGTCGTTCATATTTTTATGTGAGTAATGAAGAAGCACTAATTCTTGATGAAAATATTTGTGCATGTCCGAATCGAAAGTTATTTTCTTATATGTTGATTACGGATAAACAAAATCAGTATATGCACGAGTATAAAAAACTATATCGATATTTAATTGAAGATATCCATTTGATTGAGGAACAAAAGGAATCCTTTTCTCATCTTTCTAGAGAAGAGAACTTGGATGCTTCAGCCTTAGAAATTAAGTTTGAAACGAATTTTACTAATGTATATGGAATGGATTCTCTAAAATATTTATCGAAAGAATATGGAATTACAGATAATAGTGGTCATACTTTTTTCTTAGACTATTTTATCAAAACAACACATGGAAATATTGCGGTCGAAGAAAATGGAGTGCATTATCATCATCCTCAAGAAATAGGAATAGAACGATATCGGAAACAGCTTTCGAAACAAAACGCTTGTGCTGATTGGGGAATTAAACTATATCGTTTTTCTTCGGAAGATTGTATTTTTGATACAAGAATTGAAGATGATATTAAGAAGTATTTTGGCGATTCCTCTACTTTTGTAGAATCTGGAATCTTAGTCCAAAGACAATTCAAATTGTATGAACATCAAGAAGTTAGCTTACAAGATATTAAAGAGTCTCGAAAAGCTGGTTTATCCACATATCTGGTTGTTTTACCAACGGCTTCGGGTAAATCAAAAATCATTGAACAAGACTTATTAGAATTTGGAAAAGAACATAATGGTTTTAAAGCCTTAATTCTAGCCCCTAATACAAATATCGTATCGGATTGGGAAGAAAGACTACAATCCCATCTTTATAAAACAAATGTGTCCGTTTATACCTTTTCCTATATAATTCGTCATTTTGAAGAATACGCACCTTCTCAATACGATTATATAGTTATTGATGAAGCACACCATGCCGTAGCCCCTGTATTAAAAAGAGTCATTCAATATTTTATTCCCAAGTTTTTAATAGGGATTACAGCTACGGATCAAAGATTGGACAAGAAAAAGTTAGAAGATGTTTTTGGATCGTATCGAACTTCTTTATCCTTAATAGAAGCTATGGAAAAAGGGATTGTTGCCAAAGCCAATGTCTTTCGCATAGAAACGAATTTAGACTTAAGCAAGGTTCGTTTTAATGGAAAAGATTATGTCAATGCGGACTTAGAAAAATCCATTCGTGTTACGAGTCGAAATGATTTAATCGGTGATGTACTCAAAGAATATTTTGACGATTCTTCGATGCAAGGATTGATCTTTTGTGTAAATACCGCTCATGCCAAGGAAATGGAAAAAGTATTAAACCAAAGAGGAATAAGTGCGAAATCGTATACAAGAAAAGAAAAAAATGTGGAACAAATCATGTCCGATTTTAAGAACAAAAAGATACGATTCTTATGTGCCTGAGAAATGATTAGTGAAGGATGGGATTATCCAGAATTAAAAGTATTGGTTATGGCAAGACCCACTTTGTCAAAAGTCTTATATCTTCAACAAATCGGAAGAGGCTTACGCAAAACAAGAGAGAAGAATAATGTCTTTATTATAGATGTGGTGGATGAATATGGAGCCATGGCACGACCATGTTCCATGCATTCACTATTCCACAATCCATATTATGTTCCATTTGGAGATATCACAAGACAATATACACCAGGAGAAATGATTGAAGTAGACGGATTAGTTGAACGAGTCGAACGAATTGTCGAAGTCGATGTGGAAACGTTTGAAGAAAAATATGGGAATTATTTAAACGAAGAACAGTTGGCCAGAGAATTGTTTAAGAATACAGGAACTATACGAAAATGGATAAAAGATCAATCTATTATACCCGATGTAGTCATTCCCTTTGGAACCCGGAAAATCAATCTTTTTAGTCCAGAAAATGTAGAGAATATTAAAATCATAAAAGAAATTCCAGAACACAACGATGAAACAATAAAAAAAGACTTCTTCGACTTTTTGGAAGAACGAACATATACATTCTCGTATAAGATGATTTTCTTATTAGGGTTTATGAAATATATGGATTCGATTGGAGATGTAGATATTGATGATCTACTCCAATATTATATTCACTTTTATAAGAATCGTTTAGAAACAAATCAAGCCATAGACCGACAAAACTGTCCACTAGATATGAATAAACTAAACGATACAAAGTATATGAAAAACAATATGTTAACGAATCCCTTTGAAAAATTTGAACGAAAAAGATTTATGTATTATTCCAAGGAACTCGGAAAAATATCCTTTAATCACAATCTACTTTCTAAATTAGAAAAGAAAGACTTGGAGCGAATCATAAATCAAATGAACGAGGATTTAGAAAACTATTATAAGAACTTATAAGTAGCAGGTACAAGATTTGTGCCTGTTTTTTATTCGAGATCGGACAAATAAGAATAGTGCTGGTATAAGGAATTTTGAGAAAAAAAGGTACATTATATGGAAGTTGCATTTATAGATTTAGAAAATTCAGATTTGTTTGTGGATTGTATATATAAAGGAGGTAGCGCTCCTAATATATCTTCCGAACCATTTCACTTATTAATTCCAAGGTGTGAGAATAGTGGTGGTTTTCGAAAAAAGCTTCGTGAAGATGGTTCTGGGAAATATGCGTATGTTGTTTTATACACATCGATGGAAGAATTGGAATGGCCCGATTATTTGGATGAAGAAACTGGTATCTTCCGATACTATGGGGATAATAGAACACCTGGAAGAGCATTAACGGATACGAAGAAAAAAGGAAATCAGATTTTGGAAGATACCTTTAACTTACTAAATTCTGGTTCTGGATATGAAGATATTCCACCATTTTTCGTTTTTAAAAAGACAGGAAATGGAAGAGATATTCAATTCTTAGGACTTGCTGCACCAGGAAATCCTAAGCTATCGCATGATAGGGATTTAGTCGCCTTTTGGAGAACAATGGGGGATCGAAGATTTCAAAATTATGAAGCGTATTTCACAATATTGGACACAAAAGAAGAACCGGTGTCTAGAAAATGGATTGAAGCGTTAATTTACGACCATGAGAACAGTTTAGAATTGGCTCCTAAAGCTTGGAAGAAGTTTATTAAATATGGACGAAATGGAATTGACGCCTTGCAAGCGCCAAAGATTATAAAAATTCCTTCGAAAAAAGATCAATTGCCAGACGATAAAGAAGGAAAGAAATGCTTAGAAATTATAAGAGAACATTATAAAGATAATCCATATGGATTTGAGGCATGTGCCATGGATTTGTTGATGAAAATGGATCCAAATTATACAGGCTTTAATCTTACTAGACCATGGAGAGATGGTGGAAGAGATGCGATTGGTTATTATACGATTTCTAATGGTGGAAAAGTAAATGCTCCATTAAAAATTGATTGTGCTCTAGAAGCAAAGTGCTATGGGGAAGATAACAGTGTTGGTGTACGACATATGAGTCGTTTGATTTCAAGAATACGATATCGGCAATTCGGTGTATTAATCACAACAAGTTATGTACATGATCAAGCATATAGAGAAGTTAAGGAAGATGGACATCCTATTTTGATTGTAACGGCTTCCGATATTGCGGCTATATTAAGAAGGAATTCAATAACTTCACAAAATATTAATGAGTGGTTAGATAACATTGATAAAAAATATAGATAACATACTTTTATTTCTTATTTTTATTAGTTTTCTGTATAATAAATATCGTAAGTCAAGGTGAGTGAAAATGAAAATTATAGTAGTAAAAAAAGAGAACATTTCTAATATGTTAGATGACTTAGGATTAAGAAATTTTCTTTATCAAAATGAAGAATTCTTAGATATTCTAAAGGAAAAAGATATTGTTTTTGTTGAAGAAGACATGGAATTAGTAAAAAAGATTAATTCGATAAATAATATGATTAATATTATTTCAGATTGTTGACAAAAGGGTACGTTTCTCTTTGAGAATCGTGCTCTTTCTT
>JAUNDJ010000042.1 GCA_030526175.1 Bacillota bacterium
CAGGAAGGCCTTTGTTTAAAACAAACCTCAGCCTTCCAATTAACTAATTACATTTACAGTGTAAGTTAAATTTTCATAACTAGTTCCTTCTCCTACCATAGCACCTGCCATTAAAGAGTCAATAATAGCTGCATCACTAGTTCCAGCCGCAACTTCCATTAATGCGTTTGCTTGAGAAGAAATTTCTGTATAAGTTAAACCATTTTCTTGCGCTTGTTGAGCACCAGCACTACCTGCTTCAACCGCAAATGTTAAGCCTTTTAAAGATTCAACATCTTTGTATTTATCCGCAACGTCCTTATTTAAAATGACTACTTGTGCATTGTTGCAGTATGCGTTCGAACAATCCATCGCACTTTTTACTTCGTCCGTTAATGTCATACCATTCCAGATACAATCCACAGACTTGTTGTTTAATTCTAGAATTTTGTTGTCCCAGTCAATTTCGATAAATTCAACTTCAACACCTAATTCTTTCGCAAATTCAGTAGCTAATTCAGCATCGAAAACAATCCAATTTCCTGATTCATCTTTATAGTCCATTGGTGCAAAATCTGTAATACCAACCACTAATTTACCGTTTTCTACGATAGCTTCAGAATCTGTTTTTGCACTTTCGTTTGCGGCGTCTTTTGAACCACACCCAGTTAACATACTGACACCCATTAACAATGCCGTAGCTGCACTAAATAGTTTTCTTTTCATAAATAATCTCCTACTTCTATTTCATTTCTTTTCACTACGATAAAACTTTAACAACCTTTACATACGATGTCAAGGATTTATGAAAGCTTTTTCATAAGCATTTTGAAAATATCATTACATGAAAATTTCTTTCATTTTCTTTCAAAAAAAATAAACCCAATAAAGGGTTTACAAAATCAATAAAACAAGAAGAACAACACCAGCTGCACTCATCGCTACCACCGTTAAAGAACAATTTAAGTAAGCTAATACCAATGCCACTAGCGTCCCCATAACAGCTGAGGGAACATTCCCTGTCGAATAAAAGATAGCCGGAAAAGTCATAGCGCTTAATACCGCATATGGCACGTAATATAAAAAGCTTTTTATAAAAGTAGATTCAATCTTTTTTGTGAAAAACGCAAAAGGAATCATACGGATTAGGTAGGTAACACCTGCCATTAAAACTAAATAAATAAACAATCTCATTATTCTTCCTCCTTCACAGGAGAAGTCCAAGCCATTATTCCTGCTGCAACTACAGCACTAATAATAATGGCAAATCCTCCAGAAATCCAACTCGCAAAATAATAAATCATACAGCTAATAAATGCCGCTAAAAGAATAACCATTAGATTTGATTTTGATTGGCGAATTGGTGGTATGATAATGGCGATAAACATTCCATATAATAAAATTCCTAAAGAAGCTGTTAAAATTGGAGGTAAGATTTCACCACAAACAGCACCTAAAAATGTACCAGATACCCATCCTAATGTCGAAATTCCTATAATTCCATACATATAGGATGGTGTTAAAGGTTCTTTTTTGGAAGCAGCAACACCGAAAATTTCATCTGTGATCCCAAAAGCAGCTAACATTCTATGTCCTAAAGTAAATTTTTCTGAAAGGTTTTGAGATAAAGATAAGGCCATTAACGAATAACGACAATTGATTAATAATTGTGTTAAAATCATTTCAATAAACGATCCACCTACCGCAATCACTCCGATTCCAGCAACTTGTCCTGCCGAAGTTACATTCGTTGCCGATATAATGACCGCAATCAAAGCTGATAGACCACTTTTTATAGCTAAAATTCCTACCCCAAACGAAACAGAAAAATAGCCAAGACAAATAGGGATTCCATCTTTTAATCCCATTTTAAATGTATTTTTCATTTAAAACTCCTTCTTATACGGCACCATAAAAGGTGCAACTTCATAATTAAAATTCACATTGTGGAAAGGATCTCCTTTTTGGAAAACAGCTTCCCATTTATTCTTAAAAAGAATGTTAGAAAATAAATTTTCTTTTTTCTTTCCAATAGATTTTTCCGCTTGCCATACTGAGAAAACATTCACAACATTCACTTTATCTGCGCTACGAAGTTTCAAGCATAAATCCATTTGGGAACAAAGCTCGTCATACGATTCTTCAAATCCACCAACAGCTTCTAAATCTCTTTTTTTCATCATGAAACACGCCGAAGAAATCAATGAATAGTTACATGTAATTAATGGTTTTCCCATATACCCAAACGCATCTTCTTTTAAGCCAGAAAAAGCATAGGAAATCATCCCTTTGGAATCAAACACGATACCACAATGTTCGATATTTCCTTTCTTATTTAAGATTTTTGCACCAACACAACCTGTATCCGTACGCATCGCTATTCCAAGCATTTCCTCAATCGCATGAGGTTCTAATACGCTTAGTTGGCTATCTATAAATAATAAGTAATCTCCTTGCGCACAAGAGATGGCTTCATTTTTTGAAGAAATATAGTGAATTGGTATATCTTGTTTCACATTCAGCTTCTTTTCACTACAAAGTAGTATTTCCAAATTCGCATACGTATTCTTCTTTTGTAAAGAAGAAAGACATTGTTCAACATCCTTTTTCGTTTTTATATTCGATATGATTACAGAGACCAAAGGATTCCCTGGATTTTGATAATAAGAACGATACATTCCATACAATGGATACGGCATCATTTGCGAAGTAGCGCTAATACATTGACGATCGTAATGCGCTTGGACCGCTTTTTTTCCAGAAGTATAACAGTACATTTTACTTTCTGGATTCATCGCTGTGGAAGCTAAGTGCATACGCCAATGATACAAAATCTTAGGAATGTGATGAACACTATTTGCTTCTTCACAACAACGCAAAATAAAGTCATGATCTTGTGACCCGTCGTATTCTTCACGAAGTCCCCCTACTTTTTTTACTAAGTTCATATGTACTACAAAAAAGTGTGTAATATAGTTATGCGAACACAACTGATCGATACTAAAGTCCGGTTTAAAATGTGGTTCGACAAATAAATGACTTTCATCATCCAACTTATCTTCGTCCGTATAAATTACATCGTGTCTTTTTTCTTGTAAAGAGCTAACAATTTCAAACAAACAATTTTTTGTCAACAAATCATCGTGATCAAACAATCCCACATACTCTCCAGTAACCATTTCTAAAGCTGCATTCATATTCCCAGAAATCCCATAGTTTTTTTCTAACTTTTTGAATACAATTCTTTCTTCGTTTCCATAATGTTCCTTCACATAACACTCTACATCGTTTGTCGTACTTCCATCGGCAATACACAATTCCCAATTGGAATACGATTGTTCGACTAAGGAATCTATCATTTCTTTTAAATACGATTCTTTTGTGTTAAAAGTCGCTACAATGACACTAATTTTAGGAGAATAAGGAAAGAGCATTTGTGCTTGAGAAGCATATTCTTTTTCGTTTGGCTCTTGATTCTTTAACCATTCGTTATATCGAAAGACTTCTTTTTTTCTTAAAAAAACACGCTTGGCAGTACGAACGATTCCATTTCTTCTTAAATATCGCATTCCCTTTTTCAATGTATACGCTAGTTTCGATGTAGGAATTTTCGAAGCTTTCGTTTCTGAAATTAAAGGAATTCTTTTTTGATCATGAATCGATTGGATTATTAATGTATATTCTTGATTCTCTGCTGAAGAAAAGGAGAATTTAAAACCATTATTTTCTGTCGAAAAACTTTTTTCAAAACATACTTCCTGGTTGTCTTGATTCATAATCATAAACTGAAGAGAGGCTCCAGTAATTTCTCTTGCGAATCCTGTAAGATGGTATTCCCCTTTAGCCAGATCGTATTTAAATTCTTCTATACTATATTCAATTTCTCCAAAAGAAATAATATCTTGGATTTGTTCCTTGGATAGCACATAAGAAACCACCTCTTCTTCAGAAGAAATCATAAAACATAATGATTGC
This sequence comes from Bacillota bacterium, assembly GCA_030526175.1. Lineage (GTDB taxonomy): Bacteria > Bacillota_I > Bacilli_A > Erysipelotrichales > Erysipelotrichaceae > Floccifex. The sequence goes on from JAUNDJ010000042.1 coordinate 3,955, forward strand.
ACTTCTTCTTGTAATGGAACATGGATGGAAAAACCAATATTTCCAGTATCTAAATATGGCTCATAAATTTTTTGAATATTCTTATACTCTGTAGTAAGTAACTCAATGGATAAATTTTTATCATTAATCAACAGAGCATAGGATAATTCTTTTTTATTTTTTGAAAATGCCCATCCTTCCAAATGAAGATACATTTCATTCTTTAGTTTTTTTATTTGAATATTTTCAATTTCCCATAGTATTCCATTTTTCATAATCGGTCTCCTATTTTGTCACAAAATACATTGTATCTCACAAACAAAAAAAAACAACCCCTTGTAAGGTTGTTTCTTCTTATTGATTTTCTTAATCTTGAATATCTTCTTCCGTAATTTCTTCTCCACTACCCGTTTCTAAAAGACCTTGGAAATATAGTTCAATTTCTTCATACGAATATCCTTGCGCAAGAAGTTCTTCAATAACGGCAGCATCGTAATCGTAATCTGGATTCGATCCCGCTGGTTCAACACCCGATTCATCTACAACTGTTTCGGAAGAGAATCCATCAATAACGGCTTGAATCTTGTCGTGTCCAATTCCAATACTATATTCGTCTGGAACAATAACAGAAGCGCCTAAATCTCCCATGCTCGCACAAGCACGAATATCCGGTTCTCCCATTAATACATACGTTTCAAATTTCCATTCGGGAAGATTTTGAAGTTCAAACTTTAATAAGGAAGTAATTTCTTCCATCGACATATTTGTTGAGAAAGCACCTTTCATGATTTCTAACAATTCTGGGTAATTTACCAATGCGTTTGTTGAAATGGCTTTTTTAATAATTGCCGTTAAAGCTTGTTGCTGATTACGTGCACGTTGGAAATCTCCATCTAGATACGACTTTCTTTCTCTACAGAAGGCAAGTGCGCGTTTACCATCCAAGTGGTTCCATCCAGCCTTAACACCATCCGATCCATCGGTAAAGAAACGTTCTACTTCAAAACCTTCTTCAATATAAACATCAATTCCTCCTAGTGCGTCTACCACATCAATTGCACTTGTAAAATTCACACTAAAAGTATAGTTGATTTCAATACCTAAGAAGGATTCAATCGTTTCAATCGTTGTATCCATTCCATACATACCCGTATGTGTTAATTTGTCATACGCACCTGCAGGACATGCCATATCACTACAAACCATTGGCACATAATAATCTCTAGGGATGCTTGTCATTAATACCGTAGAAGTAACAGGATTTATTGTTACTAATAGGTTTACATCCGATCTAGACATATCAGTAATCTTTCCATAACTATCATGACCACTAATTAAAATTGTGAATGGATTTGTCGTAACATCCGATACAACCAATGGTTCATTGGCTTCTTTTGAATAATACGAATAAGTATGAACTTGCTTAGTCGCAGTATTAAAATCTTCATATCCTTCAATTTCTGTGATTGAGTTAATATATACTTTATTCAAAATAATAGCTTCTACTTCGCCTTTATACAAAGCTTCCACTTCCGCTTGAACCGAATCAAAAGTGACATATTCGACATTGACTTTATTTCTAGAAATGTCCTTTTTCATTCCTTTTGTCCCTTTTTCATCTAAAATATGTAAATTTCCAACTGTTTTACCTTCTAAATCCGAAAGCTCATTATAAGAAGCCCCCGCTAAAGTCATAACCGCAATAGTATTTCTAACATTTCCTCCTGTTTGGCCTGAAACATTCGTCAACGTTTGGTACGTATACATTAAATAAAGGTTTCCAACCCCAAAAGTAATTGTGACAACCGCAACGATAATCATAGAAACAATTTTTGAAAACGTTCTTTTTGCGCTTAACAATAAAATATACAACAATACAACCACAAATAAAATAATCAACATCATAATAGGTATTAATAAATTTGTTGGTAAAATATCTAAATGATATATTTGATAAACTAGAATTCCTGTTAAAGCAGTTAGCGCTAAAGTTAATACTAGTTTCAATAATTTCATGGCTAATCCTTCTTTATTTCTCATCTTAGACCTCCATCAATCACAAAAAATATTATATAAGAAACAAAATCAAAAATATAGTTACAATTTTTGTATTTCCGTATTTATTTTTTTATAGTTCCGTAATTTCATAATCTTATATATGAAACAAAATAGTGATTTAGGAAAATAAAGATACATAAATCGCTGAATTTTATGTGTTAGAGACAAGGTACATGGCATTTTTTCCAAATCATTCCATGGGGAAATTTTATAGTATGTATCATACAAATCACTTTGTGGATGAATGTTTTCTTTATGCCAAGGTCTTCCGGTAAAAGAACCCATACAATGATTGATATATGGCTTATTTATCGCTTCGTAAACTTGTTCTTGGGTACTAAAAAAACGATCGGTTAAGTCATACATTTTATAAGACTGTTCAACACCATAAATATAAAATCCACTATTTAAATTATATTTACAATGTAAATATTTTATCTTATCACGAAATAAAACATTGATTAGATCTTGATCCACAATCTGATAACGATTTCTCTTGTGCAGAATATGATCTAGTATCTTCTCTTCACAACCATAATCCTTCCACATTTTTTTATTAATCAGTAAGACCCCACAATTGTAATATTTATCTTGTAGCGGTATGTCAATTAAACTTTTATAATCGTTTAAAATACAATCGTACGTAGCTGCACAAACTGAACCTTCTAAGTCATATGTGATCAATTCATCCAAAGGTTCGTTGATAATAGTATCCCCATCTAGTTGAAGAATACGATCTTCCTCATTTTGAATATCATTAATCGCAAATAACTTGAAATACGTTGTATACGTTCCTTTATAAGGCACTACATTCAAATCTTTGAGTTTTTGCAGAATTGAGTGCGTTTCTATAAAAATAATATCGCGATTATACTTCTTTCCAATAGACAATATTTTTTCTTTATTATCTGGATGAATATTATCATCTAAATAATAAACCGTAATACGTTCCAAATGTTGATTGTTTTCAAACAAGGAAAGGATGGAAATACCTGTTAAGACTGCATAATTATTATCACTTTGATAAAGTACACTTAAGCTTTTCATGTTCTCCTCCCTTTATGTGTAATCACAAACAATAAATCCATGATTCTCGTTTTCTTATTTCGAAAATAAATATATAGATTGTTTCGATTCATTTTGATCATTTTCAAAATTTGTTTCTTTTCCAAGATTTCTAGACACGAATCAAACAACTGACGATACTCTTGCATCTCGATTTGATTCTCCAAATAGAATGAATCGTTCTCTTGTTCCATTTGCGAAAGGAACAAAGACGACGTTTTAAAAGCCAACGCTCTCTTTTCAAAACGATTGGCTTGTTTGAACCACTCGATAAAAGAATGATTCAAAACAGGAATTCCTAGATTGTTTTGTTCGTGAATGCGATATTGAAACAAGACTTCGTTTAATAAATACATACCATTGTATTTAGCTGCCCATAAATTTATAAACCAGTCGTGTGTGATATAGTCTTGATAAGACTGACATATTTCTTTTACCAGTTCCTTTCGGATACAAAGACTCGCCCCTTGAAAATAGTTTTCTCGTAATAACTCTTTGAAAGGAATGGAAATGCATTCCCCTTCTTGCACAATACGTACTTTATATAGACCGTCATTATTTAAACGATTTTCTCTTCGTTCTCTAAGAGCACTTCCTTGGGCATCCACACATTCAAAACTAGAAGCTAATACCTTGACTCTTTCATCTTTCATAGCCTCCATCATTCTTTTCACCTTATTTGGTAACCAAATGTCGTCCTGATCACTTAAAAACACAAAATCACCATGACATAACATCATGGCTTTTATAAAGTTACGTTTGTATCCTAAATTTGTCTTATTTTTTACTAAATGAACATGAGACAAACGGTTGGATGAAATATAGTCTTCAATCATTTGACAAGTGTTATCACTCGAACCATCGTCACAAATCACGATTTCATCTACAGACTGTTCTTGTGAAAGAATACTTTGGAGTTGTTCTAAAATATAATTTTCTCCATTATACGTTGTCATGGCTACAGAAATCATATTACACTCCTTTACATCCACTTCCATCCCCATTTATTGAAATAAGCGAGCATAGAACGTACATGGATACCAAATAAATGTATTTTCTTATGAGATCCTTTTTCCCATTTATGAATAATGAGAGTTTCTGGATAATAGACTAATTTAGAAACCTGATTCACACGTTTACATAAATCGGCATCTTCCATATACATAAAATATCTTTCATCAAAGCCACCTAATTGTTTCAACAATTCCGTTTGCACAACTAAAAAACTACCTTGCGCAAAAGGAACTTCAAAAACAGTCGAGTAATCTTTATCATCTAAAGAATGGTATGCTTGTCGTTTTTTAAAAAAGCCTCTTAGGAACATACGAATAAACATATCTAAGATTGTTACTTCTCTTCGATATACATCTAAAGAATTCCCTTGATTATCGACTAATTTTGGTATGCACATACCAATGCTTTTATCTTGCATAAACGCAAAAAGCTTTGATAAAGAATCTTCAACAAAAATGATATCTGGATTTACAATAATATGAATTTGCGATTTTAGCTTAGGAAGCACTAAATTATGCCCAGAACCAAACCCAATATTTTTTCCAGTATGAATATATTCAACATCTTCGTATTCTAATGTTTGATATAACGCTTGCTCATCCGCATTATCGATGATATAAATCTTCTTTTTTAAGCTAGGATCCGTAAATTTTTCAATGGATTCCACCGCTTTTTTTACATCTTCAAAATTGTTATATGAAACAATAGATAGTGTTACATTTTCCTTTACCATAACAGTATTGTAACATAAATACATAAAAAGAAAACAAAATAAAAAAAACAGAAGACAAAGCTTCTGTTAATTGTGTAAATCTTCTTTGATTTGAGAAGAGGAAATTTCTGGAGTTCTAGGCAAATAAATTACATTGATTCCTTCTTCTTTTAAATCATCAAATTTACCTTTCCAATCATCTCCCATGACCAATGTATCAATTTGATATAATTGGCAGTCTTTTACTTTTTGTTCCCAATTTTCTTCAGGGATGACCAAATCTACATAACGCATAGATTCTAGTAACATTTTTCGTTCTTCATAATTGAAATAACATGGTTTTCCTTTTTGTAAAGTCGCAAATTCATCGGTAGAAAGAGCCACTACTAAGTAATCTCCCATAGCTTTCGCACGTCTTAATAAATTGATGTGTCCATAATGTAACATATCAAATGTTCCATAAGTAATCACACGTCTAATTTTTTGAGGAGCCTTGTTGTGTTCATTTAAATTTTCGTGCATTGCTTCTAAAATCGAGAATGGTAATTCTTCTTTACTTTCACGAGCATAAATTTTTTGAACCGCAGCTTTTGGATCCAAACCAAATTTTACAACATCGTATACTGAACGAATAATTGGTAATTCTACATTATATTTTACACTTAATTCATAGGCTGCATCTAAAGCATTGATACCTTCAACAACCATTCCAACTTTTTCAATCGCTTCTTTAACCGAATATCCTTGTCCGATATATGTTCCACAACGATTGTTACGAGAGTGTTGACTTGTACAAGTTACAATCATATCTCCCATTCCAGCAAGACCATAGAATGTGTGAGTAGAACATCCCATAGAAATTCCTAATTTACTAACTTCTGCAACACCACGAGTAATCAATGCAGCAGTGGCATTGTCACCAAATCCTAAACCATGAGCGATTCCCGCTCCTAATGCGATAATATTTTTTAAGGCTGCACTTAATTCAACACCTTTTACATCGCTATTTGTATAAACACGCATATAAGGCGCCATAAATGCTTCTTGTACAATTTTTGCGTTCTTTTCATTTGTACAAGCAGAAACAATTGTCGAAGGTTTTCCAACAGATACTTCTTCTGCATGTGTAGGTCCAGATAATGCAACAATTTGTCCATAATCAAAAGGTTTAACTTTATTAATTTCATCTTCAATAATTTCAGACATTGTTAATAAAGTATGTGGTTCAATACCTTTCGCAACATCCACAATAATTTGATCTGGTTGAATAAATTCAGCCACTCTCGCTGCTGTTGATCTAACAAAGTTAGATGGAACAGCGAAAACAACAATTTCTCTTCCTTCAATTGCTTCTTTTAAATCTTTTGTAAGAGAAATACGTTCATCAATGTGTGTGTCCCCTAATTTTGGGTGCTTTCTATATTTTTGAATATAATCGATTTCATCTGGAAGAGCCGACCAAGCCATTACATCGTGCCCAGTTGAGCATAACATATTTGCTAGGGCGATTCCCCATGTTCCAGTTCCGATTATAGATAATTTAACCATCTAAAGTTCCTCACTTTCCTAATTCGTCACCATTATTATTGTATATCGTTTTTCTAGTTTTAAAAGGAAAAATTTAAATAAATCACAGATTTTTTCAAAATTCGTGTAAAATAAAGTATAATAATAGTAGGATTGGATACGATTGTTCATAATTTATTATTACGTATAACCAATTATAAATACTATAGAATTGAGGAGGATTTTATGTTAAGAACAGCGATTATTGAGAAGTCAGAGGAAATAAGAGCAACTATAAATTCTTCTCTTAAAGAATTAAATATGCATATGCAAATCCGCTCTTTTTCCAACCAATATGATTTTTTAGAAAACTTAGATGACACATACTCATCGTTTGACATTCTATTATTAAATACAACGATTCATAAAGAAGGCGATGGAATCGAATTAGCCCAAAAAATTCGTGAAAAAAATCATCGAATTATGATTACCTTTATAACAACCTCAAAAGAGTATTACGCACAAGCTTTTTCCGTTTTTGCGACTGGATATCTTTTATATCCATTCCAATCTTCACAATTACACGAGATTATTCATTTCTATTCTCAAAAAAGTATTGCTGAAAGAAGAGCTAGCTGGATGGTGAAAGAAAAAGGAGGCAGCTATAAGCGAATCTATTGTCGATATATCACTTATATTGAAAGCTTTAATAGAGAAATTATTATTCATTTAGAAGATGGAACTACAATTGAAAGTTACGCAAAATTAAGCGATACAATGGTCAACCTTCCAAAGAGTTTGTTTCTAAGATGTCATCAAAGCTTTATTGTAAGTTTATATTTTGTTGAACAAATCAAACGCGATGCGTTTACTATAAAGGGTATAGATATCCCGATTTCACGAAAATACCAGTCCATTGCTCGAGAAACATATAACACATATATCAATTCAAACAATTACTAACAAAGAGAAGTTCCAATCGAACTTCTCTTTTAATATGAAAAAAACCTCCCTATCTCGGGAGGTAAAAGTATTATTTTTCGAAAGGTAATTTTCTTCCTTCTTTTTTCCATTGCATAAATTCGGCAGTAGCCGTTAACAATACGTCAGAAGAAGAGTTTAGAGCTGTTTCACAAGAGTCTTGAATTACACCAATAATGAATCCAACACCTACTACTTGCATAGCTACATCATTTGGAATACCAAATAAAGAACAAGCTACTGGAATCAATAATAACGATCCACCTGCAATACCAGAAGCCCCACATGCAGAAATCGCTGAAAGAATACTTAAGATGATTGCCGTAGGAATGCTTACTTGAATTCCTAATGTATTGGCTGCTGCTAAAGTCATGATCGTAATAGTAATGGCTGCTCCATCCATATTAATTGCCGATCCAAGAGGAATAGATACAGAATAATTGTCCTTATCCAATCCTAAATTTTTACATAATTCCATATTAACTGGAATATTCGCCGCAGAACTACGAGTAAAGAAAGCTGTAATTCCACTTTCTTTTGCACAACGGTGAATTAATGGATATGGATTGGTTTTTAAACAAGTACTAACAATAATACCATTTGTGACAAATTCTTGGAATAACATACATCCAACTAATAGAGCAACTAATTTTCCATATTCTGTAAAAATTTCCGCACCACTTGTAGAAACTGCATCGAAAATTAAACCACAAATTCCAATTGGTGCCATACTAATTACCCAACGTACTGTAGAAGATACAGCTTCCGATAAGTCGCTTAACATTTGTTTCGTACTAGGTGCTGCTTTTTTCATCGCAAAACCAATTAAAACTGCCCAGAATAGAATTCCTAAATAGTTACCATTCGCAATTGAATTAATAGGGTTTGAAACTAAATTGTTCAATAAGTTTTTAACTACTTCAATTAACCCTGTTGGACTAGATCCTGTTGCAGCATCTTTTAAAGTAAGTGTGATAGGGAATAAAAAACTTCCTACTACAGCCACAATTGCTCCAATGACCGTACTTAACATATAAAGGACAACAACGGTAGACATATTTGATTTTTGTCCTTCTTTTGCGTTAGCTAACGAACTAACAATTAACACCGCTACTAAAACTGGTGCAATGGCTTTTAATGCCCCAACAAACAAAGTTCCTAATAAGGAAATCCCTGTTAATTGTGGTGCAAAAAGTCCTAATAAAGTACCAATAACCATCCCGCATAAAATACGAACGATTAAATTGATATTGTTCCATTTTTCAAAAATTTGCTTCATAATATTTCCTTTCATTTTTTACCACAAAGAAGATTGTAACAAATATTTAAAAAGGAGACAACAAAAAAGTTTATATTATATAAACAGATGTCAAAGCCGTTTAAACACTTTCAAGAAAACATAAAAAAAGACACCCATAAAGGATGTCTTAAACTCTTCAAATAACTAAGAATTAAGCTAATTCTGAGAAGTATTTGATTGTACGAACCATTTGGCTAGTGTATGAGTTTTCGTTGTCATACCAAGAAACTACTTGTACGTGAGTGTTTCCATCTTCCATTTCGTGTGCCATTGTTTGAGTAGCATCGAATAATGATCCGTAACGCATTCCGATTACGTCAGAAGATACTAATTCTTCTTCAGTGTATCCGAATGATTCAGTAGCAGCAGCTTTCATAGCAGCGTTGATTTCGTCAACTGTAACTTTTCCTTTAACTACAGCAACTAAGATAGTTGTTGATCCAGTAGGAGTTGGAACACGTTGAGCAGAACCGATTAATTTTCCGTTTAATTCAGGGATTACTAATCCGATAGCTTTTGCAGCACCTGTTGAGTTAGGAACGATGTTAACTGCAGCAGCACGTGAACGACGTAAGTCACCTTTACGTTGAGGTCCGTCTAATGTCATTTGGTCACCTGTGTAAGCGTGAACAGTTGTCATGATACCTGATTGGATTGGTGCTAATTTGTTTAATGCGTTAGCCATTGGAGCTAAACAGTTAGTTGTACAAGAAGCAGCAGAGATTACTGTGTCTTCTGGTTTTAAAGTTTCGTGGTTTACGTTGTAAACGATTGTTGGTAAGTCGTTTCCTGCTGGAGCAGAGATAACTACTTTACGAGCACCAGCTTCGATGTGAGCAGATGCTTTAGCTTTTGAAGTATAGAATCCTGTACATTCTAATACTACGTCAACTCCTAATTCACCCCATGGTAATTCAGCAGCATTAGCTTTAGCGTAGATAGTGATTTCTTTTCCATCTACAGTGATTGAGCTTTCTCCAGCTTCAACTTTGTCAGCTAATTTATAAGTACCTTGGCTTGAATCGTACTTTAATAAGTGAGCTAACATTTTTGGGCTAGTTAAGTCGTTGATAGCAACTACTTCATACCCTTCAGCGTCGAACATTTGACGGAATGCTAAACGTCCGATACGTCCGAATCCATTGATTGCAACTTTTACTGTCATATTCAGTAAATCCTCCTTTAAATTTTCTATAGATATTATAGGTATTTCTATACGTTTTGTCAATAAATGAAAAAAGTATAAGATGGATTTGCCAATATTTTCACAATTTTAAAATGCAAAAAATTCAATAATTAATGGAACCATTTATGTCTTTTCATATATGTAATTTCTGTAACCACAATCAATACACAAATCCCAATTACGACAAAATAACCTTTATCCGTTCTCAATTCTGGCATGTTCACAAAGTTCATCCCATACCACCCTGTTATTAATGTTAATGGTGAAATAATCGATGTGACAATGGTTAAAAACTGCATTATATCATTTTGTTTATTAGCAACACGTGAATCGTGAAGATCCAACAATTGTTTGGCATAATCTTCAACAAACGATGATTGTGCTTCTAAACGTTCTACTTTTCTATATAAACGCCCAATCGCATCCTCTTCCTCTTCCATCTTCACATCTTGACAGAATTCTAAAATATCTTCTAAGGCAGTCAATAACTGTGCATAATATCGCGTGAATACAGAAATCTTTCTTCGCTTTTCAAACAAACGAACATCATCGTTCTCGTCCGATTCACTATAAATTACATCTTCAATTTCTTTTAAATCTTCTTCCTCGGATTGTAAAAAATAATAATCACCTTTAATTAACTGAGAAATAATTGTACAAAGTGTTAATACACCAAACTTATCTTCATTTTCATTAAGACGCATCGTACTAAACCGTAATTTTAATTCTTCTGGTGTATTAATTAAATACAGACCATTATTACTTGTGCAGAACCCAAAGATCTTATTATTTTTAACGTCATCTTCATCATCGTGCTTTGATGGAATAACAATTTGCCCACAAACTACCGCATCGTCTAAAATTTCTGCTTTACAAAATCTTTTATGTTTAAGACCATCTAATAAAGAAAACACTTCTTCATCTATAGTATGAATTTCATCAATAGTAATAAATCGATAATTACTCATAAACATCCCTCTTCCATATATATAATAGTCTTTTTTCTTTATTATTTCAAAAATCAATAAAAATTATGTTATTATAAGTGATATGGAGGTTTTTTTATGAATCAAAATCAAATCTTAGATTTATTAGAAAACGATGCTCGTTTAACTTCACAAGATTTAGCAGACATTCTAAATGAAGATGTTGAAACAGTTAGAAATGCAGTACGTGAATTAGAAAATGATAAAATTATTTGTGGATATCACACTGTAATTAACTACAATAAAGCATTACGCGATCAAAAAGTTTTAGCCTATATTGAAGTAAAATGTACACCTATCCGAAATCAAGGATATGATAAAACCGCTTTTACCATCGCAAAATATCCAGAAGTCGACACAATGTATTTATTAAGTGGAGATTGTGATTTCTTATGCTTAGTGCAAGGAAGAACGATGTTCGAGGTAGCTCGTTTCGTTTCTGATAAAATTGCTTGTGTAGAAAATGTCCTTTCTACTAAGACTCTTTTTGTATTAAAAGAATATAAAACACGTGGAATTGTTATGGACGAAAGAAGCATCAACGAAGAATCCAGATTGGTGGTGACTCCTTAATGAAACCTATTTCGCAAAAAGTAGTTTCAATGAAACCAAGTGGGATTCGAAAATTCTTCGACTTAGCCAACACTATGAAAGGAGTCATTTCTTTGGGTGTAGGTGAACCCGATTTTGATACACCATGGCACATTAGTGATTATGCGATTAATTCTTTACAGAATGGTAAAACTCACTATACTGCCAATCGTGGTTTAATTGAATTACGAAAAGAAATCGCAAAATTTCATGAAGAACACTACAATCAAAAATACAATCCGGAAACAGAAATTCTAGTTACTGTCGGAGGTAGTGAAGCCATTGACTTAGCTATGCGAACAATCTTAGAACCCGGGGATGAAGTTATCGTTTTAGACCCTAATTATGTTGCTTATGCACCGACTATTGAATTAGCTGGTGGTGTCATGAAAAGTATCACTCTAACCGAAGAAAATGAGTTTAAATTATTACCAGAAGACTTAAAAGCAGCTATTACAGAAAAAACAAAAGCCATGATCATTAACTTCCCTTCCAATCCAACAGGTGGAGTTATGACTCATGAAGACTATGAAAAAATTGTTCCGATTATTAAGGAATCTGATATTTTCGTAATCAGTGATGAAATCTATGCAGAATTAAGCTTTGATCAAGAATTTGCTTCTTTAGCACAATTCGAAGAAGTTAAAGATCAAATAATCGTAGTAAATGGTTTTTCAAAAGCTTTTGCGATGACAGGATGGCGTTTAGGATATGTTTTAGCCAATGAATATATTAGTAAAATGATGACAAAAGTACACCAATATGTCATTATGTCTGCACCGACTATGGCACAATACGCTGCCATTGAAGCATTAAAAAACGGATACAACGATGTATTAAGAATGAAAAAAGACTATGAAAATAGACGTAATCTTTTAGTTAAACGATTAAATCGTATGGGCTTAAAAACAAATATGCCACATGGTACATTTTATGTATTCCCAAATATCACTCCAACAGGATTGGATAGCGAAACATTCTGTAATCGTCTATTAGAAGAAGAAAAGGTTGCTTGCGTTCCAGGAAATGCATTTGGAGACAGTGGCGAAGGATTTATTCGTATTTCATACGCTTATTCAATCGATCACATTATCGAAGCATGTAATCGCATCGAACATTTTATTTCAAATTTAAGATAAGAGAAATCTTATCTTTTTTTAATGTCAATCAAAAAAAAGTGCCGATTTTTGAGATCAGCACTTTAATTTATTGGAATTATTCTCCAACGATATCCATCATATCTTTTTGGAATACTTCTGTTTTAGCAACAGCTTCATCAACTGTAGCGCCTTTAATTGAGAAGTAGAATTTGATTTTTGGTTCTGTTCCAGAAGGTCTAGCAGCAATCCATGATCCATCTTCTAAGTAATATTTTAATACGTTAGATTTTGGAAGGTTGATTACTGATTCAACACCATCAGCTGTTTTGATAGATGTTTGGTAATCTTCTGCACTAACTACTTTATATCCACCGATTGCTTTAGGAGCATCGTTTCTTAAGTTAGACATGATTTCTTTAATACGAGCATTACCAGCAGCACCTGCTTTAGAAATAGCGATTTGAGTTTCTTTAAACGCTCCATGTCTTGCATATAAATCATTTAATACATCAATTAAAGTTTTACCTTGTTTTTTATAGTAGTTTCCACATTCAGCAGCTAAAAGAATTGCTTGAACACCGTCTTTGTCACGTACGAAATCTTTAACTACACATCCATAAGATTCTTCATAACCAAAGATAAATTGTTTTTCTCCAGTAACTTCATATTTACGGATTTTATCCCCGATAAATTTAAATCCAGTTAATGTTTTTTCAACATCTACACCATAATATCTAGCAACTAATTCTCCTAAGTCAGAAGTAACGATAGTGTTATACATTACTGCATTTGAAGGTAATTTACCTTGTTCTTTTAATTGTGAACAAATATATTCTAAATAAACTGCAGCAGATTGGTTACCAGACATTAATACGTATTCACCATTGTGTTTAGCAACGATACCTACACGGTCTCCATCTGGGTCAGTAATTCCGACTACGTCAGCATCAACTTTTTTTGCTAATTTGATTGCTTCGTCATAAGAAGGAGCTAATTCAGGGTTTGGTGTTTTAGTATTAGAGAAATCTGGGTCTGGTGCACATTGTGATAATACTGGCACAATGTCATATCCTAGACGTTTTAAGCAAGTTCTTACCGGCATATTATCCGCACCGTGTTGTGGAGAGTAAACAATTTTGAAATCTTCTTTGCTTAAATCTGGATTAATTTCAATTGCCATGATTTCTTTATAGTAAGCTTCGTCAACTTCTTCTCCTACCCATTCAATTAAGTCATAAACTTCATCCATTGTAGGTACTTGAATTGCTAATTCGTCTTCTACTTCATTTACATAGTCTACTACTTTAGCAGCCCATTCAGGAATTAATTGACATCCTGTATCGTCGTATACTTTATATCCATTATCTTGTGGTGGGTTGTGAGAAGCAGTGATCATGATACCACCAGCACATTTTAAGTAACGAACAGCGAAAGAACATTCTGGAGTTGGTCTTAAGCTTTCAAATACATAAACTTTGATTCCAAAGCTAGCTAATACTTTTGCAGATTCTAAAGCGAATTTATAAGACATATGACGGTTGTCGTATGCAATTACAACTCCTCTTTCTTTTCCTTCTGGTTGTTCACAAATATATTTTGCATAACCAATATTTGCTTTACGAATAGTATAGATGTTTAAACGGTTAGTACCTGCTCCTAATTTACCACGCATACCAGCAGTACCAAATTCTACATCCATCCAGAATGCATCTTCTTTAGCAGTTTCATCCATTGTTAACAATTCTGCTTTTAAAGAAGGTTCTAGATCTTCTTTCGTAACCCACTTTTGATATTTTTCTTCAATTAATGACATGTATAATCCTCCTAAAATTCTAGGATAATTATAGCACTTTATATTAAAAATGAAAACGATTTCAATTAGTTTGCATAAATTGTTAAAAAAAAAGTCTCCGAAAAGACTTTTTTATACTTAATAATAATTAAGCGATGATGTTTTGAGCTTTTAAAACGTCTTGGATAGCAGCTACTGCTTCTTCTTCGTCTTCACCATTGCAGCTAATAGTGATTTCTGATTGAGTTGGGATTCCTAAGCTCATTACACCCATGATTGATTTCATGTTTACTTCACGTCCTTTGAAAGCAACGTTGATTTCACTTTTGAATTTGCTAGCAGCGTTAACAGCTACAGTTGCTGGACGAGCGTGTAATCCAACTGGATCGATAACAGTTACAGTAATTTGTTTCATGATTCATTTCCTCCTAAGTATAACCTGTTAATATTTTATGATATTTTTGAACATAACACAACTATAATTGTATTTTTGTCAAAAAATTATCCTAACAATTCTTCGTATAATTGATTGTAAATAACAGCACTTGCATCCCAAGATACATCCGAAGTTAATGCTGTATCACGTAAGATTCTCCAATCTTCTGGCCTATTGTAATAGACATCAATCGCAAGATTTAATGTATTTACCATATCTTGTGAATTGTAGTTTGTAAAGCTAAATCCATTACCTGTTTTGTCATATTGATTGTAAGGTTGAACTGTGTCTTTTAATCCTCCTGTTTCACGAACTAAAGGAAGCGTTCCATAACGTAATGAGCATAATTGGCTTAATCCACAAGGTTCAAATAAACTTGGCATTAAGAATAAATCACATCCTGCATAGATACGGTGTGCAAGAGCTTCGTTATATCCTTGGTAGAATGCAATTTTACCTTTATTACCATCTTCTAATTGACGGAATTTCGTTTCAATAGCAGATTCTCCACTACCTAAAATAACTAATTGAATATTAGCTGCACAAATTGCATTTAATTGTTCCATCATTAAATAGAAACCTTTTTGAATTGTTAATCGACTTACAACACCAACTAACATTACATTACCATTTTCTTCAAGACCCATTTCTTTTTGTAAAGCAAGTTTACATTTTGTTTTTTCAACAGCTACATTGACTTTATCAAAATGATAAGGAATTTCTGGATCTGTTTTTGGATTCCATAATTCCACATCAATACCATTTACAATTCCCCATAAATCGTATTTACGCATACTTAATACACTTTCTAAGCGTTCACCATATTGCTCAGTAAGGATTTCTTTTGCGTAGTTTGGAGAAACTGTTGTTACTTTATCTGCATAAAGGATACCAGATTTCATATATGAAATTCCGCCATCAAAACGAACATTTCCATTTTCAAATAAGTAATATGGTAATCCTAAACAAGAATCTAAAATATCTACTCCAAAGTTACCTTGGAAAGCCAAGTTGTGAATTGTATAAACAAAACGAATACCACGATAACGTTGATCTTTGTAATGAACTTCCTTAACCATGCAAGGAATCATACCAGTGTGCCAGTCATGACAGTGAACTACTTCAGGCCAATAATCCACCTGGTTTAACATTTCGATTACAGCTTTTTGGAAGTAAGCAAAACGTTCTCCGTCATCGTTATATCCATACAATGTATCTCTTTCAAAATAACCTTGGTGTTGAATAAAGTAATATTGTACATTTTTTACTGTTGAAGTAAATAATCGTACTGGTACTTCTTGATAATTAATAGATACACTATATTCCCCAACAAATTCAAAAGTATCTAAGAATTTGTCAGCAATTTTTTTGTATAAAGGCATGACTACTTTTACTTCGTGCCCTCTATCAGTCAATGAAAGAGGAAGTGATCCAACAACGTCTGCTAAACCACCTGTTTTAATGAAAGGTAAACCTTCACTAGCTACGAATAAAATAGATGCCATTACACGATTTCTCCTCTACCAATGTAAACAGGTGCATCTGCTTCACCGCAAATATCTGTTTTCTTAGTAATTTTTGCGAATTTGTCGATTACAACATTCTTTAATACTGCACCATCAGCAATTTCAACTTCAGGCATGATTACACAGTTTTCAATAACTGCACCTTTACCAACAACTACACCACGTCCTACTACAGAACCTTTAACAGTACCAGAAATTTTTGCACCATTACTTACTAATGAAGTTACAGCAGAACCAGTTTTTGAATAGATTGCTGGAGCTGAATCTTTAGTACGAGTATAAATTGGCCAGTTTACTTTTGCGAAATCTTTCATCTTAGCAACATCTAAGATTTCTAAGTTAGCATCAAAGTATGATTTTAAATCGTGAATTCCATAAACGTTTCCACGTTGTGTGATAGCTTTTACAGCTTTAGTTTCACAATAGTCATTAATAATATCTTTTAACCAGTACATTGAAGATGTAGCTTTTGCATCTTTAATAGCTTGTACAAAGATATCTTTTTTCATGATATAAGTTTCTAATGATAATACAGCTGATTTTTTAGCTCCATCGTTAATAGAAATACCTTTAACATCAGTTTTGTCAGTTGCTAAAATTTGGCAACCTACATATTTTTCATTAGCACCAGTTACTTTTTTACATAAGATAGAGATATCAGCTCCACTTTCGATGTGTTGTTCAATTAAATCTTGGTAGTTTGCGATATATACATAGTTAACTGGAGCAACTACTACATATTCATTTTTACTTCCTTCAATTTCATCAATTGATTGAGAGAAAGCTTCAATATCTGGAACAATACGACTATTTTTTACATAAGTAGGTAATAAACGAATATCCCCATGTTTTGAGTTGACATTGTATTGACGTCCACTACCAATGTGTTTGATCAATGGACGGATATTTCCTGTTGTATAAATTTGTACTTCATCAATTCCTGAGTTAGTCATATTAGAAATTGGGAAGTCGATTAAGCGATAACGTCCTAAGAAGTTAAACGCAGCGATTGGACGTTCTTCTTGAAGTCCTTCTACATACACGTTGTTATCGTTGTATGAAACAATACCTAATGCGTTAGCCATAATCTACTCACCTTTCTTTACATTTTTAGAGATTAATGCAATGTCGTTCTTTTTACCAACAACATCTGCTTCAACTTTTACGTTATCTGCAATAATTGCATATTTAATTTTAGCACCAGCGCAAACGTGAACACCTGGCATTAATACAGATTCAACAACTTCTGCACCTTCATCAACTGTTACATTGGCAAACAATACAGATTTTTTAACGCTACCATTGATAATAGCACCTTGGTTAACATAACTGTTTTCAAGAGTTCCAGTAGGACCTACATAGTGTGGTAATGCAGGAACATCTTCAGTATAGATTTTCCAAGAAGGATCGTCTAAGTTTAATTCTTCTGGACGATCTAATAAGTCCATATTTGCTTCCCATAATGAGCTTACTGTACCAACATCTTTCCAGTATCCTTCGAAACGGTAAGAATATAATTTTCCACCATCAAGGATTGCAGGAATAATGTCTTTACCAAAGTCGTGGTTAGAACCTTCTTTAGTTTTGTCAGCAATTAATGCTTTTCTTAAAGTTTTCCAGTTGAAAATATAAATACCCATTGAAGCTAAGTTCGATTTTGGTTCAGCTGGTTTTTCTTCGAATTCAGTGATACGTCCAGTTTCATCTGTAGACATAATACCGAAACGAGGTGCTTCTTCCCATGGTACTGGCATTACAGCGATAGTACATTCTGCATTATTAGCTTTGTGAGTAGCTAACATATCTGCATAGTCCATTTTGTAGATGTGGTCCCCAGATAAGATTAATACATATTCTGGAGCTTCGTTATCGATGAAATCGATATTTTGTGTAATCGCATCTGCAGTTCCTTTATATACACCAAAAGTTGTTCCATCTTTTTCGCTTGGTGGTAATACATATACACCACTTCCTGTTGTATCAAGTCCCCAAAGTTGACCTTTTCCAGCATAAGCGTTTAAAACTACTGGTTCATACTGTGTCAAAACACCAACTACTTTAATATCAGAGTTAGCACAGTTAGAAAGTGGGAAGTCGATAATACGATATTTTCCCCCAAAGTAAACGGCTGGTTTCGCAATTTTGTCAGTTAATGCGTATAGACGAGAACCACGCCCACCCGCTAAAATCATTGCGAGCATATTATTCTGTTCCATAATCATCCTCCTATACATAATTGATTACTGTATTGAAAGTATAACTTATTTTCAATAAAAAATAAATCGTTTTTAAGTAAATTTGTATGCGTTTTCACATTTTTTTACAAATTTTTCGATAATTTCTTATTTTAAACCGAAAATCCATTCTTATAGAAAAAACTATTATTCAAAAGTAGATTTATTTATTTTATTTATATATATAGTCCCCGAAAAGTGTTATACTCTTTCCATGAATCCAATTAAATATTTAGACGCATACACAATACTTTTTGACGAAAGTATTTCAGATTTTGAGATTTATCAAATGTTTTCTATTTCAAAAACGAAACAAAAATTGTACCCTATTCAAGACCACTCCATTGTGTTTCCTTATGAAGAATGGGAATCCCCTAAACAAAATGGACAGCTGGACATTCTATACGAAGATGATACGTTGTTGGCAATAAACAAGCCACCTTTCATCTTAGTTCACAGTGATGGAAACAATGAGATTAATATCCAAGATCAAATAAATACATATCTTTACGAATCAAACTGGCCTTATAAAGCACAAGCCATTCATCGTTTAGACAAAGAAACAAGCGGTATACTACTTTTTTGTAAAAATCCATTTTTTCAATCTTACTACGATCAACTATTCGCAAGCGATCACCCAAAAAAGTACTACTATGCCCTAGTCAAAAAGAATTTCCCATTTAAAGAAAAAGAAATACTTTCAAAAATCGGAAGAGATCGTCATGATGCAAAAAAAATGCGCATTAGCGAAAGTGGTAAGAGTGCACATACCATCGTTCAAAGAAAAGAGATTTTTAAACAAACCACATTACTTTCAGTAAATATTCTTACTGGAAGAAAACATCAAATTCGTGTACATTTGGCAAGCTTAGGCTTTCCCATTCTAAACGATTCTCTATATGGTAAAGTTGAAAATAATCTTGGTTTGATGTTACAACATTATTCCATAACCCTTCCCCTTCCCAATGGAGAAATCTTACACTTAGTAATACCTTTGGATAAAAGAATTGCCTCAGCTGCAAAATAAAATCCCGATTTTCGGGATTTCAGATTGTTGACAAAAGGGTACGTTTCTCTTTGAGAATCGTGCTCTTTCTT
>JAUNDJ010000148.1 GCA_030526175.1 Bacillota bacterium
GATTCGAACTGGCGGTCACAGAGTTGCAGTCTATTGCCTTAGCCACTTGGCTACGAAACCGGGTACTTATTAATAATATCTTAAATCGAAATATTTTTCAAGTATTTTTAAAATATTTTCAATTTAAGCTGATGTTCTCAATCAGCACAAATATAATAACATAATTTCCCAAAATGTCCAACAAAAAATTAATTTTTTTATACCCAATTTTTTTGTCTTACTTTCCAGATTCCCCAAAGACTTTTAAAAATATTCCCAGAACGAAGAATTAAGTATAAGTAGTGTACAGGTACTTTTAGTACAAAAGCGGCAAAATACCCAAATGGAATGGCGATTAACCAATTTGAGATAATGTCTATTTTTAAAAGTTTCTCCGTTTGTCCACTTGCTTTTATAACTCCGTTACAAACAATTTGTGCCACAGAAATAAAAAATACGGTAATGAGTGCTAAACTTCCCATTTTTACTGTTAATTCCAAAGTTTCTGTCGATACATTATAAAAGCTCATAATAACTGGAAGAATAAACATTAGCACTACACTATTAAAGATTCCAAAGATAAAACTAAACACGACAAAACGATTCGCATAAGTAAATACTTTCTCTTTGATTCCTTCCCCAATGGTATTACCAATCATCACACCAGCAGCCATGGATATCCCAAAACTTAAAGTACTCGGAATGACCCATGCTGTATGGACAATTGAATTGGCTGCGATATAATATCTCGAAATATGTCCTGTTAAGCTCGTTTGCACAGAAGATACTAGATTGCCTAATACTTCAATCGCGACAATAGGAAGCGTCACTTTTAATAAATTTTTCAAAGTTTGACGATCTATATTTCCGAAAAAATCTTTAGGTTGGAAACAAATATCTTTCTCAATCATAAATACATATACGATACATACAATAAACTCAGCAATTCTTGCGATTAATGTCGCAATTGCCGCCCCTTTTAAACCAAGTGCTGGAAATCCAAAATGACCAAAAATCAAAACATAATTTAACCCTGCGTTCACAAAACAAGATACCATCGTATTAATTAATCCCAGTTTAACGTTTTTCGCTGCTTGCAGCATACTAATCAAGGCCGAAGTGATCGCATACAATGGAATCGCAAATTTCATATACTGGATATATTCCACACCTTTTTGAATAATTCCATTATGGTTGGTATACAATCCCAAAACCTCACTTGGGAAAAAGGTAGAAATGAAAAAGAAAATAAATGCAATCAACATATTACATCGTATGGCAGTAGCTGTTAATCGTTTCATCTTCTCAATGTTTTTCCGTCCATATTCTTGTGCCGATAAAACACTAGAACCACTGGCAATTCCCATAAAAAAAGTCATTACAAGCCATGCAAACGTCGAACTAATCGTAACAGCAGAAATACTATCTTCTCCTAAAGAGCCTACTATTAAATTATCTAATCAATGTAGAATCTGGGAAATCAAGTATTGCCCAGCAATGGGAAGGGCTAAAATCATTACTTCTTTATAAAATTTCTTATCCCAATTTTTAAACACTTTTTTCTCCTTTCAAACATAAAAGGAGGAAACTTTTAGTTTCCTCTTTATTCATTATGCAAAAATTTCGTCAATTTTTGATTTAATATCTTCAATAGAAATTTCTACTTTTTCTCCAGTACTTCTTTCTACAAATTCTACAACACCATTTTTAATACCACGTCCTACTGTGATTCTATATGGAATACCAATTAATTCCATATCTTTGAATTTAACACCTGGGCGTTCATTACGATCATCTAATAATACATCGTAGTGTTTTGATACACAATAGTCGTATAATTCATTGGCTAGTTTTACTTGTTCTTCGTCTTTTAAAGAAACTGGAACAATAGATAATTTGAATGGAGCAATTTCAGTTGGCCATGAAATTCCAAAATCGTCGTGGTGTTGTTCAACAACCGCTGCTATACAACGTCCAAGACCAATTCCGTAACATCCCATCCAAACTGGTTTTAATTGGTTATTGGCATCCGCATATAATAAATTTAAGCTTTCTGCATATTTTGTACCTAATTTAAATAAGTTACCAACTTCAATACCATGATCAAAAGTAAGTTTTTTACCACAAACAGGACAAATGTCGCCTTCTTTTACTTGGCAAAGATCCGCAACTTCTACTGGAGTAAAATCTTTGCAGTTTACGTTTTTGATATGGTGGTCTGATTTATTAGCTCCAACAATGAAATTTTTCATTTTTAAGATTTGACGATCCATATAAACTGGACAATCAATTCCTACTGGTCCTGCAAATCCTACACGAGCATGCGTAACTCTTTCCACTTCTTCAAAAGAAGCCATTTCCATTTCGTTAGCACCTAATAATTTTAAAGCTTTCGATTCGTTTAATTCTCTATCTCCTGGAACACAGAATGCGATTGTTTTTCCATCCACAGAATATAATAAAGTTTTTACGAAATCTTTTGCTTCTTTTCCAAAGAATGCAGCAACTTCTTCAATTGTTTTCGCATTTGGAGTTTCTACTACTTCCATATCTAATTCAGCTGCATCAGACATAGGTAAAGTATCGATTACTTCCGTAATTTCTAAGTTTGATGAATAATCGCATCCTTCACATCCAACTACAATATCTTCTCCAATGTTTGAGATGGCTTGATATTCTTCTGATAATAAACCACCCATAGCTCCTGTATCGGCTTTTACAATTTTATAAGTTAAACCTAATCGATCAAAAATGCGATTGTATGCATCGTACATTTTTTTATAAGAAACATCCAATCCTTCTGGATCCACATCAAAAGAATAAGCATCTTTCATAATGAATTCACGTACACGAATCAATCCGTAACGAGGACGTGTTTCATCACGGTATTTTGTTTGAATTTGATATAAGTTATAAGGGAAATCTTTATAACTTTTTCCATTCATAGATGCAGCCACTGTGAATAATTCTTCGTGTGTTGGTCCGAGTACATATGGTCTACCATATCTATCTTTTAACGAGAACATGTTGGATCCAAAAGCATCACGTCTTCCAGATTGAACATAGACATCTTCACTAATTAATGCTGGCATTAATAATTCTTGTGCATCTTTCGCATTCATTTCTTCACGAATGATATCTTCAATTTTTTGTAAAACTTTTTTCCCCATTGGCATAATCATATAAATACCATTGGAAGCTTTTTTAATCATACCTGCTCGAACAAGTAGATTACTTGAAATACTATCTTCGTCTTTCGCATCTTCTCTTAGTGTATAAAAGAAACTTTTACTTAACTTCATATTCGATTCCCTCTTTCGCTAAAATAAATTTTCTCACATTTTCCCCGATTAAACAACTCGTATTTTTCGAATCATTGTATCCTTTTCAATCGGTCCATTCCATTTCGTATATACAATTTGCATAGGTGTCTTACATACTTCAACGATTTCTCCATCTTTGTCGTACATTTCACCAATAAAAACATTAGTACTAGAA
>JAUNDJ010000043.1 GCA_030526175.1 Bacillota bacterium
GAGCGCTATGCGCGATGAAAGAAAAACCACCAGCTAGGCTGGTGGATAATTATTGTTTGTTCCAGGTTCCAATAACTTCATTAACCGTAGAGATGGTAACGAAAGCAGGAATTTGTTCTTTTTCCAAATAGTTTAATAAATGTTTGTACTCGTATTTTGTCATAATGGATTGGAGCTCCATTTTTTCTTCCTTTTCAAATCCTCCTAGGATGGGAGCTAATGTCACACCGCGTTTTAGCGAAAATAAAATATATTCACGAATCTTATCATATTCCTCGGAAATGATACAGATTCTTTTCTTTCTGTTAAATCCATCAATAAAACTGTCGATCACGATTCCATTGGCATAGGTCCAGAGCATGGATACGATTGTAGTTCCTAGATCATAGACGAGTAAGGCAGACATCGCAGCTGCCATTCCAGCAATGGTTACACTAAATCCTAAGTTTAAAGGTGTGTATTTATTGATGATTTTGGCGACTATATCGAGTCCGCCACTGGAAGCGTTGGCACGAAACAACATAGCTTGTCCCAGAGCCACAATGACAATATAGAGTAGAGCATCGTAAATGCCTTCGTTTGTCAAAGATTGAATGTTTGGGAAAAATCGTTCAAATATAGCTAGGTATCCAGATAGTAGGAGCGTTGAAAATATAGTTTTTGCACCAAATTCCTTTCCAATTAACAACACACCCAAAATTAATAAAAGAATATTGATAATTAATACAATTGAAGAAACTGGAAGTGGTATGAGCTGAGCTAATACGTATCCGAGTCCAGCAATGCTTCCAATCGCTAGTTTACTTGGTCCTAAAAAGAAATAAACGGCTATGGCTACGATTCCCATTGCGAAAGTTATATATACATATTCTTTAATTTTGTTCATAAAATAAGTGTATCAGTGTAAGGAAATGTAAGCAAATTGAAAGGAAAGAAAAAATCGAACCTTAAGTCCGATCTTTTACAAATTCTAAAAATGATTTTAGTAATTCGTTTTCATTGTTGCTTTTCCAAACGCGAATAATAGGTTCGTGTTCGTTTTCACCTTCTAATGGAACAAAGGCAATATGTTCAGCATTTTCTAATTTCGCAGTGACATACGATGGTAGAACAGAAATTCCTTCATCTGCGGCAACCATCATTAGTATAGTTTCTGGATTGCTCGATTCAAAAGCAATATCTGGGTCGTATCCTGCTTGTCTATACAATTCCATATACGCTTGATCTCCATAGGAGAAGCGACTTTTGGCATGTGTATAATACAAGTTTGTTTGATTGACTAGATCTTTTCGTGTCAAAAACTTTCTTTGGGCAAAAGGATGAGCTGCATTCAATGCCACGTAAAATGGTACATTTTCCACAAATGCAGATTCCACGTTTTCTTCGGTTTTAATATTTGTACTGTCCCATGTAAAGATTAAGTCGTAATCTCCATTTAATAGTCCAGCGGCAAGTGTATCGCTGTCTTCTCGGTAACATGTGATAAATGTGTTCGGATGGATGTCGTGATATTCTTTCAGAATATTGGATAAGGAACTTCTTTCGTATCCACGAATAAATCCAATTCGTAAAGTTCCACCTTTTCCTAAACTAGCTTCTTGTGTTTTTTGTACTGCATATTTATATCGTTCTACGATCGCAATAGCTTCTTGAAGGAATGTTTTCCCAGCGTTGGTAAGTTCGATTGGTCGTTTGGAACGATCAATAAGTTTAATTCCTAAATTGGTTTCCAATGCCTGCATTTGTTGGGTAATCGCCGTTTGAGAGATATAGTGGGCATTGGCTGCTTTGGTGAAGTTTTGATATGTCGCAACCGAAATATAATATTGTAGTTGTTGAATATTCATAGAACCTCCTACTATAATTTTTTCTTATAATATTATCTCATAAGAAAAGAAGAAAAAACAGTATTATTTCAATGACTTTTGGAGTAATATTTCTTATACATCGATAGGAGACTATAGGGAATGAAAGATTTTACATTAGGATTGGCTTTGTTGGATGTTTGTCCAGTTATTTTCTTTGGGATTTCTATGCTTATAATCGCATCGAAGTTCAATAGTCTTTTATTTTTTATAGGTGCGAGTCTTTCTTTTTGTGCAGGACTAGGAAAAGTGTTATGGAAATTACTATGGGCATTGTGTAAAAAGGATGTTCGAATTCTTTCGAATCAATTGAAATATACTATGAGCGTTGGCTTTATTTGTATGATCGCATCCTTGTTTATTGAAAAAGTGAATGTAGTACTGATCTTGCTCTCCTTTTGGAAGCTACCTTCGGCTATATTCTTTTTTACTGGCATTGTTGGTATGTGTTTGATGGGATATATGGGAAAAACATATTCTCGTACAGATGACAAAGCCAATTGGATAGAAGAAATGATAAACACAATAGCTCAACTTTGTTTTTTAATAGGAATTATTTTATTTTAGGAGGAATTTATGCGTATTATTAGTACGATTCAACTTTCAGATAATATTTTGGAAAAGATTAAAGAAATGGGAGACTATTTTTATATTCCACGTGCAGAACTTTCGAAAGAAAATGTGCAAGATGTGGATATTTGTATTGGAAACGTTCCTGTTACATTGGTGCCGGAAATGAAAAACATCAAATGGCTACAATTGGATAGTGCCGGAAGTGATCAATACGCAAAATTGTTGCCTCCCGAAGCGATTTTGACAAATGGTTCGGGAACTTTTGGAGCAAGTATTGCTGAGCATATATTGATGGTGGTGTTAATGGCTTTTCGTAATATGCCATTTTATAGCGTTTCAAAACCGATGCATCGCTATCAAAGAATTATTCAAAATCGTTTGATTCAAAGTTCTACCTTTTTGATTTTAGGAACTGGAGATTTGGGGTCGGAGTTTGCGAAACGAGTAAAATTATTGGGTGGAAAAACGATTGGTTTAAAAAGAGTTCCTGTGGATTTTTTGGAAAATTTTGATACAATAGATACTCTTGATCATCTAGAAAAATATTTAGATCAAGCCGACGTGGTTGTTCTTACGCTTCCTAATCATCCTTCTACTACACATATTATTAATAAAGGAACTTTATCAAAGATGCGTAAGGACACCGTATTGGTAAATGTGGGAAGAGGAAATGCGATTAATGAAAATGATTTATATCAGGCATTAGTTAACCAAGAGATTGCTTGTGCTTGTCTGGATGTTTTTGAAAAAGAACCTTTGGCCCAAGATAGTCCGCTATGGGATTTGGAAAATGTGATTATTACACCTCATGTGGCTGGAAATTATGCGAATACGGTGACTTTTGAATTGTTTTATAAAATTGTCGAAGAAAACATTCAACATTATATTCGTAAAGAACCAATGCGAAATTTAGTAAATCGAAATTGGGGTTACTAAGGAGATTGATATATGAAAATGGTTTTATTTGATCTGGATGGGACACTTCTTTCGATGGATCAGGAATATTTTACAAAAAGGTATTTTGGACTAATGACCCAAAAAATGGCGAAATATGGATATGAGCCAGAGCGTTTAATATCTATGATTTGGAAGGGTTGTGAAGCCATGGCTGAAAATGATGGAACATGTTTGAATGAAGAATGCTTTTGGAAAGTATTTGATACTGTATTTCCAGGACGTTATGATTCGGATTATCCTTTGTTCGAAGAATTTTATGAAAATGAGTTTCAAATGGCTAAAGATACTTGCACTATTGTGCAAGGAGCAAAAGAAGTTATTCAGCTTTGTAAAGAATTGGGACTTCGTGTTTCTTTAGCGACAAATCCAGTTTTTCCGGCAACGGCTACTAAGAGCCGAATTCATTGGGCAGGATTTTCGGAAGAAGATTTTGAACTTGTCACAACGTATGAAAATTCACACAGTTGTAAACCGAATTTGAATTTTTATCAAGAAATTTGTGAGAAATTGAATGTCCGACCAGAAGAGTGTCTAATGGTGGGAAATGATGTTGACGAGGATATGATTGCCAAGCAGTTGGGCATGGAAGTGTTCTTGCTTACAAATGATTTAATTAATCGTCATCATAAGGATATTGATGTTTATCCACATGGAAATATGATGGATTTAAAAGAATTTCTTATTAATATACAAAAATAATGTCACTTTTTAAGTGAGAATAGTCTTAACAAGAGAGGAGGATAGATATGATAAATTATGTATTTGTCGAATTCTTAGCGGGAAATCGTGTAGTTCAAATTTCGAATGAGCAAGAATATACATATTTTAGTGTATTTTTAGAGTTCATTGGAATCTTGGGTTTACAAGGAAAAAGCTATGAAACTTGGTGTGAAAAGGCAAAAGATTCGATTTTATATTTTGAATATGGAGATTCTATCCACTTATCTTGTTGTGAAAGGAAAGCCATTCAAGTGTTAGAATTATTGGCTATTCGACAATTGGATGTGAAAAATAGCCACTTATTTCCTTCTCTAGAACAATATCGACAAATGATTCAACAAAGAGCAGCTCAAATAATTAACGCATAAGAGTTGCTCTTTTCTTTTATCGTTCTATAATACTTTTAAAGAAAAGAGGAATTTTATATGAGATTTGAAGATCTTTTTAGAAATAGTGCTTTTTTTCAAAAATCAGATTCTGAAAATTTCGGAAATGGGGATAATTTCACCAATCCGAATATGGAAAAGCCTATTTTGTTGAGTAAAGGAAAAATGGTGAAATTGATTTTATTGGAAATTGTCATTGTGGCAATATTATGGTATATATCTTTTCCAGCTTTTGCCTTAAATAGTTCTGGTTTGATTTTTTGGGCGATAGCCTTTGGTGTTTTCTTTACACTCCTTTCGTTGGGATTTAATAAGACTAGCATTTTAGGGATACGAGGGGTTTTATCGAAACAATCTCGAACAAATGGTTTGAGTCGAGTTTTCCACTATTTAGCCCTTGTTTCAATTGTTTTTCCGTTGTTGTATGTGTTTATATCACCATGGGTATGTGGTCCTATTTTGAATGCGAAAGCTTTTGCCAATCGTATTCAAATTGAAAATGTGGATTTTTCAAGTGTCAAAGAAGTGGATTTTACGAAGACACCTATTATTGATCGTAATTCCACTATGGTATTGGGAGATCGAGTTATGGGACAAATGCCAGAGCTTGTGTCGCAATTTGAGGTAAGTGATGAGTATACACAAATTACATACCAAGGAACGGTGTATCGTGTAACTCCATTGGAATATGCATCTTTTATTAAGTATTTAGGAAATCGTAGTGAAGGTGTTCCTGCTTATATTATGGTGAATTCTGTAACAGGGGAAGCGAAACTTATTAAGCTAAAAGATTTAGGTTTGAATGGAATGAAATATGTTCCAAGTGGCTATTTTAACGAAAATTTAAATCGTCAGCTTCAACTTCAATATCCTACGACTATTTTTGGTACCCCTTCTTTTGAAATTGATGAAGAAGGACATCCATGGTACGTTTGTACAACTTACGATTTTACTGGATATGGGACAAGACGAAGAGTAACAGGTGTTGTTCTTTTTGACCCGATTACTGGAGAATCCACAAAGTATTCTGTGGATAAAGCACCAAAATGGGTAGATCGTATTTATCCTGAAGGTTTGGTTATGGAAGAAGTGGACAACAATGGTTTATATTCTAATGGATTCTTAAACTCTATTTTTGGTCAAAAAAATGTGACGCAAACAAGTGATGGATATAACTATTTAGCACAAGATGGGGATGTGTATATTTATTCTGGTATTACTTCGGCAACGAACGATTCTTCGAACTTGGCTTTTGTACTTGTCAATTTACGAACACACGAAGCTATGAAGATTTCGAGTCCTGGTGCGAATGAATATAGTGCGATGAATAGTGCAGAAGGGGAAGTTAAAAACTATGGTTATGAATCTACTTTCCCATTGTTGGTGAATGTAAAAGGGAATCCAGTTTATATGATGGCTTTAAAGGATGCCAGTGGATTGATTAAAAAATATGCGATGGTAGATGCCACAAACTATCAAAAGGTTGCGGTTATTGATCCGGATGAAGGATTTAATACGTTGAAGAAAAAATTCTTGGGAACAGAAGTTGAGGAAGAGGAAGACTCGAAGTCAAATATCACAAAGGATATTGTGGTTGGTCGTGTACAGATTTTGAATGTGGATGGTAAATCAAAATGTTTCTTAACAGATAATGAAGGCAATCGATATAAAATTAGCGTATCGTCAAACAACGAGGATATAATCGCATTTGTCAAAGAAGGTGACAGTTTATCGATTGAATATGTTGAGGATGAAGCCGTACATATGATTAAGAAGATTTCTTGGAAAGTGGAAGAATAAATTATGATTCATGACATTTTTCCACATCAATTTAATAATCAATATCAGAATCGAAAGATTTTGGATTTAGATTTGGTTGTATTGTTTGATGGGCAAAAGGTTCTCCTTTCTTGCGATGGAAAGCTTCCAACTTATCAAGTAGTAAAACATTTCGATATTGATTTTCAGTATGCGTGTTCTTTGGACGGAAAAGCGTTTTTTGTGACAAGAAAAGAACAAGAACCCATCCAGTTGGATGGATATCGATATGTTGCCAAACAAGCATTTCGTCAAAGCTTAACAAGTGAGGATCGAGCATTTTGGCATACGATTCTTTCTTGTTGGCATATTTATAAATGGTATACAATGCACCAATATTGTGGTCATTGTGGAAAAGAGCTTGTTCATTCTTCGAAAGAAAGAATGTTGTATTGTCCACATTGTAAAGCCATGTTCTATCCGACTATTTCTCCTTGTGTCATAGTGGGAGTTGTGAATAAAGATAAGATTTTAATGTCTAAATATGCGGGTAGAGCGTATGGTGGTTATGCCTTTTTGGCTGGTTTTATTGAAATTGGTGAAACACCAGAGCAAGCCATTTGTCGAGAAGTAATGGAAGAAGTTGGCTTGAAAGTAAAGAATATTCGTTATTATAAATCACAACCTTGGTCTACCGACTGTAACTTATTGTTAGGATATTATTGTGAATTGGATGGAGAAGATACAATTGTATTGGATCAAGAAGAGCTTGCCATGGCAGATTGGTATTCTCGTGATGAAATTCAAATTCAAGATACAGGGATTACTTTGACGTATGAGATGATTTCTTATTTTAAAAATCACCCAGAAGAATTTTAGAATGTAAGCTTTGAGTTTGCATTCTTTTCTTTTTATAATAAGAAAATGAGGGTACAAAAATGAATGATTTTTTATGAGGAAGTGCAACTGCTAGCTATCAGTGTGAAGGTGCATGGAATGAAGATGGGAAAATAGAGTCTATGTGGGATGCCTACCTTCACAAACATGATTTGGAAAATGGCGATGTGGCTAGTAATCATTATTATCGTTTCGAAGAAGATATTCGAATGATGAAAGAAGGCGGTCAGAACGCCTATCGTTTTTCTTTATCTTGGTGTCGAATATTGGATGAAAAGGAAAATGTGAATGAAAAAGGAATTGAATTCTATCGTTCGGTTATTCGTTGTTGCAAAGAAAATGGAATCGAGCCATTTGTGACAATCTATCACTGGGATCTTCCACAATATTTAGAAGAAAAAGGTGGATGGTTGAATAAAGAAACGGTTTATGCGTATGAACGATACACAAAGGTGGTATTTGATTCTTTTGGAGAAGAGGTTAAATATTGGACAACGTTTAATGAACCGCGGTGGTTTATTTTTAATGGATATTGGATTGGAAACTATCCACCGGGTAAAAAAGATAAAGCACTAACGGCACGAGGGGCTTACCGTGTTATGTTGGCAAATGCTCTGGCCATTCGTGCGTTTAGGGAAAGAAAGCTTTCTGGTCAAATTGGTATAGTGCATTCGTATACACCTGTGGATGGCGTGGATGAGAGTCCAGCTTGTTTGAAGGCGGTTCGTTTTGCGGATAATTATTGTAACAATTGGGTATTGGATACAGCAGTCTTAGGTGAAATTCCACAGGATATGGTGGATAAATTGTCTAGTGAAGGTGTGGATATATCTTTTGTTTTGGAAGAAGACAAGAACATTATGAGAGAGAATACGGTAGATTTTCTTGGATTGAATTATTATGCTCGTGCGCTGGTGAAACCTTATACAACGGGTGAAACAGAACTAATCGTGAATAATACGGGACGTTCTGGCAAGGGGACGAGTAAAACGATTATAAAAAATTGGTTTGAACAAGTCATGGACCCTAATAGTGAATATACAGAATGGGATACGGAAATTTATCCAAAGGGTTTACAAGATGGTTTGATTCGTGCCTATCAGAAGTATAAGGTACCTTTGATTGTAACGGAAAATGGATTAAGCTTTTATGAAGATGTATCGGATACAAGAATTGACGATATAAATCGTATTTCTTTTTTGAAAGATCATATTAATGCACTTTTGAATGCGAAAGATATGGGAGCGGATATCCGTGGATATTTTGTATGGAGTTCCTTTGATTTGTATTCTTGGAAAAATGGATGTGCAAAAAGGTACGGATTGGTAGCCGTTGATTTTGATCATAATTGTCAACGTATGCCTAAAAAATCGTATTTTTGGTACAAAGAAGTAGCTGAATCGAATGGAAAAACAATAGTTCGAAAAAAACTTTAAAAAGTGTTTGACATTCTTTGAGAACATGATATTATTATCGTGCACGTTGAAACATAGGGCTGAATGCGGCCCTATTTAAAAAATGGTTAAAAAAGAACCACCCGTAAACGTGTGCATGAAATGAAAGTAAGAAAGAAATTGAAAGGAGGGTACTTATGCCAACAATCAACCAATTGATTCGTAAAGGTCGTAAGGCCAGTGAAAACGTTTCAAAGTCTCCAGCTTTGAACCGTGGTTACAACTCATTAAAGTCTAAACCAACTAACTTATCTGCTCCTCAAAAACGTGGAGTTTGTACTCGTGTTGGTACAATGACACCTAAAAAACCAAACTCAGCACTTCGTAAATATGCTCGTGTTCGTTTATCAAACGGAATGGAAGTTACAGCTTACATCCCTGGAATTGGACACAACTTACAAGAACACAGTGTTGTATTAATTCGTGGTGGACGTGTTAAAGACTTACCAGGGGTTCGTTACCACATTATCCGTGGAACATTAGACTGCGCTGGTGTTAATGACCGTCGTCGTTCTCGTTCATTATACGGAACTAAAAAACCTAAAAAATAAGATCAATCGTGAAAGGAGGAAATTAAGATATGCCTAGAAAGGGACACATTGCCAAACGTGACGTTTTAGTAGATCCTATGTATAACTCAAAATTGGTTACACGTTTAATCAATAAAATCATGATTGATGGAAAAAAAGGGGTTGCTCAAACAATTTTATATAACGCGTTTGAAATCGTAGAAGTAAAAACAGGAAAACAACCAATGGAAGTTTTCGAACAAGCATTGGAAAATGTTATGCCACAATTAGAATTAAAAGTTAGACGTGTAGGTGGTGCTAACTACCAAGTACCAGTTGAAGTAAGCGATGAACGTCGTTTAACTTTAGGATTACGTTGGATCGTAAACTACGCTCGTTTAAGAAATGAAAAAACAATGGAACAACGTTTAGCTGCTGAAATTATTGATGCATCTAACGGTTCAGGTCAATCCGTTAAAAAACGTGATGACACTCACAAAATGGCTGATGCTAACAAAGCATTTGCTCACTACCGTTGGTAATAGGGGGATTGCAGTACTATGCCTAGAGAATATAGCTTAGCAAATACTCGTAACCTTGGTATCATGGCTCACATCGATGCTGGGAAAACAACTACTACTGAACGTATCCTTTACTATTCAGGGGTAAACCACAAAATTGGGGAAACTCACGATGGTGCCTCTACAATGGACTGGATGGAACAAGAACAAGAACGTGGTATCACAATCACTTCCGCTGCAACTACTTGTCACTGGAAGAAATTAGACGGTACTGGAAATGAATGTCGTTTAAACATCATCGATACACCAGGTCACGTTGACTTCACTGTAGAAGTTGAACGTTCATTACGTGTATTAGACGGTGCCGTAACAGTATTGGATGCTAAAGCAGGTGTTGAACCTCAAACTGAAA
This sequence comes from Bacillota bacterium, assembly GCA_030526175.1. Lineage (GTDB taxonomy): Bacteria > Bacillota_I > Bacilli_A > Erysipelotrichales > Erysipelotrichaceae > Floccifex. The sequence continues at coordinate 10,053 of JAUNDJ010000043.1, forward strand.
CAGTTTGGCGTCAAGCAACTACTTACGGAGTTCCTCGTATCGTATTCGTAAACAAAATGGATGCTACAGGAGCTGACTTCTTAATGTCATGCGATACTATCGTAGATCGTTTAGGAGCAAAATCTTGTCCAATTCAATTACCAATCGGTGCAGAATCTGAATTCGAAGCAATCGTAGACATTATCGAAAGAAAACGTTACGATTTCGCAGGAGATTTCGGTAAACAAATTACAATCAGCGAAGTTCCAGAAGATATGGTTGATCTAATGGAAGAAAAACGTATGGAATTAATCGAATACCTAGCTGATTACGATGAAGATTTCATGATGATGGTATTAGAAGGTGAAGAACCTTCAATCGAAGAAATCAAACGTGTATTACGTATTGCTGTATGTAACGGTGACTTCTTCCCAGTATTATGTGGATCTGCTTACAAAAACAAAGGTGTTCAATTAGTATTAGATGCAGTAGTTGACTACTTACCAAGTCCATTAGATGTACCAGCTATCAAAGGTGTTACATTAGATGGTGAAGAAGATGTTCGTGAATCAAGCGATGAAGCTCCATTCGCAGCATTAGCATTCAAAATCGCTACTGACCCATTCGTTGGAAAATTATCATTCTTCCGTGTATACTCAGGTATCGCTACATCTGGAAGCTATTGCTTAAATGCAACTAAAGATAAAAAAGAACGTTTAGGACGTATCGTGCAAATGCACGCTAACTCACGTAAAGAAATCGATATGGTTTATGCCGGAGATATCGCTGCAGCTGTAGGTTTAAAAGTAACTACTACTGGAGATACTTTATGTGATGAAAAACACCCTATCATTCTTGAATCAATGGAATTCCCAGAACCAGTTATCGAGTTATCTTTAGAACCAAAAACTAAAGCTGACCAAGACAAAATGGGATTAGCATTATCAAAATTAGCAGAAGAAGACCCAACTTTCAAAACATATACAAACGAAGAAACTGGACAAACAATCATTGCCGGTGTAGGTGAATTACACTTAGACATTATCGTTGACCGTTTACGTCGTGAATTTAAAGTAGAAGCTAATGTAGGACAACCACAAGTTGCTTACCGTGAAACAATTCGTCAAGCAGCTGAATGTGAAGGTAAATACGTTCGTCAATCAGGTGGTCGTGGACAATATGGACACGTATGGATCAAATTCGAACCAAATGAAGGAAAAGGATTTGAATTCGTTGACGCTATCGTTGGAGGTTCAGTACCTCGTGAATATATCAAACCAACAGGAGAAGGTTTGGAAGCTGCATTAGACAATGGTATGTTAGCTGGATACCCAGTTATCGATATCAAAGCTACATTATTCGATGGTTCTTACCACGATGTCGATTCAAGTGAAATGGCTTATAAAATTGCTGCATCTTTCGCATTACGTGAAGCTGCTAAAAAATGTAAACCAGTTATCCTTGAACCAATCATGTTCGTTGAAGTTACAGCACCAAATGAATATTTAGGATCTGTAATGGGTGACGTTTCAAGCCGTCGTGGACAAATCACAGAACAAGAAGAACGTGGAAATGCCATTATCGTTCGTGCAATGGTACCATTATCAGAAATGTTCGGATATGTAACTGACTTACGTAGTTTCACTCAAGGTCGTGGAAACTACTCAATGAAATTCGACCACTATTCAGAAGTACCAAAGAGTATTGCTGAAAAAATCATTAAAGAGAATTCTAAGGAAAACTAATTGATTTTCCTTAGGTTCTAAATTATAATACACTTGTATGTGTATAAACAAACAGGAGGATATACAAAATGGCAAAACAAAAATTTGACAGAAGTAAAGTGCACGTTAATATCGGTACTATCGGTCACGTTGACCACGGTAAAACTACTTTAACTGCTGCTATCACTAACGTATTAGCTGGTAAAGGTATGGCTAAAGCTTCTGCTTACGATGAAATCGACGGTGCTCCAGAAGAAAGAGAACGTGGAATCACTATCAACACTGCTCACGTTGAATACGAAACTGCTGCTCGTCACTACGCTCACGTAGACTGCCCAGGTCACGCCGACTACATCAAAAACATGATTACTGGTGCTGCTCAAATGGACGGATCAATCTTAGTAGTAGCTGCTTCAGACGGACCTATGCCACAAACTCGTGAACACATCTTATTAGCTCGTCAAGTAGGTGTAGGATCAATCGTTGTATTCTTAAACAAATGCGACATGGTTGATGATGAAGAATTAATCGACTTAGTAGAAATGGAAGTTTCTGAATTATTAGAAGAATACGGATTCGAAGGATGCCCAATTATCCGTGGTTCAGCATTAAAAGCATTAGAAGGTGATCCTCAATGGGTTGCTAAAATCGAAGAATTAATGGATGCTGTAGATTCTCACATTCCAGATCCAGCTCGTGAAGTTGACAAACCATTCTTAATGGCTGTAGAAGACGTTATGACAATTTCTGGACGTGGTACAGTAGCTACAGGACGTGTTGAACGTGGTGTTGCTCACTTAAATGACACTGTAGAAATCGTTGGTATCAAAGAAACTCGTAACACTGTAATCACAGGATTAGAAATGTTCCACAAACAATTAGACGAAGCTCAAGCTGGAGATAACATCGGTGCTTTATTACGTGGTGTTGCTCGTACTGACATCGTTCGTGGACAAGTATTAGCTAAACCTGGATCAGTAACTCCACACAAAAACTTCAAAGGACAAGTTTATGTACTTTCTAAAGAAGAAGGTGGACGTCACACTCCATTCGTTTCTAACTACCGTCCTCAATTCTACTTCCGTACAACAGACGTTACAGGAGTAATCACATTACCAGAAGGAACTGATATGTGTATGCCTGGAGACAACGTATTAATGACAGTAGAATTAATCGCTCCAATCGCTATCGAAAAAGGAACTAAATTCTCTATTCGTGAAGGTGGACGTACAGTTGGTTCAGGATCAGTTACTGAAATCTTAGACTAATTTTAAATACGTAATGTTTCAAAAAGCTCTTCTTAGAAGAGCTTTTTTTTCTTTTCTTGTGATATAATCATTTCAGCGTTCATTTTAAGGGTAGGTGTTATTATGATTAATGTTGAAAAATATGAATGGTTAGATAATGAATATAATTTTAATGAATTTAAGGATATGGAGTCGGAAATTCATGCAGTTCTTAATTATATTCAAAAAAGAGAATGGGAAAATGGTAAAAAGAAAGCAGTTTTTTCCTACTATTTTAATCAGGTGAAAAACGGACAAAAGAAATCTTTTAAGACGGAAAAAGAAGTTGGTAAATATGTAAAGAATTTGATTAGTTCACCGGATTACTTACAAGTAGCTCAAGAAGCTACGAAAAAAGATAAGAGAACATTCACAATGTATGGTATTGGAATGGCATTTACTTTCACTGCATTTTTATACTGTTTGTTTGGAGCTATTCGTCGAGATAATATCTTAGATCCAACATTACAAATTGTAGTAGCGGTTGTTTCTATTGTCGTTTGTGCATGGGCATATCGTAAGAGAAATACCATTCTTTGTAAGTATGCGGATGAAACGAAAACGTATATGGTACATGATTTAATCTTTATTCTTATTGCGATTGTTTGTAAAGCAATTGGTACAGGATTATTGGATGTTACAATAATTTTAATGGGAATGGATGTTTGGTTTACTTCTAGAGACTTTAATGAAACAATCGAACGAGTATTGAAATAGGACTTTTGTCCTATTTTTTTATTTGAATTAGAAAATTATACAAGAAACAAATAGTGTTATTATAAGAATAGATTATAATATTATAATGTATATGAATAATACACAGAAAAAAGATATATGTAAACGTATGAAAAACATTATTTCGATTTTCAACTTCCAAATTTGGGTAAACTATGTGATAATATTGGCGTTACCATTTAAACACAGAAAGAAATTTTAGAAAGGATTACAGAAAATGGAAGAAAAAAAGATTAAGTGGTATATGCTTTCGTTTATGTGTTTCTCAACTCTTTGGGGATTTGGAAACGTAGTAAACGGATTCATGTACTTCAACGGGATCCAAGTAATTTTCTCATGGATTCTTATGTTTGCGCTATATTTCGTACCATATGCTTTAATGGTAGGGGAATTAGGTTCAGCGTTTAAAAATCTTGGAGGTGGTGTTACTTCTTGGATTCAAGAAACAGCTGGTTCAAAAGTTGGATACTACGCAGGATTCACATATTTTATCGTTCACATTACTTATATCGCAAGTAAAGGAACAGGTGGATTAAAAGCGTTAAGCTGGTTAGTTTTCCGTAATGCAGAAACTTACGCTAGCTTCCCAACAATCTATGTTCAAATTGTTACATTACTTTGTTTATTCTTCTTCTGCTGGGTTGCTTCTCAAGGTTTAAACCCATTGAAGAAATTAGCTACATTAGCTGGATCAAGTATGTTCGTAATGAGTATTTTATATATTTTACTTATGTTTGCTGCTCCTGTTTTAAATCCAAACGGTGGTTTCGTAAGTATGGACTGGTCATTAAAAAACTTGATTCCTCAATTCAAAGTTGAATATTTCACTTCATTATCCATCTTAGTATTTGCGGTAGGTGGATGTGAAAAGATCTCTCCTTATGTAAATAAAGTAGAAGATCCTGCTAAAGGATTCCCTAAAGGTATGATCGCTGTAGCTATCATGGTAGTTGTATGTGCTATGTTAGGTACTGTTGCGATGGGTATGATGTTTGATCCAATCAGCCAATCGGATGCTGCATTTAGTTCATATGTATCAAACGGTGCTTATTGGTCATTCCAAAAATTAGGTGCTTATTATGGTGTTGGAGATTTCTTCTTAATCGTATATGCTGCTTGTAATGCGATTGGTCAATTCTCTACATTAGTAGTAAGTATTGATGCTCCATTACGTATGTTATTAGACGATCCTAATACAAGCAAATATGTACCAACTCAATTATTGAAAACAAACAAACACGGTGCGTATGTAAATGGTATTAAAATGGTTGCTGTTTTAGCTGGATTCATCATTTGTGCGCAAATGATCGTTCCTGGAGCGGATGCTGTTATTGCTCAATTAAACAAATTAAACTCAGTATGTATGCCATTACGTTACTTATGGGTATTCTTTGCTTACGTTATGCTTCGTAAAGCTTCTGAAAAATTCCCTCGTGATTACCAATTTGTTAAAAACAATACAGTTGCTTTAGTATTTGGTGTATGGTGTTTCATCGTTACTGCTGCATGTTGTATTTTAGGTATGTGGTCAACTGATACATTCACATTATTCTTAAATGTCGTAACTCCAATTGTTTACGTTTGCTTAGGATTGATCTTCCCTAAAATTCGTGCTGCTCAAGACGCAAAAGCTGGTAACTAATTAAATGAATAGAAAAGAAACCAGGAAACTGGTTTCTTTTTGCTTATATACTATATAATTATAAATAGGAGGTATCTTATGAATGCACAACAAATTTCAAAAGAATTAACAACTTTTATTGAAAAAAGTCCCAGTATGTTTCATGCAATTTCAACAATTGCGAGCGAATTAGAAGAAGCTGGATTTACTTATTTAAAAGAAGGTGCCGCTTGGAATGTTGAAAAAGGAGGGAATTATTACACAACTCGTAATGGTTCTAGTATCATTGCTTTTAAAATCGGAAAAGATTTAAGTGATTATCACTTCCAAATGAGCGCTGCTCACTCGGATTCTCCAACTTATAAAGTTAAAACAATCCCTGAATTAAAAGGACCTGGAGAATATTTAAAATTAAATGTAGAAGCGTATGGAGGAATGATTGATAGTTCATGGTTTGATCGTCCTTTATCGATTGCTGGTCGTGTTTTAGTACGTGAAGGAAATAAAATCGAAAGTAAATTATTATATATTGATAAAGATATTTTAATCATCCCGAATATGTGTATCCACTTTAATCGTGAAGTAAATAATGGAGTGGCTTATAATCGCCAAGTGGATTTATGTCCACTATTCTCAACTGGAGAATTAAAACAAGGTGATTTTGATAAAATGGTTGCTTCCGAATTAGGTATTGATGTATCACAAATCTTGGGAAAAGATTTATTCTTAGTTAATCGTCAAGCACCTGTTGTTTGGGGTTATAAAGATGAATTTGTTTCTTGTCCTAAATTGGATGATTTACAATGTGCGTTTGTTTCTTTAAAAGGTTTCTTAAATGCGAATAACGATGCAGCTGTGAATGTATATTGTTGTTTTGATAACGAAGAAGTAGGTTCGAATACGAAACAAGGGGCTATGTCGACATTCTTATATGATACTTTACAACGTATCAACTTAAATTTGGGAAAAACAGCAGAAGAGTATTATCAAGCTGTTGCGAAATCATTCTTAGTATCTTGTGATAATGCTCACGCTGTACATCCTAATCATCCAGAAAAGAACGATGCAATGAATGCTCCTTATATGAATAAGGGAATCGTTTTAAAAGAAAGTGCAAATCAAAAATATACAACAGATGCATTTAGTAGAGCATTGTTCACTGCAATTTGTAACGATGCGAATGTTCCAGTACAAACGTTTGCGAATCGTTCGGATGTATTGGGTGGTTCTACATTAGGAAACTTATCGAATACACAAGTAAGTGTTCATGCGGTTGATTTTGGTTTAGCACAACTTGCGATGCATTCTAGTTATGAAACAGCTGGCGTATTGGATACAGTATACGCTATTCAATCTTTAACTGCTTTCTTCAATACAAATGTACAAATCGATGAAGCGAAAGGAATCACTTTATAATGTTTGATCCTTCACAATATAAATGGTTGGATCAAGGAATTACCATTCCTGAAGGTGCTAATGAGCAAGAAGCTATTGCTTTGTTTAAATTTATTGATAATAAAGATTGGACGAGGGCTAAGAAAAATTTAGTGGGTCGTTATTATTTAGAGCAACTTCATAAACTAAAAGCAGAAAATCGATTGGATTCTTGGAAGATGTCTAATGATTTGAATAAAGAAGTTCGTTCTTGGCAAAGAAGTAATGCTTTTAAGAAAGTTAAAAATATGACTATCACACAAGATCGAAATAAATTTTTGATTTCTGGGATGATGATTGTTATGACAGGAACTATATTAATGTATTTCCTGAGTGCTCTTATTTCTCAATCGTTTGTGATCATGTTTAGCATCGATCTAATTGTGGCAAGTGTCGCTTTTGTCTTATTCGTTCGTAATATGGCTCTTAAATATAAGATGATTAATCGCTATGTGAAGAAGAATGTATATGTTGAAATGGATGTATTGGGAGTGATCTTATGTATCTGCTTTAAAATGATCCTTCCAAAGTTCTTGGATCTATCTTTAGTCTTATTATTTATAGTTCATTTCTTGCAAAAAAAGCGTTTTGAAAAAGCTTTGAGTAGCATCGAATAAGCCTTATTTATGGGACTTTTAAAAAGTTTAAAAAAAATGAAAAAAGAGGTTGCATGCCTCTTTTTTTATGTTATAATAGTTAAGCGCTGTGTGAGTACACAGCACTGTGTTGAAGCGTGAGGTTGCTGACCCACTGATAAGAGTTGTCATGGTGGTGGTGATCAGGTAATTCAGGCAGAGCAGGTTAATCTAGAATTAACGAAAGGAGTAAAACATGGCAAAAAACACTATTAGAATTCGCTTAAAAGCGTATGAGCACAGAATCTTAGATGAAAGTGCTAAAAAAATTGTCGAAGCAGCGACAAAACATGGAGCTAAGAAAATCGTAGGACCAGTTCCACTACCAACTGAAAAACAAGTAGTAACTATCTTACGTGCGGTTCACAAATATAAAGATTCACGTGAACAATTCGAAATCCGTACACACAAACGTTTAATTGAGATCGTTGCACCAGAAAAGGAAACTATGGATGCTTTACAAAGACTTGAACTTCCTAGCGGTGTAGACATCGAAATTAAACTTTAATGGAGGTGTTGAAAATGAAAGGACTATTAGGAAGAAAACTTGGAATGACTCAAGTCTTCGCTGAAGATGGAACATTAATTCCAGTAACAGTTGTTGAAACAACACCAAACGTTGTTTTACAAGTGAAAACTGTTGAAACAGACGGATATAACGCTGTTCAATTAGGTTTCGAAGAAATCAAAGAAACTCGTACAACAAAAGCTAACATTGGACACTGCAAAAAAGCAGGAACAAGCGCAAAACGTTTCATTAAAGAAGTTCGTGATTGCGAATTAGATGTTCAAGTTGGTGATTTAGTAAAAGCTGACATTTTCGCAGCTGGTGAAACAGTTGATGTAATCGGTATTTCAAAAGGTAAAGGTTACCAAGGTACAATCGTACGTAACAACGCTCACCAAGGACCAAAAACACACGGGGGTTCTAAAAACATCCGTCACATTGGTTCATTAGCAACAAACGGTATTACTTCTCGTCAAGGTCGTATCATGAAGGGAACTGTAATGCCAGGTCAAGAAGGTGGTTATAGAACAACTGCTCAAAACTTGACAGTTATCAAAGTTGATACAGACAAAAACTACATGTTAATTAAAGGATGCGTTCCAGGACCTAAAAAAGGATTTGTAATGATTCGTACAGCAAAAACTTCTAAAGGAAACAAAGACGCAGTTGCTTTAGTTGACTATAGCAAGGAGGTTCAATAATAATGGCAAAGATCGATGTAATTAACCAAACAGGTGCTGTTGTTGATTCAATTGAATTAAATGACGCTGTATTTGGAATTGAACCAAATCAACAAGCTTTATATGATGCAATCATCATGCAACAAGCTGGTAAACGCCAAGGTACATCTGCTACAAAAGGTCGTTCTGAAGTAGCTGGTGGTGGACGTAAACCATACCGTCAAAAAGGTACAGGACGTGCTCGTCAAGGTTCTATCCGTGCTCCTCAATACAGAGGTGGGGGAACAGTATTTGGTGCAACTCAAAGAGATTACTCTTACCGCATCAACAAAAAAGTTCGTCGTTTAGCTTTAAAATCTGCTTTATCTGAAAAAGTTGCTGAAAACATGTTCAGTGTATTAGACAAATTCGAAATCGCAGAAGCTAAAACAAAAACATTCGTTTCTATCGTAGAAGCAATCAATGCGCCAAAGAAAACATTATTTGTAGTTGGTCTTGAAGAAGATACAACAAATGCTTACTTATCAAGTCGTAACATCCAAGGTGTTTCAATGACAACATCTAAAGGAATCAACGTTTATGATTTAGTAAACGCAAACAAAATTGTTATGACAGTGGCTGCTGTTAAAGAAGTTGAGGAGGCATTAGCATAATGAAAGATTTCAGAGACGTAATCATTCGCCCAATCATTACTGAAAAGTCAATGAAGTTAATGGCTGAAGACAACAAAGTTACATTCGAAGTTGCTAAAGGTGTTAACAAAATCGAAGTTCGCCAAGCAGTAGAAGCAATCTTCAATGTAAAAGTAGTTCAAGTAAACATCTTGAATACTAAACCAAAAGCAAAACGCATGGGTCGTTATGAAGGTACAACTAAAGCTGTACACAAAGCAATCGTTAAAATTGCTGCTGGTCAATCAATTGACATATTCGGTGAAGCCGAATAATCAGGGAGTAGACGCTAATTCCTGAATAAATATTGCGAAGAGGAGGAAAAAGAAGTTTATGCCTATTCAAAAGTATAAACCAACGACTAACGGTCGTCGTGGGATGTCAACATTAGTTAAATCTGACATCACTGCACAAAAACCAGAAAAAAGTTTGTTAGCCCCTAAAAAATCAACAGGTGGACGTAACAATACAGGACGTATCACAACTCGTCACAAAGGAGCGGGTGCTAAAAAAGCATACCGTATCATCGATTTCAAACGTAACAAAGATGGAATTCCAGCTAAAGTTGCTACAATCGAATACGATCCAAACAGATCTGCAAATATCGCGTTATTACACTATGTAGATGGTGAAAAACGTTATATCATTGCTCCAAAAGATTTAAAAGTAGGAATGAAAGTTGTTTCAGGTGTAGCTGAAGATATCCGTATCGGAAACTGCATGGAATTAAGAAACATTCCTGAAGGTACTTATGTACACAACGTAGAATTAAAACCTGGTAAAGGTGGACAAATGGCTCGTTCAGCTGGATGTTCTGCTCAATTATTAGGTATCGAAGATAAATATGTAACATTACGTTTACAATCTGGTGAAGTACGTAAAGTTTTAGGTAACTGCCGTGCTACAATCGGTGTTGTAGGTAATGAAGACTACAGCTTAGTAAACATCGGTAAAGCTGGACGTAACCGTCACAGAGGTATCCGTCCAACAGTTCGTGGTTCTGTAATGAACCCTAATGATCACCCACATGGTGGGGGTGAAGGACGTACTCCTATCGGTCGTAAATCACCAATGACTCCATGGGGTAAAAAAGCTTTAGGTGTTAAAACTCGTAAGAGCAAAAAAGCTAGTACAAAATTAATCGTACGTCGTCGTAACGGTAAATAGGAAATGGAGGAAAAACAATGAGTCGTAGTTTAAAAAAAGGCGCATTCTGTGATGATCATTTAATGAAAAAAGTTGAAGCATTAAATGCTGCCAAGAAAAAAGAAGTTATCAAAACTTGGAGCCGTCGTTCTACTATTTACCCTAACTTCCTAGAACACACATTCGCAGTGTACAACGGAAAAGAACACGTTCCAGTATATGTTACTGAAGATATGATTGGTCACAAATTAGGAGAATTCGTACCAACTCGTAAACCTGCTCTTCACGGAGAAGATGCTAAAAAAGGTAGACGTTAATAGGAGGAAAGAAACATGGAAGTAAAAGCAACAGCAAAAACTCTACGTATTCAACCTCGTAAAGCTAGATTAGTATTAGATTTAATCCGTGGAAAAAGCGTAGAAGAAGCAGAAGCAATCTGCAAATTTACACCTAACAAAGGTGGTTATCTAGTAGGTAAAGTGTTACACAGTGCAATCGCTAACGCTGTTAACAATAATGACTTAGATGAAAGCAAACTTTATGTTAAAGCTTGCTGGGCTGATGAAGGAATCATCATTAAACGTTATATGCCTCGTGCAAAAGGTAGCGCTAGCCCAATCAACAAACGTACAAGCCACATCACAGTTGTAGTGGCTGAAAGAGACTAGGAGGTAAGCTAATGGGACAAAAAGTAAGCCCTATTGGGATGCGTGTCGGAGTCATTCGTGACTGGGATTCAAGATGGTACGCAAATGACAAAGAATACGGAAAATTCTTAATCGAAGACGTTAAGATCCGTGAATTCATTGAAAAATACTATGCAAAATTAGCTGACGCTGCAGCTGATAAGAGAAAAGCAGATCCTCAAATTTCTCGTATCGAAATCGAACGTACAAATGTTCGTTTAACAGTATTCATCCGTACTGCTCACCCTGGTGTAGTAATCGGACCTGAAGGAAAATCAATCGAAACATTAAAAGCTAAATTAGCAAAAATGGTTTCTGCTAAAAACATCCAAATCAATGTTGTTGAAGTAGCTAACCCTAACTTAGATGCTCGTTTAGTTGCTAAATGGATCGCTGCTGAGTTAGAAGGACGTAAATCATTCCGTGCTACTCAAAAGAAAGCAATCCAAAATACTATGCGCGCTGGAGCAAAAGGAATCAAAACTGCTGTTTCTGGTCGTTTAGGTGGAGCTGACATGGCTCGTACTGAAGGATATTCAGAAGGTGTAGTTCCTCTACACACATTACGTTCTGATATCGACTATGCTTGGGAAGAAGCTTCTACTCAATATGGTCGTTTAGGTGTTAAAGTTTGGATTTGCCGTGGTGAAGTATTACCAGGTGAAATGGTTAAAGAACCAGAAGCTCCAAAACAACGCCCAGCACGTAAAGGACAACGTAACAACCGTCGTCGTCCAAACGGACAAAACGGAAACCGTGCTCCAAAAGCAGCTGCTGCTGCAGACAAAGGAGGTAACGAATAATGTTAATGCCTAAAAGAACAAAGTATCGTCGTCCACACCGTTTAAGCTACGAAGGACGTAGTAAAGCAGGACGTTCAATCGACTTTGGTGAATTCGGATTAGTTGCTGAATCAGGAAACTATGTAAGCAACAGACAAATTGAAGCTGCTCGTATTGCTATGACACGTTATATGAAACGTGGAGGTAAAGTATGGATTCGTATCTTCCCTCACATGGCAAGAACTAAAAAACCTCTTGAAGTACGTATGGGATCTGGTAAAGGTGCTCCAGAAGGATGGGTTGCAGTAGTTCAACCAGGACGTGTTATGTTTGAAGTTGGTGGAGTTAGCGAAGAAATCGCTCGTGAAGCTTTACGTCTTGCATCTCACAAATTACCAGTAAAATGTCGTTTTGCTAGAAAAGGAGAAGTTGAATAATGAACGCTAAAGAAATCCGTGAAAAAACTAACGAAGAGTTATTACAAGAAATCGATAGTTTAAAAGATGAATTATTTAACCTTCGCTTCCAACAAGCGACTGGTCAATTAGAAAATACAGCTCGTTTAAGAACTGTTAAAAAGACAATCGCTCGTATTAAAACTGTATTGACTGAACGCGAAAACGCGCCAGTTCAAGAGTAGGAGGTCAGATCGATGGAAAGAAATGCTCGTAAAGTATACCGTGGAACTGTAGTATCTGATGCTATGGACAAAACAATCACAGTAATGATCGAAACTAAAAAAACACACCCATTATATGGAAAACGTGTTAAATATTCTAAAAAATTCAAAGCTCACGATGAAAACAATGAAGCTAAAGTCGGAGATGTAGTTACAATTATGGAAACTCGTCCATTATCTGCTACTAAACGTTTCCGTTTATTAGAAGTAGTTGAAAAAGCTCGTGGATAGTAACTAGGAGGACGTAAACAATGATTCAAAATGAAAGTCGTTTACGCGTAGCTGATAACACTGGAGCTAAAGAAGTATTAGTTATCCGTTGTTTAGGTGGAAGCGTAAGAAAATTTGCTAATATCGGTGACGTCGTTGTATGTGCTGTTAAACAAGCTACTCCTGGTGGAACCGTAAAAAAAGGTGACGTTGTAAAAGCCGTTATCGTTCGTACAAAACGTGGTGTACGTCGTAAAAATGGATCTTATATCCGTTTCGATGACAACGCAGTAGTAATTATTAAAGATGATAAAACGCCAAAAGGAACTCGTATTTTCGGACCTGTTGCACGTGAATTACGTGACAAAGATTTCATGAAAATCGTTTCATTGGCTCCAGAAGT
>JAUNDJ010000002.1 GCA_030526175.1 Bacillota bacterium
CATCAACAACTTGGTATTGAACAGTAGTCATTAAGAATGCCATCATTGATAATAAAGCACCTTGAACTGGGTCTAAGTTTAATCCCATTTCGTCAGCTTTAATTTTTGTTAATTCGTAACCCATTACGATACAGAAATATAGTGCTAAGATTCCCATTGTCATCCAGTTAGCAGCCATATATAAGTTAGAAATTTTGTCGAATGAAGCAGCCCATACAGATGTTAAGAATGGGAATGCTTGTGGAAGAATACCTACGATTAAGAATGCAGATCCAACGATTGTGAAAGGAATTGTTGCCATACCAGCTGCCATGATAGCACGTACGAATTGGAATGTAGACAATTTACCCATAGGACCCATTAAGTATTTTTCCAATAAACCAAATACTTTTTCCATAATTCTCTCCTTGATAAATTTGTTTGGTTGTACAACTATAACTTGTTGTACTTAGATAATTGTAAAATTCTTTGATATTGCTTATCTGTTTTTGATTCGATTTGAATAATGCGAATACGACACGCAATAGCCATCAATTCAAAAATAGCTAAGAAACAAAGCATTACAATACGCGAAGTCATATTTCCAGTTAGAAATGGCATAATAACACTTGGATTGAAAATACAAATCAAGATCATCAACACAGGAATTGCAATTGGTGTAATATTGTAAAATAATTTTACCCATTTAATATTTGGTTCTCTTGTGCTATATGCAGTAAACAATTGTAATGTTGCCATTACAGAAAGTACTACAGCTGCAACGGAGAAAACAATCATCCAATGACTAGATACGAAATTTAAATATGTCCAATAAATAGCCATAAAAAACAAAACCGCTGTAAAATAACGAATCATTAAGAATCGGTTAAAATACATAGCTTGCATACTTTGTTTTTTTCGGAAGATTTCTAATTCCTCTCTTGATAATTCTTTTTTCTTGTTATTAGTCGCCATTTAGACTCCCCTTCCCTAGACTAAGCGATTTTTTTGTACACGTCCATTAATTCAACTGCAACTTCTTTTAATGTCATTGTAGTCATTAAGTGGTCTTGTGCGTGTACCATGATGATTTGGATTTCAATTTTTGTTCCACCAGCGAAAGCTTGTAATAATTCAGTTTGAGCTTGGTGCGCTTGACGAAGAGATTCTTCTGCTTCCGCTAATTTAGCTTCTGCAGTAGCCCAATCTGCAACTTTCATTGCATCCATAGCTTCGTGAACACTGTTACGAGCATCACCTGAGTGTAAAATCAAGTTAAACGCTGTCATTTGAGATTCCATTTCATCCATAACTTTTTGTTCTGCCACTTTGTCCACCTACCTTTCTATTTTGTATCCAATAACACATTTCATGTTTAATTGGTGAAATATAATACTTTTGAAAAACCTTAGGATTTTCAAGAAATAACTTCATACTGAGATAGCAAAGAAGGTCAATAGTTATAAAAACTATCACTTAGTTAAACACCATTTCAGCGACAAAGAGTTAAATCTCTTTCGATGCTTAACCTCACTTTTTTTAAGATCCGAATACAAAATTCATTTCGTAACAAAAATGTAAACGTTATCTTTTAAAAGTGACAAATAACATTCTACACTTTTCAAACAATAAATCAAGGGTCTGTATATCATTTTTCTGGTGCAGAATGTTATAATTAAGCCTAAATTTTAACAGTTTTTATTTTCTGTTAAGTAGGATTATTGCAGCAAGATAACCCCAATCTGTTATAAGTTAAAGTTTCTTATTTAATATTGTCTAATACTAATTTAGCCATATTAGCGATTCCTGATGGAATTGGTATATAAGCTTGTGGTGGAATTTGGATGATGTTAGCTCCTGATCGGTCAGCTGTATCTTTTAAATTTTTCCAGTACATTTTTGTTTGTGGAGAAACTAAATATAAGTCATAAGTGTTGTCAGCAACTAATTTAGTTCCTTCTTGAGTTCCACGAGCTTCCATGAAGATATCGTGTCCTTGTTCTTGTAATAATGCCATAGCTTTTGCAGCGATCATAGATGAAGACATACCTGCTGCACAGATAATTAATGCTTTTTTTTGTGCCATAATGATTTTAAACCTCTTTTTAAATCCTTTCCTCTTTTAATTTGAATAAATCAATAAAAACGGATTTTGTACAATGTCCTTTTTTTTAGTAGTTAAACAAGCAATAAACATTTGCTGCACTTCGAACTGTATTACTTATTCATCCTACGAAATTAAGTTCATTATCTTTTAGGTAGCAAAAACAATAGGGCTACCATAAAAAGAAACTCCCCTTATAAGATTCCGTTTACAGTAGTATACCATGGAAACGTTTACAAATACAGTAATTTTTTCCTTTTTTATCCCATATTTTCCCATAATCTTTCAAATACACCTATTTTTAAGGCTTTTTTTAACAAAAAAAGTAGGAAACAAAAAATTTCCTACGACTTTTTTACCACAAAAATCCAATATCCTTTATCTCGATTTACTCGTTTTACTACACAACCTTTTTCCTCAAAATAATGAATTGCACTTTGTGCACCATGTTGTTTGCGCATAACGATCCATATTTGACCTTGTTCGTTTATATGTTCTACACATTGATCAAATAAAGAGTAAATTACTTTTTTCCCTGTTCTTATAGGTGGATTCAATAAAATACAATCGAATAAACCTTCTTGAATACCATCTTGACAAAGTACATTAGCGTTAAATCCTAACGATTTCATATTCTTTTTTGCCAATTCTGTCGCTCTTTGATTGATATCGATCATCGTTATTTCACTGTCCCAAAAGCTTTTTAATACACAGCCTACAACACCAATTCCACAGCCTAGGTCTAAAACAGATTCCGGAATATTTTGGCTAGATTCTAATACAGTTTCTAATAGGATTCTCGTTCCTGTATCTAATTTGTCTTTACTAAACACTCCAGCATTGGAATGGAGTGTAAATTCCTTCTTATTAAGAAGAAAATGAACCTGCGAAGGTTCATTTTTTATTGTTTCATCATTCTCAAAATAATGAGACATTATTTTAAACTGTTTACTTTTTGAGCAATTTGGTTTGCAGAAATACCATATTTTTCAAATAATTCTCCTGGTTTTCCACTTTCCCCAAATTTGTCCTGGATACCAATGCGAATAAGTTTACATCCAGTTCCTGCTTCAGCCAATACTTCAGCCACTGCACTACCTAATCCACCGATTACAGAGTGTTCTTCGGCTGCGATCATATATTCGTGAGTTTTTGCTAATTCAATAATTAAATCTTTGTCAATAGGTTTGATTGTGTGCATATTTACAACAGTTGGATTAATATCCATCATTTCTTTAGCTTTCATACTTTCTTGTACCATGCTTCCTGTTGCCACAATAGCCACTTTTTCCCCTTTATTTAAGACGATACCTTTTCCGAATTCAAAAACGTAATTTTCGTCAAAGAATTCTTCAACTCCACTACGACCTAAACGAACATAGCAAGGTCCATCTTCGTAAGCAATAGCACGAATTGCTGCTTTTGCTTCGTTATAATCACATGGAACAACAACTTTCATACCAGGAATTCCACGTAATAAACTAATATCTTCGATACATTGGTGAGTTGCTCCGTCTTCTCCTACACTGATACCAGCGTGAGAAGCACAAATTTTTACATTTGCGTGAGGATATCCTACAGAGTTACGAATTTGTTCAAATGCACGTCCTGTAGCGAACATTGCGAAACTTGATACAAACGCAATTTTTCCACTTGCTGCCATACCAGCAGCTGCAGACATCATATTTGCTTCTGCAATACCCATATCAAAGTGACGATTTGGGTCAACTTTTTTAGCTTCTCCAGATTTTGTACTTCCTGCTAAATCTGCATCAAAAGCAACAATGTTTGTATCTTCTGCCATTAATTCTTTTAAAGCATCTCCAAATGCAATACGTGTTGCGATACTTGCCATAATTATTTAGCCTCCAATTCTGCGATTGCTTTTTTGTATTCTTCTTCATTAGGTGCTACACCATGCCAGTTGGCATTGTCTTCCATGAAAGAAACACCTTTTCCTTTAATAGTTTTCGCAATAATTACAGTTGGTTTTCCAACAACTGTTTTTGCTTCTGCATAAGCTGCACGAATTTGATCAAAATCGTGTCCATCAATGCAAATTACATGTGCACCAAAGGCTTCAAATTTCTTATCTAATGGTGCTACTCCCATAACATCGCTTACGCGACCATCGATTTGAAGATTGTTGTAATCTACACAAATACACATGTTATCTAATTTATAATGAGCCGCTGACATTACAGCTTCCCAAACTTGTCCTTCTTGACATTCACCATCACCACATAATACATAAATACGGTGATCATTTTTATCTAATTTGTTTGCTAATGCCATCCCAACAGCACAAGAAATCCCTTGTCCTAATGAACCAGTAGACATATCCACTCCTGGACATAATCCCATAGATGGGTGCCCTTGAAGACGAGAACCTAACGCACGGAAAGTTTTTAATTCTTCTTCAGGAATAAATCCTTTTGCTGCCAATACACCATATAATGCTGGACTTGCGTGCCCTTTACTTAACACAAAACGGTCACGTTGTGTTGTATTTACGTTACTTTCGTTTACATCCATTACTTCAAAATATAGCAATGTAAGAATATCTGTTGCACTCAAAGAACCACCTGGGTGTCCACTCTTGGCCATATAAGTTTCTAAGATAATGTTCTTACGAACTTGATTTGCGATTAGCGCCAAACTTTTGTTGTCCATATCATTTCTCCTTTGAACCGACAAAATCATATCATATTTTATATCACTCTCAAACAAGAAAATAAGAGAAATATATCACAAGCGAACAAAATAAAAGCATTCGAACAAAAGTCGAACGCTTTCATAAACATTTTCCTATTTTTCAACCTCAAAAATTGTAGCACCAAAAGCTGGAACGCTTACTTCAATCATATAAGATTGATTATTTCTTGGTAATCGAACAGCTTGACAAGATTGTGGAATTGGATCTTTCCAAGTACCATTATATTTATCCCATTGTGAGTTTAATACTTCTTTATAAAGACCTTTGCTGATAACACCAAATTGTTCGTGTTGATAAGTATTAGTCGAGAAGTTAATAATGATCACATAGTCTTTGTCTGTTCCTTTACGGATGAAAGAGAATAAGTTTTTCTGACGATTATCCGCATCGATCCATTGGAAATTCAAAGGATTGTAATCCCCGTTCCAGAATGCATCGCTACCTGCATAGATTGCTTGTAGATCCGCTAAATACTTTTCAAAAGCATCGTGCATTGGATAATCTAATAAGAACCAGTCACAACCTTTTGTTTCATCCCATTCACGCATCATACCAATTTCATTTCCCATGAAATTTAATTTTTTACCAGGGTGAGCATACATATATGTATATAAAGCTCTAGCTTGCGCAAATTTATCTTCATAAGTTCCCCACATCTTATTTACGATAGTGGCTTTTCCATGTACAACTTCATCGTGAGAGAACGGACAAATAAATCTTTCTGAATAGAAGTATGCCATAGAGAAAGTAATATCATTGTGGTGCCATTGACGATAAATTGGATCTCGTTTCAAATAAGATAGAGTATCATTCATCCATCCTAAGTCCCATTTATAGTCAAATCCCAATCCACCATCAAATTCAGGTTTTGTTACATTAGGGAAATCACTTGAATCTTCTGCAATCAACATAATAGAACCATTGTGTTTTTCGTTCAATAAGTGATTCATTCTTCGCATGAAAATGCAAGCCCCTTCGTTTACACCACGATTTTTATTTCCTTTCCAGAAAATCGCATTACTAATCGCATCCATACGAAGTCCATCAAAGTGATATACTTCCAACCAGAAGTTTGCTGCACTCATTAAGAACGAACGTACTTCTTCACGCCAAAGGTCAAAGTTGTATGTTCCCCATTCTGAATGTGCATCTTCATCACGAGAATACTCATATAAAGGTGTTCCATCCCAATACGCTAAAGCATATTCATCTTTTACAAAGTGGACAGGAACAAAGTCCATAATTACACCAATTCCAGCTTTATGTAAATTATTGACAAAACGTTTTAATTCGTCGTTTTTCCCATAACGAGCTGTACTTGAGAAATATCCTGTACATTGATATCCCCATGAACCGTCAAAAGGATATTCTCCTAATGGCATTAATTCCACGTGTGTATAATTATGTTTTTTACAATGTGCAATTAAATCTTTCTCAATTTCGCTATATTTTACGAAATCCACATCCTCATCTTTTTTCCAAGATCCAACATGCATCTCATAAATATTAACTGGTTTATCGTAACACTTAGTACGATTTTTCATCCATTCTTCATCGCTCCATTTATTATACTCTAGTGATGAAATAATACTGTTTGTTTTAGGTCGCAATTCACTGAAGAATGCATATGGATCGGCTTTATCTAAAACTCTACCCGTAGCTTGGGTAACACGATACTTATATGAATCCCCTTTTTTTGCTTCCTTAACAACGCATGACCAAATCCCCTGGTCATCCTTCTTCATTAAATTCTTTGTTCCATCCCATTCATTGAAATCACCAACAACCGAAATTGCTTGTGCATTGGGAGCATATACTGTAAATCTAACTCCTTTTTTTAATACGTGAGCACCAAAAATATTATAGGCTTCAATTTCACGTCCTTCAAAGAATGCTTGTGTCTTCTTTTGGTCCATAGAATAGCCTCCCTTACTTCTATAATTCTATCACTTTTTTTTTTCAGTTAAAACAAAATAATAGTAAACGTTTATCCCAAAGAAAAGACAAGTTTAAGCACTATAAACTTGCCTTATATAATTCTAATACGGCTTTCAAATCCACCAATGTATTGATTGAACTCATGGCATTTTTAAACGCATGTGAATTCGGTAATCCCTTAAAATACCAAGATGCTAAACCTCGCATTTCACGAATTGCCACCTTCTCACCCTTTTGCGCACATAAGTCATTTGCGTGTTGCAAACAAATATCCATGCGATCTTCGATAGAAAATTCATGATTCTGGCCAGAATATAAATCCGCGCACTCTTGAATTAAAAACGGGTTTCCGATGATCCCTCTTCCTAACATAACAGCATCACATCCGGTTTCTTCAAGCATTCTTTTAAAATCTTCTACACTACGAACATCCCCATTCCCGATTACTGGAATAGACACGGCCTCTTTCACCTTTTTAATATACGACCAATCAGCATGACCATTATACATTTGTGATCTTGTTCGTCCATGTAATGTAATGGCTTTTACACCTACACTTTCCATAGCCTTTGCCATTTCCACACAATTGATATGATCTTCATCAAAACCCAATCGCATTTTTACCGTCACCGGTTTTTTTACATTTTGAACAATAGCACCAACCAATTCTTTCGCATACTCAATATCCTTCATCAAATAACTTCCAGCTTTAGCTTTAATTACTTTATTTACAGGACATCCCATATTGAAATCAATGATGTCACAATCCGTTTGTTCATCTAAATATTTCGCCGCAAAAACAACCGTCTCTATATCATGACCAAAAACCTGAAAACTTAAAGGATGTTCCCCCGCATCGCTTACACACATCTCTTCTGTTTTTAAAGAATGATAAAATAACGCTTTATCACTTACCATTTCGTTACAAACCATACCCGCTCCAAATTGCTTGGCAATCTTACGAAAGGCCATATTGCTTACGCCTGCCATAGGAGCAACAATAACCGGGTTCTCTATTACAACATCTCCTATTTTAAGAGGCATGCTTCATCTCCAAAATTTCTTGTAAGTCAAATTCATCAAATGTATAACGTTCATTACAGAAGTTACATGTCACTTCACAACCATGATCTACGTCAATCATATTTTTAATTTCTGCATCCGAAATAGTAGAAAGGGCACGAGACATTCTTTGTTTTGAACAAGGACATGAATATTTAACTTCCTTCGTTTCTAATACATTCGCATCTTCAAATAAATCGTGTGCCAATTCTTCTAAGCTTGAATCATCGTATTCTTGAATAATTGTACTCATAGGTTTTAATCCTTCTAATACGTGTTCACAAATCGAAATGTCTGTTTCTGTCGCATCTGGAAGCATTTGAATAATCAACGCTCCTGCACTCACTACATTTCCATCTTGTCCAATCAAAACACCAACGCTAACCGCAGTAGGCGTTTGTTCACTCAATGTAAAATAGTAGGCAAAGTCTTCTCCGATTTCTCCAGATTGTAATTCAACTGAACCAGAAAAGTTTTCTCCCATACCTAAATCTTTAGTAACAGTTAATGTTCCATTGGTTCCAACAACCGCACCAACATTTAATTTACCTGGTCCATAGAAAACATCTTCCACATGTGGATTTGAGCAAAATCCACGAACATTTCCATCATGATAAGCATCAATGATGATACTTCCGATTGGCCCATGTCCATTAATAGAAATAGTCAACATTTCTTCTTCGCTTTTCAACATAGAACCCATTAAAGAAGCGACAGATAAACTACGACCTAAGGCTGCACAAGCGCAAGGATGTAAATCAAAACGATTTCTTGCTTCTTGTACCATGTCCGTTGTTTTTACTAAATATAAACGTACTCGATTTTCTAATACTAACGCTTTACATAATTGATCTTTCATTTTTATCCTCCTAAGGAAAAAGACGCTCTATGCGTCTTTCTTTCCAGTTAACTCTTTTAATGCATCGTCTAAATCTTCTGGTTTTGCACCTTTTGGAAGTTCTGGTGGGACAACAACATTTTCTTGTTCCTTTTGAACTTCAGCTTCTTGGACAGGTACTTCTGTTTGTGCATTTGGATTTGTAAGTTGTCCAAATTCCATTAGATTCATGATTTCTTCGTTTGTAAGAGTTTCATGTTCATATAATGATTGAGCGATTAAATTTAATAAATCGCGATTTTCATTTAAAATACGACGACAATTTTCGTAACAAGCATCCACAATTGCACGAACTTCTTTGTCAATTTCAGCAGCCACACCCGCTGAGTAATCCGAACCTTTTGTATAATCTCTTCCTAAGAAAACATTACCTTGAGGATTTGCGTATTGGATAGGTCCTAAGCTAGACATACCATATACACGCACCATATTCTTAGCGATTTCTGTTAAACGTTCAATATCATTTACAGCACCAGCGCTAATTTCTCCAAATACAATTTCTTCCGCAACACGACCACCCAATAAGCCAGTGATTTTTGCCAAAAATTCGCTCTTTCTGTGGAAATATTTTTCTTCACGAGGTGTCATCAAGTTATATCCACCCGCTTCTCCACGAGGAATGATTGTAACCTTTTGCACCATATCCGCATCTTCCACTTTTAAACCAATAACAGCATGACCTGCTTCGTGATAAGCCACAAGCCATTTGTCTTTTTCAGTGTATTTTTTGCTCTTTTTAGCAGGTCCCATCATTACACGGTCAATCGCTTCATCCAAATCTGCCATTGTGATTTGTTTTTCATGATTACGAACCGCTAAAATAGCACCTTCGTTTAATACGTTTGCTAAATCTGCACCAGAGAATCCAGGTGTTCTTTGTGCTAAGTTTTCTAAAGTAACATCGCTAGCAAGACGTTTATTACGAGCGTGTACCGCTAAGATTTCTTTACGACCATTAATATCTGGTAAATTAACAGTAACTTGACGGTCAAAACGACCACTACGAAGAAGAGCTGGGTCCAATACGTCTGGACGGTTTGTTGCCGCAATAATAACAATACCATTGTTGTTAGACATACCATCCATCTCTACTAATAATTGGTTAAGGGTTTGTTCACGTTCATCGTTTCCTCCACCCATACCAGCACCACGTTGACGACCAACTGCATCAATTTCGTCAATAAAGATAATACAAGGAGCACTTTTTTGTGCAGTTTTGAACATATCACGTACACGGCTAGCACCTGTACCAACAAACATTTCTACGAAATCAGAACCAGAAATCGAGAAGAAAGGTACATTTGCTTCTCCAGCCACTGCCTTAGCTAATAAGGTTTTCCCAGTACCTGGAGGTCCTACCATCAAAATACCCTTTGGAATATGAGCACCCATATCCGTGAATTTTTTTGGTGAACGAAGATAATCAATAATTTCTTTTACCTCTTCTTTTTCTTCATCACATCCAGCTACATCCTTAAAACGGACAGAAACATTTTCTTCAACACGAGCCTTTGATTTCGCAAATTCAAACGCCTTGTTGTTTCCGCCACCACCCATTTTGGACATTAAAATGTAGAAGAAGAACCCGATTACAAAGAATGGTACAATATTTATTAATACCGTCAACAATGTTGAATTTGAATCTGGATCCACCACTGTAATTTGCGCAGAATTTTTCTCGAATGATTTTTCCAACCATTTTAAATTTTCTTCTGTATTCGGAATTAAGACAGAATAATTCACATCTTGATTTGTATGCTTTTCTTTATATGTTCCTCTAACACGAATAATAGTGGAAGAAATCTCCATACTACTATCCCCAAGAGCCGTTTCATTGGCAACTTGTTGGAATTTTGTGTAAGTAAGATCCACATTACTTTTATTCGTACTATATAGGAACAATGAAATAAGAATACTCAAGATAAAAATGGTAGGTAAATAATTAAGCCATTTTTTCACTAAACATTCCTCCTATGAATATACTTCTTCTTTCAAAATACCAATATATGGTAAATTTCTATATTTTTGATTGTAGTCTAAACCAAAACCAACCACAAACGCATTTGGAATATCAAAGCCAACATAATCCGCTTCAATTTCCACAACACGCCCCTCTTTTTTGTCCAATAGCGCAACAATTTTTACATCTTTTGCACCACGATCATAAAACAATTGGACAACTTGTTTAAGCGTTCTTCCTGTATCAATAATATCTTCCACAATTAAAATAGAACGTCCACGACAAGAAATGTCTGAATCTTTATCAATCTTTACATCTCCAGTTGATGCTGTACCAGAGTACGAACTTACAGACATAAAATCAATTTCCATTGGAATTGAAAAACGTTTGATTAACTCAGCCATAAAAGGAACACTTCCTTTTAACAATCCAATCACTAATGGTTCTTCTGCTTTTTCACTATAATAAGCTTCAATTTCTGAAGCCAATTCTCGACATCTTTCATCTATATCATTTTCTGTAACAATGATTTCTTTAACATCCTTATTCACGTTTAGTTCTCCTTATACTACAAATTGCATTGTAACATAAATAAATTCGGTTTTATACCAAAATGTGATACATTACACCCAATTCCTGGTACAAAAATAATTTCTTTCTTCGAATTCTCCACAACCAACCAATATTTTCGCTTAGATTTAGGAATTTTCCGGTCCACAAAAAATCGATGCACGTTCTTTTTTCCAATTCGAAGCTGAATTGTATCCGTATCTTTTACCGTACGAACCACCAAAGGAAAATCTTCTTCCCTCACAAATAAAGATTCAATTGTTTTTCCATTTTGACAAAAAATATAGGTTCCTTTATTTACATAAGATAACCTTTCATACACATCATAAACAAAGGATCCTTCTTTAGAAACCAATAGCTTGCCATGATAGTTTTCCACATCGTAACCATCTATGCTCACCAAAATATTTTTTCGAAGCTGTTCCAATAAAGAATTCATATGTTTTTTACTATAGTGTTTTTTCGTAAAAGAAAATAAGTATGTTTCCAAATCCAACCAATCCGGATTATCTTCCATATTTCCTTGAAAACACATCGCCTTTTTTCTTCTTTCTTGCCAAATCTTGTTTTCTTCTTCAATTTTAGAAACCATCTCTTGTTTTTCTTTTCTAGACATCGTATCAATGATTGAATGACGAATCTGATTTCTTGTATAATGATTTGTCAAATTGGATTCATCAATTCCATAAGGTATTTCATTTTCTATACAATATTGTTCCAATTCCTTTTTCTCATACGAAAGAAGAGGTCGATAAATTTCATATCCAGAACGAGATGAACGAACTGCCAAGCCAAAAGTGTCACAAACCATATTTCTTCGTTTTTGAAAAATATATGTTTCTAATAAATCGTCCATTTGGTGAGCTACGAATAAAAACTTAGCCCCTACTTCTTTCGCATATTCTTTAAAAAACTGATATCGAACTTCTCTTGCCCAGCTTTGGAAATTTCCACTATCATATTCTGGATACAATACCTTAAAAGGAATGTCATATTTTTGACAATACTCCTTTACTATTTTTTCATCTCGATACGCTGTTTCTCGCTTTTGATAATTCACATGCGCTACAAAAAGGGAATAGACTCCTTCTTTTCGCAACATATCTAACATCGCCATACTATCTGGTCCACCAGAAACTGCTACAATACCTTTTTTCATGAGAGTATTATAGCACTATTAAATCAATAATCGACTGCTGAATTTTTAAGAATAATGCACTCATCGGATCAATATGCGCTTTTACATCAATAATTCGTGCGGTATTGATCCATTTGGCATCGTTTAAAAACAAAGCACTCTTTTTATTTAATCCCTCCACCTTAGGAAAAGGGAATAAATGATCCTTATAAACAGAAGCACTCACAGTCTTCTCGTTACTTGTCATAGGAACAACAAAAGCTTTCCGGTTGTTAAGAGAAAGAACAAGGCCAAAATGTAAATAACCAGCCTCATTAATATAAGCATTTCCAAAGTCGATGTAACAAATATCTCCTTCCTCAATATAAGGGATGGAATCATTAATTTCTTTTTCTTTACGAGAACAATAGTTTAGTTTAGACACCATATAATCGTAAACCTCCTCCCTTGATAATGTACGCAACATCATACTTTCTTTGCCACGCGCTTCTTTCACCAACGCATTGATCATACCTTTTCTTAAAAAGTATTTTTTCTTTAACATCCATTCTTTTGGTTCCATACATATATTCAAACAAAAAGAAATTATATTTCTCTTATAAAGATAAAAAAAACGCAAATTTGCGTTTTTTACTGAAATAATTTTCTTTTAATACGACGACAAAGGCCGATAATTGGATGATACTTTTCACTGATCATACCAGATTTTTCAATAAACAATTCCACTAAGAACAGTAAGAAAAGCATAACCAATATACCCATACCTTCATTTAAAATATATCCATAAGCGCTAAAACCAAACAACGCTGTCATTCCACACATAATCACCACTGTATTTCGATGCCCAAACTGATTCATTAATAAGTGGTGCAAATGACTTTTATCCGCTTCCATAAATCGTTTCTTCTTAAGCGTTCTTCGCAATATAGCCGAAACCGTATCAATAATAGGAAGTCCTAATAAAAGAATAGGAAGCGCTAAAGTCATTGCGGTCGAACTCTTAAATCCCAATAAAGAAATAGAAGAAATCATAAATCCTAAAAATAACGAACCACAATCTCCCATAAAAATACTTGCGGGATGTGCATTATACACTAAGAAGCCCAAAACACTTGATGCCAAAATAAAAGTCAGCATCATAACATCAAAACGGCGTTCAATAATGGAAATTGAGCCGATAACCACAAGAATCACAACACTAATACCACCGGCTAGTCCATCAAGACCATCAATCAAGTTTACTGCATTGGTAACACCCGCTACCCAGCAAATGGTAAATAGTACAGAAAACAAAGTAAAATTAATCACAATTCCAAAAGGAAAGTATATGGCTTCTACACCCACACCAAAGTAAACTAAAATACTAGCAGCGACTAATTCAAAAAACAATTTTACAATCGGACGAATATCAATTAAGTCATCAATAAGTCCTGTCATAAACATTATGGAACCACCAATCAAAATTCCTAAAATTGCACGATCGGCTTTCATAAAAAAAGTAATCGAAATCATAAACGCAAGATAGATTGCAACTCCACCAATGCGAGAAATAATACCATGATGCACAGTACGGTTGTTTTCTTTTGCGTATGCTTGTGCAACAATCGAATATTTTTTTACTAATGGTGTCAAAGCTAAAGAAATCAAAAAAGGAATTATCCACGCTTTTATATCAAACATCTATTTCCACCCCTTCACTCTTTCAACCACATCCCAAGCCGGTTGGTTTACTACCTTACATACCATATGCAATTCTTTTGCCAAAATAGAACATACCCCATAACATTCAGCCAATCCACCAGAAAGATACATTCCTCCTTGTTGGATCGCAAGTCTTTTTTTACTATCGATTCGATTTAACTCATCTTTTGTCCACAATGCGATTTGCCCAATCACATGTTCCATCGCTGGCCAAAGCTCAATAGGATCCATATTCAAGACCACAAATTGCTGATATTTATTATACCCATAACATTGTACGGGTTCTAAATTTCCACCCATAAGAGAGCGGCTAGCTTTTTCTTTTAAGCTACATGCATCTTCTTCGCTAATCAAGCACTGTGTTTTCTTCAACACAATAGATTGAATTTCTTCATCCATCTGTTTTCCCGCAAAATAAAGTGTTTTCTGAAAAACTAAATTACCTTTAAAAAAGAATCCTATTTCCGAATACGAATGTCCCATATGAATGACTATACCTGATTCTTGTAGCTTAGAAGCTTCCATCACAGAACGAAAAACAACCTTTTGCACACCCGCCTGATGCATCTCATTTTGCCAGATGTCTTTTTGTGCATCCTCAAATTCACTAGGTGTCAAAAGAATCACACCAGGTTTGAAAATATTCTTATTCGATTCTAATAAAGTAAAACCTTTGGTAAGGATCGGGTGCATTGGATTCAACATTTGGTTATGATTCAATACATTCTTAATCCGAATTCTCTTATTTGGCTCATAAATATATTGAAACGCATCCTTTGAAATCGCAACAACTTCCTTTCCCTGATAAGCAATACTCGAACGCAATGCCATTCTTTTTTTGCCACGAACATCTAGGAATTTAATACTATAAGCCCCGGGATCTATCACATACCAATGTTCAAACATAATATTATCCTCCAAAACCACTTAATATTGTTAAATTAAGTATCGCTTGTGTACACAAATGAGCCATCACAAAAGAAAGTAAAAACATCAGAGTGATTACTTTAGCCGGTCTTCTAACGTTACAAAACTTTTCAAATTGAATGGCTGAGAGAGCATAAAAACTAACCCCAAAACATCCCACAAAAACTAAAAACTGAATAACTGAAAAAACCATACTAACCCACTCTAACAATTTCTACAAAAGAATACTTCTTTTTTAGAATTTCTCGTGCACTTTCTAAAACGCTCTTATCTTTGACAAACCCCATCATCGTACTTCCAGAACCAGACATCATTACACGATTCATTCCGGCTTCTTCCATATCTTTTGCCACTTGAATCAAATCCGGTTCTATTTGTTTAGCGATAGGTTCTAGAGCGTTATCCATACACTGGCACAATGAATCAAAATCTCCATTTTCCAATGCTTCTTGAACCATTTGGACATTGACATGATCGCTAGGATTTTCATCCCAAATCCCAAAAGATTTTGGAGTTGAAATACCATAATCTGGTTTTACTAATAAAATATCTAATGTTTCATTACAAGAAATAGGACGAATAATCTCTCCTATCCCTTGTACTCTCGCCCATCTACTATAGAAACAAAATGGAACGTCTGCTCCCACAGTTTTGGAAAGCTGGAAAGCTTGTTCATCTTCCATCTCTATTCCTTCCATTTCACATACCGCTCGCATAACAGCAGCTGCATCCGCACTTCCTCCCGCAAGCCCAGCTTGTTCTGGAATATTCTTGTGGATGGTAATGGCATACTTATTTTTTATCGCAAAATTATCACGCAACATCTTCAATGTCTTCGTGACAGTATTTACTTCTGGAAGTTCCATACCAACACAAGTTACACAATCTTCTTTCGCAATCTCTACTTCCACTTCATCATATAAAGAAATAGGTGCCATAATCATATCCAATATATGATATCCCTTTTGATCTCTTTCTACGACATCTAACGCTAAATTCACCTTAGCTTTCGCAAACACTTTCATAACTTACCTCATATAAGCGAATAAAATCTTCCAACGTACATTGTTGAGCACGTGTATTCACTGGAATATTTGCTTTTTCTAATAATTCTTGAGCCAATCCTTTATCTTTTGTCCAACTTTGAAAATTGTTATAAATCGTTTTTCTACGTTGCGTGAAACAAGCTTTTACCATATCAAAGAATTTTTCCTCATCTTTTACACGATATTCATGATGGAATACAAACTGTACCACCATACTATCAACGTTTGGTTTTGGATTAAAAATGTGTCGAGAAACATCCATTACTTTTTTGACATGACAACGATATTGCGTAATCACACTCAACGCATTGTATTCTTTATCATTTTCTTTAGCCAAGAAGCGATCTCCTACTTCTTTTTGCATCATTACCGTAATTCTTTCAATAGGTTCTTGTGCTTCAAATAACTTAAACAAAATCGGAGTCGTAATGTAATATGGTAAATTTGAAGCAAAGACAACTTTTTGCCCCTCTTTACGATACTTACGAATGATTTCATCTACATCCACTTGTAAGAAGTCTTCCAATATTACTTGTAGATGATCAAATCCAATCTCTTGTTCCAACACCGAAGGAAGTCTTTCGTCAATTTCAAACGCAATAACTTGATTGGCGTATTCACATAACCATTGTGTCAAAGCGCCAATCCCAGGACCAATCTCAAAAACGAGTTCGTTTGAATCTTGAATGGCTGCCGTTGCGATTTTTTCTACGACTCTTGGTTGAATAATAAAATTTTGTCCAAAGCTTTTCTTTGTCGCAATACCATATTTTTCTTGAATTTCTCTTGTCTTACTTATTGTTGCGATTGCTTGATTAATCATATAGCACTTCCTCTACTTGTTCTTTTGTCACACCCATTTGGTTTAAACGCTTAAAACACGTTTTAGCACTACATGGGCTTATATAAAATGCATCACATACTCTTTTTCTTAATGTTGCACTATCATTTCTTCCTGTTAAACCAAAATCGATAAAGTCTTGCCAATCCAATGATGTTTTTTGTTCATCAAATGTAACAAGGTGACTTAACGATTCCCATAAATCCTCTTTACTCGCATGTTCCACGCCAACCTTCTTTGTCGTACGAGCTTTTGTCTTATCAATAAAAGCATGTTTACAACCAGGTACGGCTTGGGAAACTAAACGACGAATATGTTCTCCCGGTGTATCAGGATCGGTAAAAATAATAATATCTCTATGTTTTCGAAGCTCTCGAATGGTTTCCAAAGTTTTTTCTGTTACTTGATCCCCACCAGTTTCAAATGTATCGCAATCAAAATAAGATTGTAGTACATTTGTATCATTTTTTCCTTCGACCACAATTAATTCTTGAATTCTCTTTTTCATGCTTCTATCCTATCATACTTTCTTACAAATCCACTAGAAAAGTAAATCCCTATCCGTGAATTACTCCCTCTTACACTTCGTTAAGAACAGGGAGCTTCTGGAAGACATTTCTGTCTTCGTTTGCGAAGTTTGATATTTAAGTTTCCTCCTAATTTCTTAGGAAATCCTTATTCGTATTGCGTGTCCACTTCGCCTCTATGGTATAGTCCTTCTAAGGACACAACTTTCTTAGGATAATTCGTATTCCCTTCTCGCACGTATTGTAAGGATTTATACTATATTGTCAAGAATAATATTTCTGACATCTATAGTGTCACTTAAAAACATATATTAATTCGTGTATAATGAAACAAGGAATTAGGTGATACATATGATAAAACTACCAAATAGAGGGATCGTAATTGCGCCTAGCAACATGCACTTACGAATTTATGATACATACAAAGAATGTCTTGGAATTGAAGTATATGCTCTACATTCTTTTTTACAACGTTTTCTTCCTCAAGGAAAGGAAGATTTAGAGATTCTATATGAATATAAAAAGGCTCTAAAAGAGATTCCAGAAACGAATGCCTTTCAAAAAAGCTGTACAGATTCTGACTTCTTACAAGCATGTCTTTCTTTTCTAAAGGATGCCAAAAAATTTAATATTCATACTTTTCCTGAAAATTCACAAAAAGAAAAAGATTTAAAAGAAATCTTAAATATTTTAGACAAAATTCCTTTAGCTCAAGATTCCATTCCATCCCTTAGCTTACCCGATTGTTCTTCGGTATATATCCTTCGAAAAAATTGGTCGCTTTCCGACTATTTTTGGATAGAAAAAATGTTGGAAAAAGGAGCGCATTGGATAGAAACCATTTCCGAACAAGAGAAGAATTATATTTCTTGTTCCAACGCAAGAAAAGAAATGGAATATATTGCGCAAGAAATATTAGAACGAGGCTATAAAGCCAGCGATTGTTTTATAGCCATCCAAAACAACGCTGAAAAACAAGTTCTAGCGCAAATATTAGAAGCACATAAAATTCCATATACCTTCTTAAAAAACGAATCTTTATCGAAAGTTAGTTCTTATTGGACTTCCTTTTTGGAATGGCTTATAAAAAAGGATTTAGATTCTTTTAAAAACTTGATTGAACAAGTATATCCAAACGATGATTATGTCATCGATTACTTCTCTTCTTTTCCAGAACAATTTGATAATCCTACTTATCCTTGTCAAAACATTGAATATGAAAAGAATAATTTAATTTCTGAAGTAGAATGGAAAACGTACTTACTCAAAGAAACACAAACGAAAAAATGGATGACAGAACACGCTTATTTATTCACATGGAATGCGCGCTCTTTAGCGCAAGTTGGGCAAGAAGTCCAAAATGTGATTGGTACGCCATCAATAGAAGATATCTCTCTTTTTGCGTCCATTGAAGAACTTTGTCAACAAGCCTATCCATATATTCAAGACGAAGAAGACTTACTTCTTCTACTCCATTCCATCTCATCTTCTCACACAAGCCCTTCTTCTCGTAAAGGTGTTTGTATCGGAGAAAAAGACGATATCAATGGTTTATACAAAGTTGTTTTCTATACTGGTGTTACTTCGAAACAATTCCCAGGATTGAATCAATATAGTGGAATTTTCAACGAAGCCTATGTACAAAATATTACCCCTTGGCCAAGCCTACAGCTTCGTCTACAAAATCAAAAAGATCTATTATTTAGTACATTAGCTCAACCTGAAATTTTCTATTGTCTATATCCGCAAAGTGATTATGCAGGAAAAAGCCTGCAACAAAGTGTGGAAATGAAAGCCTGGATGCAAAAAAATCCAACTTTCGTGGCATGTGAAGAATACTCTTTCTTTACTACACCCGAATTCTCACTTTCTACTCGGTGCGCTAAAGAACTTTTTACGACAAACAATCAATTTACTGGTTCCATTTCTCGTTTAGAAAAAATGGTAAAATGTCCTCTTTCTCATTTTCTAAACTATGGTTTGTACCTAAACGAAGCCAGAGAATGGAAAGATGTCTCCATTCGCGGAACGATACTTCACTCCATTTTGGAAAAACTCGCAAAAAAATATCCAAAAACGTATGCGACATTAACCTACGAGGAGTTGCTCAATACTGTGCAAGAAGAGTTTATCTTTGCGCAAAAAGTATTTCCTATGCGAGCAAAATGGTTTGAAATGCAAATATTAGAAATTACTGAAAAACTATCTCTAATTTTTGAACAATTAGCCATTTTTGAAGAAGAATGGGCTATGAAAACAGAAGAACAAGAATATGCCATTCATAAGAAACTTACTTACAAGGATATGGATGTGGATTTCAAAGGATTTGTCGATCGTATCGATACTTCAAATACCGGATTTACAATTTTTGACTATAAATCTAGCGAAAAAGAATTAAAACCAAACGATTTTTATTCCGGATTGTCTTTGCAGCTTCCAACGTATGCGATTGCTTACGAAGAAGATTCGCAAAAAATACCTTATGGACACTTTTATATCGCATTAAAAACCAGCCCTGAAAGCTACGATGCTTACAAATTAGGAAATCGTAAAGTTCGTACCTTCGATGCCATCGATCCAAAAACAATCTTGGACTCATTCTTAACCAAACCTCTTAGTGGATGGTCTTATCAAGATATGGGAATTTATGATGAAAATCCAAAACGATTTAAAATACCAAAAGAAGTTCCTGACTTTGCCAAAATGAAAGAAGATTGGGAAACAATTGTATATTCTATTTTAGATCAGATTTTTACAGGAGATATCCAACCTAATTACATTGATGGAGCTTGCTCATACTGTAAATACCGACAAATCTGTAGAAACGGAAAAACAGAAGTATTCCCATGGAACCGAACAGAAAAAGGAGAAGAAGAAGATGAACTATAGTCCTGCTCAACAACAAGCTATTGATATTCGAAATAAAAACGTCATCGTTTCTGCCAGTGCCGGAAGTGGAAAGACCAGCGTTTTAGTCCAACGATTATGCGATTTAGTCATCAAAGATAAAATCTCCATTGATCATATTCTTTCAATGACATTCACAAACGATGCCGCTGCCGAAATGAAAGGCAGATTGATGTCTAGCTTACAAACAATGGAACAAACAAGCTATATTCAAGAACAATTGGCTTTATTAGAAACAGCCAGCATATGTACCATAGATAGTTTTTGTTTATCCATTGTTCAAAACTACTATTACCAAATTCCTATCTCCTATACCATGTCCAAACAAGTAGCTAGTGAATCCCAGGGAAAACTTGCGTTAGCCAACGCATATCAGAAAGCTTGTGATGCTCTACCCGTAAAGGAATTAAACGAATTGATTCGATTCTATCAATGCTTTGGGAAAACAGAAGAAAACTTGCAAAATGATATTCAAAGTGCAATGAACACGGCATGGGCTAAACCAAATCCGGAAGAATGGCTTGACCAATGTAAACAACCAGCATCTCTACAATGGTTCTATCAATATTTTATTGAAAGAATTGAAGCGCTCATTGAAATATATAATGAAATGATTGGAATCGACGATTCATTTGAACAAAAGATCTTTAGCTTACAACCTTGCCTGGATGCTTTGCACAAACAAGATTATCCCGCTTTCTTACAAGCCTTTCGCGTTTATTATGTAAGCACACCCGCTTTTAAGCCAAAATACAACAAAGAAGATTATTCGTCTTTACAAGAAGATTCAAAAACTCTAGAAAAAAATATTGCCAAGTTTCTTTTTGATCAATCGATGTTTGAAGCCGATGAAAAAGTAACCATGCCTCGTCTTCATACTTTTATCGAACTCACTTTATTGACAAAACAATATTTTGACCAAGAAAAACGTAATATGGAAATCATGGACTTTAACGACATTGAACATTTTGCGTATCACTTACTTCAACAACCTATGATTCAAGAAGAAATCCGCAACAAATATGAAGTCATTCTTGTCGATGAATTCCAAGATACAAACGACTTACAAGAAAGCATTATTCATTGTTTTGAACGAGGAAATAATGTTTTCCGCGTTGGTGATGTTAAACAATCCATTTATGGATTCCGATATGCTAAGCCAGACATTATGAAAGGGCATATGAAAAAGAACGATGCGCTTAATCAACCTTTGTTCCTAGATGAAAACTATCGTTCTAACCAATCTATCGTGGATTTTAATAACGACTTTTATGAAAAAATTATGAACAATCCTCTAACTGGCAAACAATTTGACGACGAGGATTTTGCCAAAGTAGGATCGGATCGTCAAAGAAATGGAAAACAGTATCCAATCCGTTTTATATATACAGAGTATGAGCCTTGGGCAAAAGATAGAAAAGACGATGGAATGAATGTCACAAAAGCTAAACCTCTTCATAACGCGAATAAAAATGACATCATCGCTAATGATATTTTGAAACAGCACAACAAAGGTAAAGCATTTAAAGAAATGTGTATCCTAACTCGTTCGCACGCGCCACAAGAAGCATTAAAAAAGACATTGGAAGCATATGGCATTCCTGTGCTTGCGGAAATTGACCATGGTTTTTATACAAATCATGCCGTGCAAATTGTCCTTTCTACTTTGAATGCGATATTAAATCCATACGATGATATTGCTCTTACCGCATGTTTATTGTCACCTATTTTTCAAATTCAAACCGAACAATTGGCACAAGCTTGTGTGAATAAAAACAGATACGATTCCCTTTATTCGCATATAAAAGATGTTTCTTTTATGTCGGATTTTAATGAGTTCCGTTGTTGCCGATTCTTGTCATTACCAGAAATCATTCGTACGCTTTTTGCGAAAAATGATTTTTATTACTTATGTACGACTTCACAAGACAAGACAAATCTTGATGCATTGTTAGAAATGGCAAGTATGTATGAGCATCCTGAAGATCTTCGTGGTTTTGTTCAAAAGATTAAAGAGGATGCCGATTTGGACAAAGTTGGCGAAGCGTATCCGTTTGGAAAAGAAGCGGATGTGGTTCAAATAAAAACTATGCACCACTCTAAAGGTCTACAATATCCAATTGTATATATTTATTCCAACCATGAGAAAAAGGATATGGATGCTTCTTCGCCTGTATTA
Source organism: Bacillota bacterium (assembly GCA_030526175.1). Lineage (GTDB taxonomy): Bacteria > Bacillota_I > Bacilli_A > Erysipelotrichales > Erysipelotrichaceae > Floccifex. The sequence goes on from JAUNDJ010000002.1 coordinate 22,494, forward strand.
ATTGATGGTGAATTAGGTATTTCTTTTGCCTCCTTAACAATGGATAAAAAAATAAAAAGACAATCTCGTTCCCATATCGCTTTTCGTACCAAAAAATTTCATGACGATATTAGTGAAGAAATGCGTGTTTTATACGTAGCGACCACTCGTGCTGAACAAGAACTTATTTTGGTGGATACAATTTCTAAAAGAGAAGACTATAGTGGTTCTTTGAATCGAAATTCTCTATTAAAGCGTCGAAGCTACACTTCTTGGTTTTTACATACATATCCAACAAGTACGGAATGGATTCATTATGAAAAAATACAAGATCTGTATCAAACACCGAAACCGATTTTACCAGCGACAAAAGCTTGTTCATTAAAAATGTATACACAAGAGGAAAAAGAAATCCTTTCGCAAACGGCTTCGGCTTCAAAAGTACATTTGGCTTGGCGCCCACTTTCTTTACAAAAAAATATGGCGACAAAACGAGGAACTTTATTCCATGAAATGGCAGCCCAATTGTCCTTCCCTTATCAAAAGGAAGAATGTATTCGTTTTGCTTCGAATCGTGGATACACAATGACAACGACAGATTGTGAACAATTCCTATCGTTAAATACTTCTTTGGAATATCAAAAATGGATGTCTTTAGAACATCAATTTGAGCTTAGCTATATCGTTCAAGAAGAAAACGCTCTAAACCATGGATTCATTGATTTTATTTGTTGGGATGGAGATAAAATTTGGATTGGGGACTTTAAAACTGATGGTCTTGAAAAAGAACAAGAGTATGTGGATACGTATTTTTCTCAATTGGAAATGTATAAAAACTCAATTCAAAAAATGTATCCAGAAGCTTCTATTCAAACCGCCATCTATTCATTTCATCTAAAAAAATGGATTTATTTGTAGTTTCTTTTCAAAGTGATTTCATATAGAATATGTATAGAGGGTTTATGACATATGACAGATCAACATACTATAATTACGATTTCCAGACAATATGGGTCGAATGGGCAAGAAATCGGACGTACTCTTGCTGAATACTTAGATATTGGTTACTACAATAAAAAGATAATGAGTGTAATTGCCAATATGATGAATATTAGTCCTGAATTCTTCGATGACAAGAACGTTAACGATCTTGGGCTTTATAATATTGAAAGCAGGGGGCTTTTTGGGTTTGGAAAAATGGCAGAATTGTCTATTAATACCGATGTTTTTGAAAAAGCTTCAGAATTGATTCGAGAAATTTCAAAACGTGAAGATGCCGTTATCGTCGGACGCTGTGCTGACTACATTTTAAAAGACAATCCGAACTTAATATCCGTTTTCGTATACAGCGATTTTGAAGATCGTGTACGTTGGTCGATTGAAGCTTATAATGCGCCAGAAAAAAAGGCAAAAAAAATCTTAATTGATCATGATGAAAAACGAGCAAAATTTTATCAATTCTATACAAATCGGGATTGGGGAAATGCCTCAAACTACAATATCATGATCAATACTTCTCGAGTTTCTGTAAGAGAAGCCGTTGAACTATTAGCGCTTCTATACGATGAAAAGAAAGGTCATAAGAGTCTTAAGGGTGGATTTGTGGATCAATATATCCAGCATGCTGAACTTGCTACACCAAATCCTCAAGATGAAGGAATTTAAACCATGAGAATTCATGGTTTTTTCTTTTTAGAAAAAAGAAAAAGATCTCCGAAGAGATCTCTTTCAAAGAATCTTACATAAAGAATGGTGAGATAAAGTAAATAACGAAAATTACATTTAATCCCCAAATAATCGGTGATAATTGTTTTGCACGTCCATCCGCTAACATACCAATTGTGTAAACAATGAATCCACATGCGATACCATTTGAAATAGAATACATAAGAATCATAGTAATTACAACTGTGAAAGCACTTGAAGCAACAACCATATCTTTCCAATCAATGTTCGCTAATTGTTGAGCCATCATAATTCCTACTACGATAAGAGCAGGTGCTGTTACTGCATTTGTAACTGTACTTAAAATTAATGGAGAAACAAAGATGGATAATAAGAAACATACTCCTGTTGTTACAGCTGTTAATCCTGTACGACCACCAACACCTACACCAGAAGTCGATTCAACGAAGCTAGTAACTGTAGAAGTTCCTAAAGCAGCTCCTAATACTGTACCAACCGCATCAGCAATTAAAGCGCGTTCTCCGTTAACTAATTCACCTTTTTCATTAACTAAACCAATACTATTTCCAATCGAAATTAAAGTACCTGCTGTATCAAAAAAGTCTACGAATAATAAAGAGAAAATTACAACGATAGCACTAAATGGGTTAGCGAATAATTCACCCATTCCTACCGCAAAAGCTCCAAATCCTTCCATTTGGAAATTTGTAGTTAGTGGATTGGCCGGTAATGCAGGCATTCCTTCAAATCCCATAAATCCTAATACAATACCGATAACGGAAGTGATAACCATTCCTACGAAAACTGCCGCTGGTACTTTTTTTACAACTAATGCAATTGTTATGAATAATCCAAATACAGCTAATAATACAGTTGGTTCCGAAAGGTTTCCTAAACTTACGGCTGTAGAAGAACTAGAAACAATAATTCCAGCATTTTTGAATCCAACAAACGCAATAAAGAATCCAATACCAGCTCCAATCGCACTTTTTAATTGCAAAGGAATCGCATTGATAATCGCTTGACGAACTCCTGTAACACTAATCACTAAGAAGAAAACTCCCGAAATAAATACTGCAGCTAATGCAGCCATCCATGAGAATCCCATTTGTAGAACAATTGTATACGCGAATAATGCGTTAACTCCCATACCTGCCGCTAACGCAACTGGATAATTCGCAATAACTCCCATTAAAATTGTTGAAACACCTGCTGAAATAGCAGTAGCTAAGAATACAGAACCTGTATCCATACCAGCGTCCCCAAGAATTGCAGGGTTAACACCTAAAATATATGCCATTGCCAAGAATGTTGTAATACCGGCAATAATTTCAGTTTTAACCGTAGTCTTGTTTTCGCTTAAACGAAATAATTTTTCCATAAAACTATCCTTTCTATAAACAAGAGTCATTATAAACGAGCCCATAATAAAAGAAAAGAACTATTTATCCAAATAGTTCTTGTTGATATTCAATATGTAAATGTTCATACGCTTTTGGGGTCGCAATACGTCCTCTTGGAGTACGGTTGATAAAACCGATTTGAAGAAGATATGGCTCGTATACATCTTCAATTGTCATACTTTCTTCACCAATGGAAGATGCCAACGCTTCCAATCCAACTGGTCCTCCTTTAAAACGTTCGATAATCCCTCGTAAATATTTATGGTCGACACTATCCAATCCGAGATGGTCAACACGGAGACGATCTAATGCATCTTGAGCGACTTCTAAAGAAATAATTCCTTCGTTATATACTTGCGCAAAATCGCGAACGCGACGGAACAAACGATTGGCAATACGAGGTGTGCCACGAGAACGAAGCGCTACTTCTTTTACGGCTTCTGGTTCAATTTCTGTATGCATAACTCGAGCCGTTCGAGCTACTATGTTGGATAAATCTTCCAAATCATAATATTCCAATTGACTAGTAATTCCAAAACGGTCTCGTAATGGTGCGCTTAAATCACCAGCACGAGTGGTTGCTCCTACGAGTGTAAAAGGCGGAAGAGCTAAACGAATATTGTGAATCGAAGCACTGTCTTTTCCCACAACAATATCTAAACAATAGTCTTCCATAGCCGAATATAAGATCTCTTCGACAGGTTTTGGCAAACGGTGAATTTCATCAATAAAAAGAACATCTCCTGCTTCCAATTGTGAAAGAATAGCAGCCAAGTCTCCACTTTTTTCAATAGCCGGTCCACTTGCGGTTTTCAGAGTTCCACCCATTTCATTGGCTAAAATATAAGCCAATGTTGTTTTTCCTAAGCCTGGAGGCCCATAAAACAACACATGATCCAAAGCCTCATTTCTTTGTCGTGCAGCTTGAATAAATACTTCTAAATTTCTTTTTAAATTTTTTTGACCAATATATTCTTTTAACGAAGACGGACGTAGCGTTTGTTCTATTGAATCGCCTTCCATCTCTCTTGCGTCTACTTCTCTATTCAACTAAAACCCTCCTTTTCGTTTTGCGATCATTCCTAGAGCCATTCGTAACATAGAATCTACATTTAAGTCTTCTCTAGGCGATAATTCTTTTTTAATATCCGTTAACTGGTTGGCACGATATCCAAGAGCTACAAGTGCTTCTTGCACTTCGTCCCAAACTGGATTTTTTGTCTTTACATCACTAGTTGTTTCTACAGAAACAAATTTGCCTTTTAAGTCCAATACGATTTGACTTGCGGTTTTTGCCCCAATTCCAGGTAAAGACTTTAATCGTTTTACATCATCATTTTCAATCGCTTCTATCATTTCGGCTCCTGAACATGCCGAGAACAAATTAAGAGCAGTTTTAGGTCCTATCCCTTTTACATTAATAAGGCGAATAAACACTTCGTAATCGGCTTCTTTCAAAAATCCAAATAGAAGACTCGCATCTTCCCGGACTTGATGATACGTGTATAAGAACACATTGTCTTCGATTTTAAATCCATAAGGATTCGCAACAAACACTTCGTATCCGACACCATGGACATCGATGACTACACTTTCTTTTCGTATGATACGTATATTTCCTTGTACAAAACCAATCATAAATTCTCCTTAAGCTATTTCTATTATAGGGGAAAGAAAGATTATTTCCATCTTTTCTTTTTTTATCCAATATCCAATTCTACTGGACAATGATCACTTCCAAAAATATCCGTTAAAATCTTTGAATCTTGTACACGATCCATGAGTTCTGGAGAAGCTAACCAATAATCAATTCTCCATCCAGCGTTTTTCTCTCTAGCTTTAAAACGATAGCTCCACCAGGAATATTCCACTTTTTCTGGATAAAGCGTACGATAAGTATCTTTTAGGAAAGACAATAAATTCTTTTTAAAGCTTTCTCTTTCTTCATCGGTAAATCCGGCATTGCGACGATTTGTCTTTGGATTTTTAATATCAATTTCTTCGTTGGCAACATTTAAATCTCCACAAACCAAGACAGGTTTTGATAAAGATTTAATATATTTCGCAAACGCTTGATCCCATTCCATACGATAATCTAAGCGTTTCAAGCCATCACCAGAATTTGGTGTATATACAGTAACCAAATAATAGTCTTTCAATTCTATTGTGATTACTCTTCCTTCTGTATCGTGTTCCTCTATCCCAATTCCATACGAAACAGAAAGAGGTTCTTCTTTACAAAAAATCATTGTTCCAGAATACCCTTTTCTTTGCGCACTATATTTATATTGATATGGATAATATTCACAATCCACTTCTATTTGATCTGGTTGTGCTTTCGTTTCTTGTATACAAAATACATCTGCATTTAGGGCATATAGAATTTCTACAAAATCTTTTTTCATAACAGCACGAATGCCATTCACATTCCAAGATATATATTTCATTGTATAATGTTCCTTTTCTAATTCTTAAAAAGTATACAACAATTTTATTTTGAGTTCCAATATTGTGATTATGTATTATAATAGCTATATGACAAAAGAACAAATCAAAAGTAATTTAATTAAATATCATATTCCAAGATGGGAAGATTTACCTAGTTTTGATATTTATATGGATCAAGTTATATATTTTATCAATAATGGATTGGCTCCACTATACTTTAGCGATGATAAAATCATCACCAACAGTATGGTGAATAACTACGTAAAAAGCAGCATCGTCACTCCACCAATAAAAAAGCATTATAAACAATATCATTTAGCGTACTTGATTGTTGTTTGTTTAATGAAACGATGTTATTCCTTAACAGAGATTTCCAATTTATTAAAAATATATCGAAATCGTTCGGATGCGAGTGTTGCCCAAGCATATAACGAATTTGTGGAGGTTTTCGAATCTTATTTACATGAAATCATGGAAAAAGGGCAAATCACACAACATACGGAACATGTCGAAAATTACTATCAATTAATGGACAATGTAATTAAATCTATCGTTTATAAAATTTATGCAGAAATAGAAATTTCTTATTTAACGTAAAAAAGGATGGTCATCATCATCCTTTTTTTTGATACGTCTCTATGAATTCCCAAAAATCTTGCATATCTGCCTGATTAAAATCAATGACAGTTTCAACATTCCAAATCGATACCGCAGCATTTAATTCACTAAATCCAACAGCTGCCGATAACACTTTTCCTTCTTTAAAAGCATAAAACGTTGGTGTGTAATAAAATCCTGGATACGCTTTTAAAAACTCTTGTCCTATTTCACTGTCTGCTAACAACATGTCGCCTTCTTCATTTGTTTTTAATTCCCAATCTGTACAATCCAAACGATATAGAACTACATTAGGATGTTCTTGTTTCGTTTCTTCAACATAATTTGTCACTTTCTCACAAAATGGACAATTCTCTCTATAAACCTCAACCACAAATGTTTCCTTGTTATTTATTTTTTCTACCAATTCTTCATACGAAATCTCTATTTCTTCATAGTCTTTTTTTTGTACACATCCTGTAAGCATTAATAGAGTACACAACAAAAGACAGAACCATTTCTTTAACACTATGTTCTTCCTCCTAGGTATACTATCTCATTCTAGCACAAAAGTATCTTGAGATACCATTCTAACTAAAGTATAATATTTACTGATAAAAAATCGAGGATGTATTATGAAAAAGAAGAATATTTTGATTGGTGTTACTGGCGGTATTGCTGCTTATAAAGCTTGTGATCTAGTTAGTACATTATCTAAAAATAAGAATTTTGATATCAAAGTCATGATGACAAAAAATGCAACACAGTTTGTTTCTCCCATGACCTTTGAAGCTCTTTCTCATCATAAAGTCGAAACGAGTCTTTTTGATGAAGAAAATGAAGACCCAATTGCACATATTTCGCTCGCAACTTGGGCTGACATTTGCGTATTAGTACCTGCAACCGCAAATATTATCGCAAAAGTCGTACATGGCATTGCGGATGATATGGTTTCCACAACATTTTTAGCTTGTCATACAAAAAAGATGATTTGTCCAGCTATGAATACACATATGTATGAAAATGAAGTCACGCAACAAAATTTGAAGAAAGCCAAAGAACTAGGCTATGTGATTGTGGATCCAGCCTATGGACATTTAGCTTGCAATGTGGATGGAAAAGGAAAACTTGCTACCGTCAAAGATATTGTCTTTGCGATTGAAAAAGAATTAAGCGAACCATTTTTAAAAGGAAAAAATATTTTGATTTCCGCTGGTCCAACACAAGAAGCCTTAGATCCTGTTCGTTTCATTTCGAATCATTCTTCGGGTAAACAAGGATATTCAATCGCTCGTCAAGCTATTATGGCAGGAGCCAATGTTACCATTGTTTCTGGACCAGTAAACCAAGAGCCAATCGAAGGAGCAACAATTGTTCCTGTAACAAGTGCACAAGATATGTTTGAAGCTATCACTTCTCGTTTGGAAGAAACCGATTATATCATTATGGCTGCAGCTGTCGCTGATTATCGTCCAGAAATCGTCGCAGATCATAAAATTAAAAAAGCCGATTCTACTTTAGATGTCCATTTTGTAAAAAATCCAGATATATTAGCTTATATTGGAGAAAGAAAGCGTCCAAATCAAATTGTTTGTGGTTTTGCGATGGAAACACAAGATTTGGATAAAAACGGAAGAGAAAAGCTTATTAAAAAGAATTGTGACATGTTGATTGCCAACAATTTATTTACAGAAGGAGCCGGTTTTAAAACAGATACAAACGTTGTTACGCTAATTCGTAAAGACTCCATGGAACATCTTCCAAAATTGACAAAAGTTGAATTGGGTCTAAAAATATTAAAAACGATGAAAGAAATAGAAGAAGAGGTTGTATCATGTTAGTGGCTATTGATATTGGAAATACAAACATTACCATTGGGTTATTTGATGATAAATTGATTAAACAGAATTATCGAATTACGACAAAAGTTAGAAGAACAAGCGACGAATATGGATTGATGCTTCAACAATTTTTAACTTTTGCGAATGTAACTCGTGAAGATATCGATGACATCATCATTTCTAGCGTTGTTCCAAAAGTTATGCACTCTTTTAAAAATGGTGTTATTAAAGTATTTGGAATCGAACCAATGATCTTATCTCCCGATTCCAAAACAGGCATCAATGTTACTTTAGAAAATCCTAGAAGTGTTGGATTAGATCGTATTGCCGATTGTGCAGGAGCTTATAGTCAATATGGAGGAAACATCTTAGTTATTGATTTTGGAACAGCTACAACATATAACTATGTGGATAAAGATGGTAATTTCAGTTCTGGACTCATTTCTGTTGGTATTGAAACAGCTGCATCGGCGCTTTCTTCAAACACTTCACAATTACCAGAAATAGCGATTAAAAAACCTGAAAAAATCATGGCTACCAATACGCACGAAGAAATGGAAGCAGGAATCTTCTATCTTTATGTAGGTGGTGTAGACTATATCATTTCGGAATATAAAAAAGTCGCTGGTGATGACATGCGTGTAATCACAACAGGTGGTTTAGGACGCGTAATTTACCAACATGTCAAACAAATTGACGTATACGATCCAGGACTTATTTTTAAAGGACTAAAAGTAATTTACGACATGAACAAATAGAACCTTCGGGTTCTTTTTTTCATATCAAAGAAAAAAAAGGTCAATTCTGACCTTTCCTATTCGATAGTAAACAAGAATTCTTCATCCCCAAGTTTGATAGAATCCCCACTCAACAATTCCACTTCTGTTTCCGGTTCTACAAATACATCATTCACATATGTTCCATTCACAGAATCTAAATCGCGAATAAAATATTGCTCGTTATCTAAACGAATCATCGCATGTTTACGGCTTACACCAGGATTCCCTTTGATAACCATACCATTCACAAAATTAGATTTTCCAAGAACGTAATCGTTTGTATCAATGATTGCTTTTTCATTCGTAGAAAGTCTTGTAAGAGTGGCCGTTTTTGGTTCTGTATTTTCTTCTTTAGGAAGAACAATTTCATCCACAATAGATTGAGAGAAGTGCATTTCTTGTGTCGATTCTTCATCTTCCACTTCTTCTTTAGATAGTTCTTCAAAAACTTCTTCAGCCGAATCCAAAGATTCACTTTGTTCTGAAACTGGTTCTTCTTCCACCGTTTCTTGAACCATAGAGTTAATCAATTCTTCTTGCTCAGGTTTAAACTCTTCTTCTAAGACCAAAGCTCTATCTTCGTCTAAATCTATATCATAAAAGCTATCTTCTTGCGAATCGTCTTCAAATGAATCTTCATTGAATAAATCTAAGAAACTCAATCTTGGTTGAACTGGTTCGGCAGCTTCTTCAACCTCTTCTGTATTTTCTTCTTCATATCCTTCTTCGGGTTGATCGATCACGATTTCTTCAACATCACATACTGTTTCTGGCGTTTTTAAGAAATCTAGAGCATCTTCCATATTAAATTTCGTATCTGGAATCGCATCCGTTTCTAGTTGAATTTCTTCCGATTCTTCTTCTAGTACCACTTCTCTTGGTGTGAAATTAGGAATATCCAATTCCTTTTCTTCCTTCATCGGTGGTTGTTTTTTTTCTGGTTTTGTATATGTAATTTCACTATTTAATTGTAGTAAACGCGTTACTTTTGAATCTTCTTCTTTAATGAATTCAATGATATCTTCGGATGTGAAAGATCCCAATCTTTTTAGGTAATACACAAATTCGGAAAGAAACGTATCTTCTGGATTTGTCTGCATAGCCGAATAAATGATTCTTTCTAACATAAACGTAATAGAATTGGATTCTATGTCATTGTTTGGAAGATAAATAAATTTTACTTCACGAGTTGTGGGTGACATATATACATAATCTGGATTCCAGATTATATCTGTGCTCTTCCATTCCATATGTTTTGCGATTCTGTGCATTTGTGCAATTTGTGCAATAATCATATGGAAGTCAAAACGACTAATTGGAGATTCTAATCGGTTAGATAGACTAATAAAATTAAGACAAGAATATACCACATTATCATCCAATTGAATTGTCATTAGCTCATCCATTTCCATTTGGGAAATTTCTTCGATCGCCTTTATGTCAATTCGATTTTCTTTCAAACATGTAATTTGAACTCGTTTTCCTTCAATTTGTTCTAATAGCTTCATAGTTGGTCTCCTTTATGGTATTTTCTTTTCATCCTTTTGAAATCTTACCAATTTTATCTTTTCTACAGAATGTGATAAACGGACATCTCTCACATTCAGGATTTCGAGAATGACACAAATATCGTCCAAAAAAGATAAACAAATGATGTCCTTTATTCCAACGATCTCGGTCAATTTTTCTTTTCAATTTTTCTTCTACTTTTTCTACACTATCTTGAGGCTTTGCCAATCCCAAGCGTTTAGAAACACGATTTACATGCGTATCAACAGCGAAAGAAGGAATGTCAAAAGCGACACTTCGAACCACGTTTGCGGTTTTCCTTCCAACACCAGGCAAAGACATTAAATCTTTGTAAGAGCTGGGTACTTCCCCATGAAATTTTTCTTCCAATACATAGCTGAGTTCTTTAATTGAACGGGCTTTATTGCGATATAGACCAATTCGTCGAATATAATTTTCAATATCCGCAATTGGTGCATTCGCTAATTCTTTAGATGTTGGATACGCCGAAAATAAAGCTGGTGTACACTTATTCACGGATTCGTCGGTTGTTTGTGCACTCAAGACTACCGCTACCAACAATTGAAACGAAGAACTGTGATGAAGCTCACATTGAGCATGTGGAAAAATCTTTTCCATTTCATCCAAAATCTCATTTGCCTTCATCGTTTTCCCTCGTCTAAGTCTTCATCGCTTAAATTTTTATTTTTCCAAGCTGTCAATATAGTTTCCACATAGTTTATATTGCGGATATCACGAACACTGGCTTCATCTAAAGCTATTAACACACGTTTTTCACCATATATATCGCCTAGCTCCATAATTCTAGACATTTCATTTGGGCTTAATGTTCTCTTAAATTCCATTTCAAATTCTTCAATCAAAGAGCGACTTAACTTTTCCCCTTTGGCATCGGCTTCCATAACACCAGCAATGTTGAAATAGATATCTCCATTTTTGAATTCAATGGTTAAAAAGCCCTTATCCGATAAAGATTCAAATATTTCTTCTACATCGTCTTCGGAAATTCTTAATTTTTCCGCCATCATCTCATCACCAAAAATAATACCTTGCGAATTATAAAACTCAATCAGTAATAGTGTTAATAGCTCATTGGGTTCTAAATTCAATTCAGCCATGTGATCTAAAATATATGCAGTGTGATTCATATAAGGACTATCCCATGATAGTTTATTTGCCATGTTGATCATCCCTTTCGTAAATTCTTTCAAATGTATCAAAATCTAATAGTAAGTATTTACCCGAACCTTCGATTTCATACACCGGGTTATTGTACCCATAGGCTAATGATATTGTATCACAAATTACACCGTATGTTTCTTCGGCAACTCGTTTTGCGGTATCATAGTCCAATTTACTAATATCTTTTGTCACGATTACATCGCAATTTGCATCAAACCAATATAATTTAGAATCCGTATATCCTTGATAAGTAATATAGCGAAAACTGTTTTGTTCTACGCCTTCGATTGCTTCAACTTTCTCTTTAATCATTGTTTGTGCTTGACGAAGTTTTTCTTCTTCTACACGGTTTGGACCACTAATAAACAAAGCCCATAACACCAAAACCGAAACAATTAAAACAACTGCTAGAACAATGGTTAAATTTAATGAGCGAATCGCATGCTGAATTTTTTGAAAAAACGATTTTTTTGCCATGCGTTCCTCCGTATTCTATCCCTTAATAAATTCTGTAATAATTCTTGCGGATTGTTCACTTGCTTTTGAAGCATATTCACTAAATTCCATCGAATTTTCATGATGATGTACATTATCCGATAATCCTCGTACAATCACGAAAGGAACGTTAAAGTTTGTACAAACATGTCCAACAGCTCCTGCTTCCATTTCAGAACAAGCACTTTTTGGGAAACGGGACATTAGCTTTTTAAAATCTTCTTCTCTTTCCATAAAAATATCTTGGCTGGCAACTGTTCCTACATGATAACGAGCTCCTGCTTTTTTTGCAGCTTCAATACAACGAGAAACCATTTCTTGATTAACAGACCATTGTAGACCAATTCCTTCTTCTCCATCCAATGGACTTGTATCAAAATCAGCTTCCACAACGTGATCACTAATGACCACATCCAACACTTGTTCTTCAACTAACAATCCACCAGCAGTTCCTACGTTAATTACCATATCGATTTTATTTTTCGCACAAAGAATGGTTGTACAAATAGCTGCACCCACTTTTCCTACTCCTGATTTACATAAAACAATATCTTTTCCAAACATAGTACCATAGTGATATACACACCCTCCAATTTCTTCGCTATGAGAAATTTGTGCATATTTTTTTACAGCCTCGACCTCAATATCCATCGCAGCAATAATTCCAATCATATTTACCTCTTTCTAAGTACGTAAAAATACTTTTCTCCTTCTTGAATTCCTTCTTCCACAAAATCTGTATTTACAGAAAGAATCTCAAAATATGTATTTAATTCTTCTTCTAACCAAGATGGTTCATAAATCTTTTGAAGATGATGCTCTTGAATCATTTCTCCATTTGGTAAATAAAACGCAAAATCTTGGTACAACCAGTCATTTTCACTTGAAATTGACCATTGATATCCACATCCGTCTTCAAAAACACCAGTTTCATTCCATTCTTCTTCAAATTCATCCATACGATCTAATGAATGTGTATCAAATAAGAAGTATCCATTATCATTTAAATGATCGCTGACTTCTTTAAAAAAGTGAGAAACTTCTTCTTTTGACAAAATATAGTTAAAACTGTCGCATAAACAAAGAATGGCGTCAAATTTAGAAAAATTAGATAAATCTTTCATATCTTGGACGAAAAAAGAAATATTTCCTTCAACATCCTTTGTTTTGGCTTGTTCAACCATTTGGGCACTTAAATCCAAAGCACTCATTTGATATCCAGCTTTTGATAATTGTTCTGTAATTTCGCCACTACCACACGCTAGTTCTAAAACAGAGCATGGTTTTACAAATCTTTCTATCCAATTTACCCAATCTTGTGTTGCCTCGTCGTCTTTGACCAAAGTATCGTAATATCCAGCTAATGTATTATAGATCATAGACTTGCACCGGTACATCTTGATACAAACGATCTAAAGAATATACATCTCTTTCTTCTTTGACAAATAAATGAACGACAATTTCTTCCAAATCGATTAGTATCCATTTGGATTCTGCGCTTCCTTCCGTACGAATGCTTACTGGATATTCGCTTTCTTTAACACGATCTTTGATATTTTGGGCAATCGCATTGTTTTGTCGTAAGTTTGTCGTACTAGCGACAATCATATAATCTAAGAAAGGTGTTAAACTCGTACAATCGTATGCACGAACGTCTTCCCCTTTTCGTTCTAAAATGGCTTGGACAACAATATCTTTTAATTCTTGTTTCATTTCACTCATTCTATCTATCCTTTATTTAAATATTTTTCATTTTCTTCTTTAACCCAATCGAATCCAGAAGAAATATTTTCATTACATGCATCAATCATAGGTTGGGAATCATAATCTCGTAAAGGATCGCACTTATCGGCGCAAAATACGATCATCGCATATGGATTTCTACTTGTTCCTAATACGTGATGATAAATTGCTTCGATAATATCTGGATCCTTAATACAGAATACATTTTGGATTGTTTGAGAACCAACAAATCCGTGCCAAACAGGAATCGGATAGTGTAAGTGTTCCGGAAACTTCGCTTCCATCCACTGTTTTTGTGCACGAATATCCATATGTTTGGCAATATCGTGGAACAATCCAACATAGTATGCTTTTTGGACATCTAAATTATTATTTCTCGCAAATTCTTCACAAAGATGCGCAACCGAAACACTATGTTCAAAACGTTTTGTCTTCATACGAGTTCTTACCCAGTCTTCCACATATAAACGTTTTTCATAAATGTACGCTAACACATCCTCTGGAAGATAATTTAATTTATTCCCTAATCGAATATCGCTACTAGAAACGGGCATTGGAGACATATGAATTTTTTGAATATCATAAACAGATTCTCCAAATTCACCATCCCGATCCATACAAACGAAGTGTGCTAATGTAACAAGTTGGTCAGCCCCTCTCCATTTGTCAAACTGTTTTAATTGATCCGCTCCAATGATCCAGTAAAACTCATCTTCTGGATATTTTTCTTTTAATTCTTTTAACGTATCAATTGTATAACTTTTACCTTCTCGTTCTAATTCAATCGTACAAACGGAAAATCTTTCTTCTTGAGAAATTGCACGTTTCACCATTTCTAAACGATCTTCTTTGCTTGTTAATTGACGATCTTTTAAAGGTGTATTTCCAGCTGGCATAAACCATACTTGGTCTACATTTAAGCTTTCTAACGCCTGATATCCCATTTGGAGATGTACCTTATGAATAGGGTCAAAACTTCCTCCTACGATTGCGATTTTCATTTTTTAATCCCCAATTTATTTTCTTTCGAACGACGATATAAGACAAATGTGTGCCCTACAATATGAACCACTTCACTTCCAGTTTGTGAAGCACATTCGATAGCGGCTTCACGCGTATCAATTGGAGATGTTTTTAATAAGTTACATTTTACTAATTCGTGCGCTTCTAAAGCATCATTTAAAGATTCCAATAAATTGTAGCTAAGTCCATCTTTTCCAATTTGAAAAAGAGAACGATAATTCATACTTAGTTTTCTTAAATACTTTTTATTTTCATTGCTTAACATATTAAATCATTGCCTTTCTAAAACTTACTGTTATTCCATCGTGAACTTTCACGCTAATTTCATCAATTTTTCCATTCACACAAAACCAACCAACACCATGAATCACAATATCCATTTTCTCATCTTTTTTAATTCTTGGTGCTTTCCAGACACGCATTGTATCCACTGTTTTATCAACACTTGGTTTCAACATTTTATTAATATGCATATTCCATAAACGATCGGCATCGTCCAATTTCCCGCGATGGATATCTAAATCTCTAGAAAAATATCCTACAACGCTCGCATTTCCTTTTACTTTAAAATCCACACGAGCTAGTCCTCCAACCGCAAACGATTGATTTTCGTAAATTTGCGATACAAACGGACGAATCGGTTTTGTCGGAATGACTTGTTTCAATTCTTCTGGTGGAAGGATTGACAACATAGAATTTGGATTTTCAATACCAGGTGTATCATAAATTGTAAATCCTTCTTCTTGATATAAAGGAATCAAATCCAAAGTTGTTCCTGGATTTCGAGAAGTCGTGATTCCACTATCTTCTACCAATTGATTTAATAGAGTCGATTTTCCAACGTTAGCCATTCCCATGAATACTACATCTTTGTTTTCTCGATAGTTGGCAATCGCCCAAGATATTTCATCAACGCATTCCATAGAGATTTCGCTCTTTTTCAACATATGTCCACAAATCAACATATCTTTCACTGAAATTTTTTCTTTTTGAAGACGTTCATCTACAAACTCATAAATTTTTTCATCACTCAATGTTTTTGGAAGAACATCGCGTTTTGTCAAAATTAAAATAATATCTTTTCCTGGTAATTTCTCATTTAGAGAAGGAATCAAACTAGCTTCAAAAGAGAAAAGATCCACTACCCAGAAAATCACCGCATTCAAAGCGTTGATTTTTGAAAAAGTAGTTTCCGAAGCAATTCCTTGTTGCATATTAATTGTTAGTGTTCCATAGTGTGTTAGCTTAAAACACCGTTGGCAATAATCCGCATCTAAATTAGGTACATACCCTAATGCTTTTTTATCGGTATTTTGAAGTTTTATACCGCATCCTTTACAAAATTCAGCCATATTTGCTCCTTTCTCACTTTAATTTATTTTACTTTTTGATTGTATTCTTGTCAAAAATTGAGATTAGGCTTTCTGCACAACGAAGACCATCGATTGCACTAGTCATAATACCACCAGCGTATCCTGATCCTTCTCCACAAGGGAATAATCCTAATATGTTTGATTGTAAGCTCTCGTCTCGACAAACTTTTAAACTCGAAGAACTACGTGATTCAACGGCACTTAAAATAGCTCCTCTTTCGACAAAACCAGGCACTTTTTCTTCATAGGCCAATAAGGCTTCGTGCAATGATTGATTGATGGCTGGAGAAAACAATTCATTTAAATCCACAAAATTACCACCCATCAAACAAGAAGGTTTTACTTCTTCATAATCCGTAGATACTTTTCCTGCCAGATAATCTTTGGCTAATTGTACACAAGGTGCATAGCTTCCAGATAATTCATAAGCTTTTTTCTCTAAGTTTTCTTGATATTCCAACCCAGCAAACAAATCGTTTCCATAATCGGAATCATTGACTTGCACTAATAGTGCACTATTGGCATTTATACCATCTCGAGCAGCATAGCTCATTCCATTAATCACAAGTTGTCCTTTTTTGCTCGAAGAATTAACCACATATCCTCCTGGACACATACAGAAAGTATACACACCCTTTTTATTCGATGTCATATGGGTTAATTGATAACGAGCAGGCGTTAATCGTGGATCTTGGCTTGCTTCTTTTAACATAGCTTCATTTATATAATCTTGTGTATGTTCAATACGAACACCTACCGCAAAAGGCTTATTTGTCAACTGTAGTCCTTTTTTATGAAAGGCAAGAATCGTATCGCTTGCTGAATGACCACACGCAAAAATCAAAGCCTGACAAGCAAAATCTCCACTAGTAGTAGAAATACCTACCAACTGATCATTTTCTACTTTGATATCGGTTACTTGTGTATCAAAATAGAAAGTACCACCTAATCGCTCAATCTCTTGGCGGCAAGCTTTAATAATTTTTAAAAATGCGTCAGTTCCAATATGTGGATGCGCATCAATTAATATTTCTTCTTTAGCACCAAAAGAAACTAAATCTTCTAATACTTTTCTTGCTCTAGAGTCTTTGGAACGAGTCGTTAGCTTCCCATCACTAAAGGCTCCCGCTCCACCTTCTCCAAATTGAACATTACATTCTTCGTCCAATTCTGAACCATTCCAGAAACCTTCTACTTTTTCTTTTCGAATATCTACCTGACTCCCTCGTTCAAAAACAATTGGACAATAACCGCTTTGTGCAAGTAATAATGCGGCAAACATACCAGCTGGTCCAAAACCAACGACAACAGGATGGTCTGGAAGACTCTTTTCACCGCTTTCCACATATTTATAACGTTCATCTGGACGCTTCATAACATCCTTATGTTTTAAATATTGTTTTTCTCGACGGACTTTACAGTCTAAGACATACGAAAACAAGACCTTTTGATGGCGGGCATCTACACTTTTACGATGAATTTCCCACGATAAAAGATCTTCTGGTTTCATATTCAGTTTTCTTAATAAATGCGATTCGATGACATTTCTGTCATCGCTATCGCATTTTACTTGATGTACTCGAATCATAATCTTACATTAAATGTTTTAAAATTGGGAATTGATCTTTATATCGAACCACTAATACCGCAAACAATTGTGCTAAACATAAAGTTAAAAAATATACGACAAAGTGTGCGTTAGGTAAGATACGCAATAAAATTTTCGCAAACAAAATATGAGAAGTATAGATCAGTGAAGATTCTAAACGCAAATGTACATATTTTTCCGGTTCTTTTACTTTCACTTTTAATAAGTAGTTTACTAAGAAGAATGTACAAGGAATCAAACTCAAGAACATGCTTGATAAATCTTGTAGTACACCAAAAGCGTTATACAACAATACTTCTAATATTAATAGAACAAAGCTGACTCCAAATGCCATTAAACTTGTTCTTTCTGGTAAACGTTTTGTACGAGCCAATAAATATCCTAGCATCATATATACCGGCCCAAAGAAGAATCCGTTTCTAGCTGTACCAAAAATCTTAATAAAGAATCCATAGAAAAAGGAAATTCCTGGAACAGCTTGCCAGATTGGCGCATATACGTTCATAAAATATCCAAAAATATACAATCCAAGCGTAATTTTAATCGCTTTATTCATTGTAAATTTTTCATTACAATACCAAACGATAATCGAAGATACCACTAAAGCCGGTAAGAACCATAAGTGATAATACGATCCGTTTAAGAATAAATCTCGAACATAGGAAAGAATGCCTGAAAAACTAATTCCTACAGCTAAATGATCCCAAAGCGTGTATGGTAAGTAGATGATTGTCCAAATACCATATAATTTTAATACGCGCATACAGTAATCAAATAACACTTCTTTATTATGTAACGATTCTCCATCTTTAAATTTCTTAAACAAGAAATAAGCAGAAGTCACAAAAAAGAAAGGAACGGCTAATCGACATACAATCGCAATCCACAATAAGTTAAACGTTTCTGACATTTCAAAAAATGGATAAGTATGAATACATACAACTAATAAAGCCGAAATCCATTTTGCGATGTCAATTGCGGCAAATTGTTTTTTCATAAATCTATATTTATCCTCTCTTATCTAAACGAGGCACTCTAGCCGCAATAGCGGATAAAGTTTCATTATTTATTGTATGAGCATCTCGACTAATGGAATCAATCGTTACCACTTCATCCCCTTGACGTCCCACTAAACAACAAATGTCGCCTTCTTTTACATCTTCTATTTCGGTTACATCCACCATACATTGGTCCATACAAATATTTCCAACTAATGGACAACGTTTTCCGTGAATTAATACCTCATGGTTTTTATTTGACAACAATCTAGGTAGTCCATCCGCATATCCAATTGAAATTGTCGCAATCTTTGTTGGCTTTGTAGCCATAAAATGGCGTCCATAACCAACCGTTTGTCCTGCCTTAATTGTTTTTACAACGCTAACATTGGCATATAAAGACATGACCGGGATAAAGTTTGGTTGCGATAAAATTGGAATGGAATCATCCGATGTCACTCCCATATACAATAATCCAGGACGACAATAATCCATGCCCAAATCCCCATAATTCAAAATTCCATAACTGTTTTGAACATGTAAAATTCCTGGTTGGATACCAATTTCTTTTAAAGAAGCAACAACTTCGTTAAACAACTCAATTTGATGTTTTGTGAAAGCAGCCGATTCCTCACCTAAATCATCGCTTACAGGAAAATGCGTAAACATTCCGTCCACAGAAATCTTTGTCAAAGAAAAGACTTCAATAATCGAATCCATTTCTTTCTTCTGATCTTGATCTTGAATTCCTGTACGATTCATTCCTGTATCCACTTTACAATGCGCATGAATTATCACGTCGTGTTCTTTCGCATACGCATTTAAACGCTTCGCGTAATCCAAAGAAATAAGAGATTGCGTGATCTTTTTCTCGTGTAAATAGTGAAAATGTTCTGGTGGCGTATATCCTAAAATTAAGATGGAAGATTCAATCCCCGCATTTCTTAATTCCAAAGCTTCATCTACGCTAGATACACCAAAGAAATCTACACCATTTTCTTCCAAAGCTTTTGCACATTTAACAGAACCATGACCATAAGCATTCGCCTTTACGATTCCCATGATCTTAGTTTCTCCCACTAATTTCTTTATTTCCTTAACATTATGTCCAATCGCATCATAGTCAATTTCAGCCCAACAACGACTGTAACTTTCTAACATACGCCAACCTTTCTTTCCATAGCTAACGCAATTAATTCGTCAATTAAATTTGGGAATTCCAAACCTACTTCTTTCATCATAGAAGGATAACGGCTTGTTGCGGTTAAGCCAGGAATTGTATTTAATTCGTTTAATACAACACTCTTATCTTCTTGCACAAACATATCAACACGAGCAAGTCCAGTACAGTTCATCGCTTTATATACACGACGAGCAAGATCTTGTGCTTGATCAAAAGTAGCTTGATCAATACGTGCTGGACAATAGATTGCCGCATTTTTCATTTCATATTTTCCTTCAAAATCAAAGAATCCACCTGTAATTTCGATTTCATCACAGCTTCCTGTTTTGATTTCTTTATTTCCCATTACAGCACAACCGATTTCAAATCCTTTGATTACTTTTTCAACTAAGATTTTTCCACGACCATCCCAATAGAATGCATCTTTAATAGCTTCGTTATATTCTTCTTCATTTTCAACAAAGTGAACTCCATAACTACTTCCGGCATTACATGGTTTAATAATCCATGGAAGTGGAATTGTTTTTTGAATTTCTTCAAACGAAGGATTTTCTTCATTTTCTCGTAAACAAATGTAATCCGCACAAGGAATGTTTGCTTGGTCACAAAGGATGTGCATAATTTCTTTGTCCATAGAAATAGAACTACTCATAACATCGCATCCAACATAGTGAATGTTCATTAATTCTAATAACCCTTGCATACATCCATCTTCACCATTTTTTCCATGTAATACAGGGAAAGCACAATCAAAAGTATATGTACGAGGATTTTCTTCTACAGTGATGATTCCGTGGTGGATCCATGCACAAGGTGTGCAGAATTCTTCCTTTTTCCAGTGATCGTGTTCTAAATCATCAATAGAACCTTCGTATAAATAGAAGTTCCCTTCTTGGTCAATTCCAATTTTTGTTAGTTCATATTTATCTTCATGAATCGCTCTTAAGAAAGAGGCTGTAGAATGTAACGATACAGAATATTCGCTACTTTGCCCTCCAAAGATGACAGCTAATTTTAACTTTTCCATTACTCATTTCCTTTCATAAATTCTTTGACAATTGTATCCATTGTCATTGCTCTTGAGCCTTTTACTAATAGCACATTCTCTTCGTTTAAACAAGGAGAAACAGCTTCAATTAAGGCTTCTTTATTCTCAAACCAAGTCGCTCCTTGGCCAAATCCTTCCACTGTATATTTTGAAAGCGGTCCAACACAATATAATAGATCTACACCTTTTTCTTTGGCATAAACACCCACTTCTTTATGAAGTGCATTTTCTTCAGGACCTAAATCCAACATATCGGATAATAAGGCGATGTGTTTTTTGCCTTCAATACAGATTAGGGTATCGATTGCCCCTTTAGCACTTTCTGGATTTGATTTATACGAATCATCTAAAATTTTAGCGTTTTTACATCTTAATAATTGCGTACGCATTTTTGTCATTTCTAAATTCTTTAATCCATTCAAAATAGATTCGTTCGATAATCCAAATTCTTTGGCAACATAAATCACAGGTAAACAGTTCATCGCTTGGAATTGTCCAAAAGAACGAAGATGAATTGGTTCCTCAAAAATATTTGTTGAGAAACAAATTCCATTTTCTTCATAAACAATATCCGAAGTGATTTGAATATTTCCTTCTCGTCCAAAAGAAACTACCTTGTGCGATGATACATCCTTATCTTTTAATACAATATCAATTTCTGGACAGTCCTTATTGTATAAGAACAATCCACCTTCTTTTAGGTTATCGAAAATCTCACATTTCGCTTGCGCAATTTGTACTTTTCCACCCAAATTTTCCATATGTGCCGATCCAATCGTTGTGATAATCGAAACATCTGGTTTCGCAATCTTACATAAGAAATCTATTTCGTTGAAATTTTCCATTCCCATTTCCAACACCGCAATCTCAATATCTTCTTCGAAATCCAAGATTGTTAGTGGTAAGCCAATTTCGTTATTACGATTTCCTTGTGTTTTTTGACATTTCTTTTCTTGCGAAAAAACGCTATGAAGCATATCTTTACAGCTTGTTTTTCCATTCGATCCCGTTACTGCAATTACTTTACAATCTAAGCTTGCCAAATACGCCTTAGCTAAATCTTGTAAAGCTTTTTGCGTATCGTCTACTAGAATCAATGAAATACCTTCTGGATATGGCAAGTGATCTTTTTGCCATAACGAAGCAGTTGCACCATTTTCTTTTACGGATTCAATAAAACTATGTCCATCCACTCTAGCACCAATCATAGGAACGTATAATGTCCCTTCTTGTACTTGTCTTGAGTCGATTGACACACCATGAATTGATCTATTTCCATTTTCTTTTGGGAAAATCTCTGTTCCCAAGTATTCTGCAATTTCCATAATGGTTTTGTGAATCATATTTGCACCCCCATTTGGAGTATATTATATCATATATATGCTTTTCGAAACAGAAAAGTCAATTTTTTAACAAGTGTTCCCAAAAATGGGACGAACCCATCTTTTTTTCCCATTTTTCTTATAAAATCCCCCAAAAATCATCAGTTTTTTTACTTTTCACACAATTTTCACATATTTACAATTTTAATGTGTGATATAATCGGTTATAAGCAAGGAGTAGAAGACCTTGCCTGTATGAACAACTAAATAGTATTCATACAATTTTCTATCCCCTTAATTGAAAAGCCAGGAATCCCCTTAACCTGGCTTTTCGCTTTTCTTGGGTGTATATTATTCCTAGGAGGAATTTATTATGTGTATTTTTTGTTCAATTGTAAAAGGAGATATCCCTAATTATACTGTATATGAAGATGATAAAGTCTTAGCATTCTTAGATGTCAATCCAACAAGTGTAGGTCATACATTAGTCATTCCTAAGACACACTATTCATCATTATTAACTTGTGATCCAGAAGACTTAGCCTACTTAATGAAAGTTGCTCAACAACTAGGAAATCAATTAAAAGAAAAACTTGGTGCTGAAGGAATGAATATTCTTTCGAATGCAGGTGCTGTCGCTGGGCAAAGTGTGGAACACTTCCATGTTCACTTAATTCCACGATATAAAGACGATCAAGTAAAAATCGAATTTGCACAAATCGAAAAGCCTAACTTTACAGAACTATTAGAAAAAATTAAATAATAAAAAAATTGGGAGAGTAAACAAACATTTACTCTCCGTTTTTTTATTCTTGTACTTTTTGTAAGTCTTCGTTCTTTCCAACGATAAACAATTTCATATCTTTTCTTAATGGTAGATTTGGATCAAAATTCGTGTACATCTCGTTTCCTTGGCGAACACAAATTACATTCAATCCATATCGTTTTCTTAAGTCCAAATTAATCAAAGAGTTTCCTACCCAAGAAGATAATACTGGTACTTCGACCATAGAGAAATCAGGAGAAATATTAATCCAATCGGAAAAATTCTTTCCTGTTAAGTAATTTCCAATTCGTTTTCCCATTTCAATTTCGGAAACCACGATTTTTGGCACCCCAATTTTCTTAAGGATTTTTTCATGCATTTCATTTTTCGCTTGTGCAATCACATTTTGAATACCTAAATCCAGACAGTGCATACAGACAATAATGCTTGTTTCCATTTCTCTTACAATAGAAACTACCACACCATCCACATCTTTGATACCAATGGAATGTAAGGTATTCAAATCTGTTGCATCGGCACAATATGCCATTGTAACATCATCGGCGATATCTTGGATTTTTTCTTGATCCCTATCTACGACAATTACTTCACATCCACTATTTTCCAATGTTCGGGCTACGCTACACCCGAATTGATCGGCTCCGATCACAATATATTGTAAAGCCATATGTTTCCTTCTTTCTATTCTTCTACTTGTTTGGTAGGCATTTGTGAATGTTCTAAGATATATTTTGCCCATATTGGATAAAACTCTTTCACAAAATGGAATCCATCGTCAGTAAAAATATCTGCCATTCCATCTTCTCCCAAAACTTCATCATCAATATATGTACAATTATCCATTTCCTCGCATACTTCCTGATAAATAAGATTCAAACTCTTGTACATTTTAAATTGTGTCAATTGTGATTGTCCTAAGGCATTAGGAGGAATCATTCCTAATACATAAAGCTGTGCTTCCGGACAAATTTCTTGAATATGTTCAATCGCATTCATAACGACTTCTTTATACGCTTTCGCATTATTTCCTGTATAAATGTTTCGGTTAATATCATTGCTTCCATACGCTAAATAAATAACGCTTGGTTTAATCGAACGTAAACGATAATCCCAATCTTTTACATCTTGAAACGCATATCCATTTTCTGCAAATAATCTTGTGGTTGGTAAAAATCCATAGCTGGCAAAATGAAGAACACGAGAATCCCCATAGAATGCATAATCTTGGAATTGATTAAAAATGGTTTCTGGATTTTCTAAATCCATCGCACCAAATTCCCCAGATTTTCTTTCATTAATCGCATCTTCTATTTCTTCTACACTCAATTTTTCTTGGGCTTTTATGTATTGTCTTCCTTTTGTCAAATCCACAGATTTTGAAAATGGAATATTTTTTACAATAAACACACTCATAAAAACCAACACAACAGCCAACAAGACAATTAAGGGTTTTCTTAAATCTATTTTTTTCATAAATCTACTCCAATACATCCGCTAGCGATGTGTCTTGCACAAATGTATTTGTATTGTATAGATACAAAACATCTGTAATTTGGTTACGTTCTAACAAACTTTCCGCTTTTTCATTGTAGTAACGCGCATCGACAATTGTGATTGTTCGATAATATGGTAATAAGAATTGAATCGCCGCATTGGCATACGAATCCTTAAACAACAATAGATGTTCATCCGATTCGTTATCCATTTCTAAGTGTACAATACCCTTATTTCCTCCCATAAATACTGTGTATTGATCGTTTGTATCCAACGCTTTGGAAGAATAAATAGAACGACTTTTTTCCTCCGTATCCACATCCATCACATAGTAATCGCATAAATTTTTATCCACATAAATATCAATTTGATCTTTCATCCCAAAGCTTCCTGTCTTATTTGAAAGAGTTCCTTGGAAAGAATCCGATACTGGATAAATCGTATAATCTTTTTTATTAATATCAACCCCTTGTTGTTGCAACAAGTATTGACAACCATAGAACGCACCTAAACTTGTCCAGTGGTGGTCTGTTTTATAGTAAATATACTCTTCTTTATGTTTGGCAAAAATATCACGTGTATCAATGGTTTCAATACGTTCTTCAAAATAATTAAAAATATCATTCATAATTCCATCTTGCCCATCACTTGTTGTGAAATATGGAAGTGAATCGTATTGCACATTAATCGCATTAGGTACCAACATAAATGTCGTTGGTAAATCGGGTGCGAAAGCTTCAATCGCATCTAAATTACGAATAATGTTGTCCACATCTGGTTTTGCGCTTTCTTCAATCAATTTATCTGTACATAAATATACTGAATCAATTTTATCATAACCAATGGCTTTTAAAACGGCATAACGAACATGGATCAAAAAATTTCTTCCAACAAATTGATCGGAAAACCAATCGCTAAGTTCATTACCAAACGTTCCGTCTAAAACAGATTCCATACTTATTGTTGGAAAAGTTTGTAGCGAACGATTTTCTACTTCAGATTTTTCCACATCTGGCATTACTAAATTTACAACCATGACCACGACTAGAAGGATTGCACAAAACACACCAAGAAATCGATTTAATTTTATTTTTTTTCTTTTCATTGTTTCATAATCTCCTTTCTAGAACGCAAAATATAAGAACGATTGGAACGTACTTGATACCACAAAGGCAATCGCGATCACAAAGAATAGCACATAAACAATCAAGTTCATGGATACAGCAAGCTTCTTAGAAATAAACGTTTCGATTTTTTCTTGTATTGGCATACAGAAAAGACAACCAAAAACTAAGAAGAACAAAAACTGTTTTAAACTAAAGAAAGTTTCAAAATTAGCCAATCCTGTTGCATAAATACCAAGCATTCGACTTAAGATATTTAGAGCTTCTGGTAATGAATTGCTCATAAAGAATACCCATCCAATTAGAACTAAGATTAAAGTATACAGATGACGCACAAACGTTGGCATTTTTTTCAAAATATCATTTAGTACAAATTTTTCTAACAACAACAAGATTCCATAATAGATACCCCAAACAATAAATGTCCAATTGGCTCCGTGCCAAAGTCCTGTACATAACCATACAATCATAATGTTTCGGATATATAAAACGTTACTAACGCGATTTCCTCCTAGAGGAATATAGATATAATCTCTAAACCATCTAGAAAGAGAAATGTGCCATCTTCGCCAGAAATCTTGTACACTTGTGGCAATATATGGGTGGTCAAAGTTTTCGGCAAACTCAAAACCAAACATTGAAGACAATCCAATAGCCATATCGCTATATCCACTAAAATCAAAATAAATTTGAAGCATATACGCAATCGCAAATAACCATGTTCCTAAGACTGTCTCATTTCCGTTTAGTGCCGCAAACAACATAGAAAACTGATCGGCTAAAATAGCTTTTTTCACAAGCCCCTTAATAAATTTTTTCATACCAGCCCCGAAAGTCACAACATTTAATCGCATAAAAGATTGTAGCTGTTCTTCCATATCGTGGTATTGCACAATAGGTCCCATGCTGACTTTTCCAAAAAAGGAAATATATAAAGCGACCATCAATAAGCTCTTTTGTGGATTCACCTTATTCATGTACACATCGGCAATGTAAGATATTGCACTAAAAGTAAAGAAAGACAAACCGACTGGTAAGCTTAAATCAAAATGTAAACCTGTAAATCCTAAGAAAAAATTGGCATATTTATAAATCCCTAAAATTAAAATATTAAACAAAATACCAATGATAAAGACAATTTTTCTTTTTGTTCCTTCGTATAGTTGAATTTCCAAGCCAGTAAAGTAATTCCATAAAATGGAAATCAGCAATAACACTAAGCTAATCGGATTTGCCCAACAATAGAACAATAAAGACATCAATAATAACACGAATTTTTTTATTTTTATTCCTGGTACGATTTGATATAAAAGCACGGATATCGGCAAGAATAAAAAGATAAATATTAAACTATTAAATACCATATTCCCCTCCTACAATGCCGCTTTAAACACTTTTAAAACATCACCGCTGTTTTCACTCGTTACATAAATCGCATAATTAACTTGTGAATAAATCTTAGATTTTTTCAATAACTTCACTTGTTCCGGACCATATCCTTCAAATGCGTTTGTTTGTTCTAAAACACGTTTTTGCGCTGATTTTTCTATCGTACTTGCGAAAGCTTCCTTGTCAAATTGAACAATTAACACTTCTCGAACATCCATTGGATCTTCGGCTTTATAATATGCAATATTTGTACAAGAAGATGGGTCTAAAGAAAACGTACTCTTAATTTTTAAGTTATCTTGTTTTTCTAAACCATATTCTTCTAGTTCTTGCATAACAATCGTTTCTACTTCTTCAAAATTAGCGTTGCTCTTTTTAGGCTTTTGTAGTTGTACAAGCATAAATAGACCAAACACAACAATCAATACTATTTTGCTGATCGCAATCCCTATCTTTTTCATACACACCCCTTATAATTTCTCGACTATTATTATACACAAGAAAAACGAATAAGATACCCTTATTCGTTCACTTATCCGACTAAAATATGTTCATCCGGCAATTCTTGATCGCCTTTGATTCGACTCTTTGATAAAAAGAATACAGGAAGAGAAACGGGACCAATACGCCCCATATACATCAAGCCAATTACGATCCATTTTCCTGCCGTTGTCAACTGGGAAGTCAAGCCGGCACTTAATCCAACAGTTGCCGTAGCCGAAAAGACTTCATACATAGCTTGGTTTAGCGTCGCATTTGGCGCAAACACAAGAAGTAAAATAACACCTGTTAATGACAAAGTAAAGCTTGCCATAAAAACCGATATTGCGACACGAATATACGATAAAGAAATACTTCTTCTAAAACAAGTAACATGATAATCGCCTCGTAATATGGACATACATGTTAAGAAAATAATTCCTATTGTCACAGTTTTGACTCCACCAGCGGTTCCAAGTGGAGAACCTCCGATAAACATCAAGATGCAACAAATAAACTGTGTCACTGGTTTTAATAACGATTGATCAATTGTAAAGAAACCAGCGGTTCTTGTCGTTATCGATTGGAACAAGCAGAACATCACTTGTTGTCTAAAATTAAAATTCTGAATCGTAGCAGGATTGTTGTGTTCACAAACATAAATAAGGATAGCTCCACCAAAAATCAATATGGAAGTAATGGATATCACAAGCTTAGTTTGCAGCTTACACTTCCTCAAGCTTAGTTTTAGCCCTATTCTTTTTATAAATAGATTTTTAAAAAAGGCTGTAATATCTTGATAAATCAAGAACCCAATCCCACCCAAAACAATCAATGCCATAGTCACAAAGTTCATATATGGATTGTTCACATATTGGGCAAGACTATCACTTCCTAACAAGTCAATTCCCGCGTTACAATACGCACTAATAGAATGGAAAATCGAATAACCTATTCCTCTCAGTGGTCCAAATTGCGGAATAAATTGAAAACTATAAAGAATAGCTCCGATGCCTTCCACCACTAAGGTTGCCTTAATGATATATATGACAAAACGGACGATACCACCAACTCCTGACAAGCCAAACAAATCTTGGAGAACAACACGAGTAGACATAGAAATTCGTTTTCCAAGCAATACCATTAAATAGGCTGCACAAACAATAACGCCCCATCCACCGATTTGGATCAACAATAAAATAATTACCTTTCCTAATATGTTAAATTGCGTAGAAGCCGTTACTGTCATCAACCCTGTTACACACGCGCTAGTCGTACTAGTAAACATCGCATCGACAAAAGGAAGCCAATCTCCATTTTTGTTGCAGATAGGCGTTTGCAGCAACAATGCCCCTAATACAATTAATAAAATAAATCCGACTATCATCAAATATCCTGATGACCATTTTATTTTCTTTTTCATGCAAGTAGTATAACACAAATTTACCTTTTGAAAAATTCAGGAATAATTTAGAATAAGGATGGAGGAATAAATCATGAATGAAAACAGAATTAAAAGAAATAATTTATTAGCTCAAAAAGTAATTGAAGGATTACAATCTCGAAATATGAGCGGATATTATGTACAAACTAAAGAAGAAGCACTACAAAAAGCTTTAGAATTAATCCCTGAAGGAAGCTCTGTCACTAAAGGTGGTTCCATGTCGGTTCTAGAAATTGGATTAGCCGATGCACTAATCCATGGCAACTACAATTATTGTGACCGCGATGCAGCCAGTGATAAAAAAGCAGCCGAGCTATTTGCGTATACAGCCGATGTCTTCTTAGGAAGTGTCAATGCGATGAGCGAAGATGGAGTTCTTGTGAATATTGATGGAAATTCCAATCGTGTTTCTGCTTTTGCGTATGGTCCAAAAAAACTCGTATTGATTGTTGGTATGAATAAAATTTCTAGAGACGTCGATAGCGCAATGAAACGTGCTCGTAACGAAGCCGCTACTATCAATGCACAACGTTTTAATCTAAATACGCCTTGTACGAAAACAGGAAAATGTATGGATTGTAAATGCGCAGATACAATTTGTTGCCAATTCTTAATCACAAGATATTCTAAGCATAAAGATCGTATCCATGTTATTTTGGTCAACGATAACTTGGGATTCTAAAAAAGCGGAGTTTGTGAACTCCGTTTTATTTTGTCATTTCGCTGAATTTTTTTAATATTTCTTCTTTTGAGTACATAAAGGTTTCGTCATAGCTAATGCAGAAATAATGTGCTTGACTATTTTGAATGAATTCTTTTAATTGTTCTACAACACACAGATCGTAGGCTTGTTTTCCAAACTTTCCAATACCTGGCTTGTATAGAGCATCTTGTAAGAAAAGGATATCATCCACTTGTACCACTAAAATATCCTTATCGTTACAGCTAACAATTGGATAAATCGTGATTCCTGGTTCAATTTCTATAGTTGAAGTAACCGCTTCTCCTTTATACAACTGTGTTTGTGTTGTATGCGAAACATATAACTTATCATAGATTACACACGATTCGTTAAACGCATGATCAGGATGCCAAGAAGTCAAGATGAGCGTTCTTGGGGTTTTAAATAAATCTATATATTCCAATGATTTAGGCGTTGTTCCACAATCAATAAGAATACTATGATCTTCTTTTTCGATTCCGATAATTTCAGCACTCAAAGGTGCCACTTCGTATTCTAAAACCTTAATATTTTCTCTAATTTCTCTCATTTTCAATAAACTCCAATATATCCTTGTAGATAGATTCTCTGATGTCTTCGTTCAAGATTTCATGTCGATATCCAATATATAAATGATTTGAAACGTCAGAATATCCTACTTTCTTCATAAAATCTTGGGCTTCTATCCATTTGTTCTTATTCACAATACAAGGGTCTTCACTTCCTGCAATATAGAATATTGGTAGTGTAGGATGATTCATTTTCCATCCCTCAGAATTATACGTCTCTTGCATCAGTAAGAATAAGTTTTTAAACCCATTTAATGTAAACACATATCCATCGTATTCACAAGCGATATATTTTTGCACATTCTCTTTGTTCACCGATAACCAGCTAAATTCATTCTTATCCGAGTCGTGAATATTTTTAGTATACGAAGAAAAAGCTAAAGAATTTATGAAGTTTGAACGATGATGATTTCCTTTTATCTTTGATAAGACATTGACTAAAAGTAATGCCAGTCCGGCTGCTGGATTTTGGCTTGGAGAGCCACATACAATTAACTTATCAATGGAATCATCGTATTTTTTGGTAAACACACGTACCACTAAAGATCCCATGGAATGTCCAAAAAGAATCAATGGAACATTTGGATATTTACTTTTTAACGTCTCATTGATTAACTTCACATCTTCAATAATATAAGTACCTGTTTCATCATAAAAATACCCAAGTTCTTCCTTATTCTTTACACTTTTCCCATGCCCTCGATGATCGTGAATGCACGCAACATATCCATTTTCAGATAGATATTTCATAAAATCTTCATATCTTTCTTTGTGCTCTGCCATTCCATGACTGATTTGTACAATACCTTTTATTTTTCCATCTGGTATATATTCTAATACGTCTAATAAGAGTCCATCACACTTGGATGCACATTTATACGAATTCTTTTTCATTTTTAAGGCCTCTTTTCTTTCTTCTATTATAGAAGAAAAGAACACCGAAGTGTTCTAATTCTTTATTATTGTTGATCTAAGAAGTTTTTCATCGCTCCTATTAAATTCGCATCGTTTCCATATTGGCATTTCACCAATTTTGGCTCATGGATTGGTAAGAAGCTTAATGAAGTAAACAATGTATCCATTTCTTCTTGAAGAACCGTAAACAACAATGGCGCTTCACTAATTCCGCCTCCTACGGCTACCGCTTCAATATCGATCACACCTTGAATATCAAAGATATACTTGGCAATGTATGAACAGAATTCGTGTAGAGCCGCTAAAGCCGCTTCATTTCCTGCGTTGGCTAACTCAAAAAATTTTACCCCATCAATATCTTCTTCGTTTCCAGAATGTTTCTTGTACATTTTTAATAAACCTGGTGTTGCACATTTAGAAGCAATCATACCACTTTCTTTATACGAAACGTTTTTATCCACAAACGCAAAACTTAATTCTCCTGCTGAGAAATTTACACCACGATATACTTTATTTCCAAGGATGATTCCGCCACCAATTCCAGTTCCAATAACGAAAACCATTCCATTTTCCACATCTTTTAGAGCACCTACCCAGTTTTCTGCATTGGCTGCACATTTTCCATCGTTATCCACAGCCACTGGCAAATGATAGTGTTCTTCTAATATTTTTTTAACAGGCATGTCCTTAATAAATCTATAAGCGCCTCCTGTATGTGCAATACCTTGGATGGCATCGATTTTTCCTGGCATAGAAATCGCAATACCTTCGATTTCATCTTTGTGTTCATCAATGAGCGTATACAAAGAATCAATCATTTCTTCCATACTGTTTGTTGGGGCTGGTACTTTCCATTTTGTCAAGATTTCTGATTTCTCATTCATTAAAGAAGCTTTAATAAAAGTTCCTCCAATATCAATAACACATACTTTCATACTAATCTAAATCCTTTCCATTTGAAGCAATTACTTTTTTATACCAATAGAATGAATCTTTTTTATAACGATTTAATGTTCCTGTTCCATCGTCATGATAATCCACATAGATCATTCCATATCGTTTTTTAATACCTTGGTGTGTAGATACAAGATCCATTGCGGACCAAGGCGAATATCCCATTAAATCCACTCCATCCGTAATGGCTTCTTGACACGCTTTGATGTGTTTTCGTAAGTAATCAATACGATAATCATCGTGAATACTTCCATCTTCTTCCATCACATCCGGAACTCCACATCCGTTTTCTGTAATCAATAGTGGTAGTTGGTATCTTTCCCAAAGTTGTCGTAAAGTGATTCGCAATCCGACTGGGTCAATTCCCATTCCATAAGATGTTCGTTCTTGAAGTGGGTTTTGCACACCAATTGCCATTCCTGGTTCAGCCATTAATCCAACCATGAATTCTGGTGTCATTTTGTGTTCATCTTCCGACCCTTTTAATGCGTTCATTCTCGCTTTTAGTTCATCCCCTTCGGCTTGTGAACAATAGCGTACCGTACTTCCTCCATAATAGTTAAAGGCGATAAAGTCTGGATGAGCCGCTTTTAATAGTGCCATATCTTCCATAGTTACTTCTGGGAAAATATTTCTTTGTTTCAAATATTGGGCAAACGCTTCTGGATATTCTCCAAAAACGATTGTATCCAAATACGTACGGTTTCTAAGTTGATCGTAATCCATGGCAGCCAATGTATCTAAGGGAGCACTTGTCGCTGGATATACACATGTAATGTTTGGTGCTGGGGCAATCCATGCTCCACATATTTCATGACAACGAATCGTTGCCTTGGCTTGTGCAACCAACATATGGTGGTTCGCCTGGTAACGATCCTTATCGTTATCGTATCCTTGAATATTGAACATCGTCATCATATTTTGTTCATTGATTGTTAAGAAATATTGTACTTTTTCCCCATATTCTTGGAAACATACTTCACAATAGCGAACAAAGTCATCAATACATTGTCTAGATAACCATCCACCATATTTATCTTGTAAAGCTTGTGGAAGGTCAAAATGATATAGAGTAATGACTGGTTCAATACCGTATTTTAAACATTCATCAATAACTTCATGATAGTGTTTTACAGCTACTGGATTGACTTCCCCGTCTCCATCTGGAATGATTCTTGGCCAAGCAATCGAAAAACGATATTCGCTAAAATTCATTTCTGCCATTAATGCGATATCTTCTTTAAAACGATGATAGTGATCGCTTGTCACTTTCCAATCGGCATTTCCTGGAATAATTGGCATACAATCTTGTACTGAAGGTAGTTTTCCATCTTCGTCCCAAGCGCCTTCACATTGATAGGCACTACTACTTGCTCCCCATAAGAAATCTTCAGGGAAATCTTTTAATTTAAAATAATCCATACTCTTCTCCTTTTTTCTATGGTAATGGTTTTTCGCTTGCTAGGTATAAGTCATACCATTCTTGTCGTGTTAGTTTTACATTGACAGCTTGTGCCATTTCTTCTAAATGAATTGGCGATGTTGTTCCAATAATTGGTTGCATATGTGCAGGGTGGCGAAGTAGCCAGGCAATCGCAATCGCTGCTTTTGTGACATCATACTTATCAGCTAATTCTTGCAGAACACCATTTAATTTTTCATAAGAAGGATTGTCAATAAATGTTCCTTCAGCCCAAGAAGCTTGAATCGATGACCATGGTTGGATCGTAATATCGTTTAATCGACAGAAATCTAATACCCCACCATCTTTATCTTGTGCCCAGGCTTCTTTCATATTCATATTCATTCCCGCATCAATCATGACTGAGTGCACAATAGATAATTGAAGCTGGTTAATAATAATTGGATATTTCACATACTTTTGTAGAAGTTGAATTTGATAAGGTGTGTGATTTGAAACACCAAAATATTTTACTTTTCCTTCTTCATACAATTGATTAAAGGCTTCTGCCACTTCTTCTGGTTCACAAAGGGCATCGGGTCTATGTAACAATAAGATTTCTACATGGTCAGTATGTAGTCTTTCTAAAGAACCATTAACGGCATTGATGATATATTCTTTTGAAAAATCGTATCGTTTTCCTGGTACAATGGCACATTTTGTCTGAATGATCATTTTGTCACGAAGATCTGGACGTTTTTTTAATACTTCTCCATAAATTCTTTCGCTTTCGCCTCCACCATAAATATCGGCGTGATCAAAAAAGTTAATTCCGAGTTCTAAAGCTTTGTCGATTAATGCTTCCACTTCATCGACACTTTTTCCAGCAATACGCATGCATCCAAGCGCAATCTTAGATACTTTTAAGTCTGTTTTGGGTAAATTATAATACTCCATATTATGTAATCCTTTCATACTTCCTTATACACTAGTATAACAGAAAAGTTCAGTATTAATTACTGAGCCCTATGAATTTATTTTATTTAGAAAGAAATCCACAACACCATCTAATAGAATTCCATTTTCCAATCGCATTTCTTTTATTGGACGATTCACTAAAACTACTTTTTTATCGAATCCTTTAACGAACTCCTACCTCTTGCACTTCGTTTATAATAGAGAGCTTCTAGAAAACACTCTTGTCCTCGTTTGCGAAGTCTGATATTTAAGTTTCCTCCTAATCGAAAATTTTGACGATTAGAAAAGCCCAGATGGTTTCTGGGCTAACATAAAGTATCATCCTAAATAAGTATCATAAGAAATTGCCATGGAGAAATTTCCAAAAGAAAGAGCATCCCATCCTTGTTCGGTGAATACCAATCGTACTTGTGCGTACTTACTTCCTTCTTTTGATACACTACCAATAATAGTATCTTCTCCAGGAACAATTTGACGATTGTCTACATAGATTGTGACTGGCATAGTTTCCTTAGTTCCAGCAAATGTACAATCACATGTCAAAGTTATGTAGATTGTTTGGTCTTCTAAATTTTCAACATTCACTACTTTTGCAGTTTCTACTACAAAATCATTCGCTCTATATGGAATTACCAATTGAGCTGGCAAATCTAACAACCAAGTCACTGCCTTTTCTTCTTGTTCGATCAAATCTTCCTCTTCAGCAATTACTGAAAAGTCTTCTTCCGAAGGAATCTCTTCTTTAAATACATCGATTTCTTTTGCATCATCTTCTAAAAGAAACTGTTCTTCTATGACTTCTTCTGTTTGTTCATTTTCTTCCAAAATAATCGGTTCTTCTATTATTTCCCCGTCTTGTGCAAAAGAAGGAGCAGCAATAGTTCTTAGGGCAAAAAGCTGAACTAGAACGAGGGCAAATACTTTTCTTTTCATGAACTATTTCTCCTTTCTTTTTCTATGACAAATGATTGTTCCAATACCACAACTTATCCCCATTAGAACAATCCATT
Source organism: Bacillota bacterium (assembly GCA_030526175.1). GTDB lineage: Bacteria > Bacillota_I > Bacilli_A > Erysipelotrichales > Erysipelotrichaceae > Floccifex. The sequence goes on from JAUNDJ010000002.1 coordinate 58,000, forward strand.
GTAATAAGTTTGTTTTGATTCCCGTATGCGTTAGACTATTCGTACTATTTCCTTTGACAGGAATAATCGCTTTTTCTTTGTACGAACAAATAGTACAAGTTCTTTCTTTATTTCCTTCTTTTGTAGAAGTTGGATTTACAATTGTTTTCCAACCACTAAATATGTGCACGCCTTTTTCTGCAATAGCACCATCGTTTGAAGTACATTCTTTCCAATGATCTTTTTCATCGTATTTCCAATCTCCAAACATATGTTCGTGTGGAGGCGCATCTTTTTCATACGTAACAATGACTATTTTACTTTCATTCATTGTTACAACAAGACGATTGTCTGTTACGGATACTTCTTCACCATTTACAGTAACTGTTTGGATTTTATATCCTTCATCTGGCGTGAATGAAATTGTCTTTTCTTGGCCCTCTACAATGTCTTTTTCTCCTTCAGAAATCGTACCGTGTCCACCATTCACTTTTGTTGTTAAATCATAGGTGTTTTTTGTCCATTTTGCGTACAATGTCATATCTTGTTTTATTGGTGCATCAAAATCAAAGACATTTATACATCCTTTTTCCAAGAACCAACCACCAAATATCCATCCACTCTCTTGAGGATCTACAGGTTTGATTGCTTTTTTTCCCTCTAATACATTTTGTGTTTCTATGGAAGTTCCATGTCCATTTAAATCAAAACTTATGGTATATGTTTCATCTTCTCCAATGCCTAGAAAGCGAAAACTAACTGAAAGATTCGAATTATTATTCAAAGCGGGAGCTGTAAATTTATTATCCGACGATAGATTTATGATTTCTTCCCCATTGTAAATGATTTTGTCTAGATCATACAAAGCATCTGGAATAAAAGTATATGTCACAACAGTTCCTTTTTCTTTTAAAAGACTTTTATTTCCTCTATAGTCTGTATCTTCTATTTTCACTTTCCCATGCTCACCAATTTGAAGAGTTATCGAATAAGGAATATCTGTTGTTATTGTTGTTGTCCCATCACTAGCCAATATATCCATACCCATTCCTATTACCATAATCAACGCTACTATCAGAGACAATATTTTTTTCATAGTAGGCTTCCTCATTTTGTTTTTCGAATCGCATTTGCATATTTAATAAGACCTGGTGGATAATCCTCTGGGTCTTCATCTTTTAAGATTAATCCAACAGTATTTCCTATCGTACCGGTTGTTCTCACATATGGCCATAATTTTTTCGGTATTTTTGATAAATAGATTGGATCGGATACTTTTCCATATGCATCCATATACTTAGCACGAACTGTTTTTTGTACTAGATTTAGAAAGTCTTCGGGAAATTCTCCGAATTCATACCCTGGGAATTCAATTCCAGCTTTTTTTATTACACATAATGCAGCTAAAGGATAATCTTCGGGTTTTGCACCAATAGGAATTTTTAAATCTTTCGTAAGTTTTCCAACTTTATAAAGTCTTCGAATCTTTGGCCAGACTCCAGGAGGGAATTTGTCTTCATATTCTGGTCCAATAATCTTTCCATATTTTTCTAAAAACTTGATTCGAAATTGAAAAACACTAATTCGTTCTCTTGTCTTTTTATATGGTGTATTACTCATATAGAATCATCCTTTCTTTATTTATCACTTGTATGCATTGTTTCCACTACATATGTAATTGTTGCTTGATATGTAGCTCCCGGCTTAGCACTAGACCAGTCATCAACTTTTGCACTTAGTTGCTTTGTTGAATATTTCGGTTCCCTATTAGCATAATATGGATTTAAAGTACCATTAAGCTGATTATATCCATTCTTTTTATATTCAAAAGGACCATCAAATAATCTTAAATGAATAGTATCATCCGAATTGTCCTTATTGATTAAATTAGTATATTTAGGATATACCCAAATTGAGAAAATAGACGAACGGACATCCGTAACATATAAATCACCGATAATTTGTAAATCTGTATTATCATATTCCAAAGTCATATTTGCCGGAATATGAAGTTGATAATCTGATACATTTTCTGGAACATTGACAGTTAGAATAGTTGTTCCATCCGCTGCCATTACGTTAGCACACATACACGATGCCATAGCTAACGATGATAAAATAGCTGTTAAATTTTTCATGTTCTTTTCTCCTTTATTCGACAATAATTGTTAGTCTCGTTTCAACTCCATTCAAAGCTTCTTGTCCTTCTTGGTCTTTGAAACATTCATACTTAAGCAATGCATTTTCATACGTTCCCTGCTTCAAAGGTTCAGATAAAACAATGCATCCTGAATTTTCTCCTGGAGCAAATAAATTCGATGTCCACAACACCCTTCCATCTTCTAAGTTTAAAGATACTTTGAACCAACAGAAATTCTGTTTCGGATTTGAAATCATAATATTCTGTTTAACTTGCCCAGCCTCAAATTTCAGATTTGTATATCCAGGGATATCAATACTGTCATTGAGTTTTTCTATTGGCTCTTCGACTTGTTCTTCCAAAACATCCTTATATGAAGCTATTGTATTTCTTGTTTGGATCGTCCAAAAAGCAAAACCCAAAGAAAGAATTGCAACTAACCCTAAAATTACTAATAGGATATCTTTTCCCTTTTGGTTGGAACGATGCTCTTCCTTTTCCATAGAATGATTAACCTCTTTTCCATTTATCATAATTTGCGCGCACTTTAGAAAAAGGGGACACCTTTTTCTTTTCTTGTATATAAATACTAAAGAAAAAACGTTCGTTCTCACAGTGCCGAATGGCACTATTTTAACAATACAAAAGCGAATGCTATTTTCTGCATTCGCTTTTATTATGATTATATTATCTTATTTTTTACCACAACGCCCAAACGACAAGCTTCAGAAACAAGTTCAGTACGTGTTTTAAACCCTGTTTTCTCTAACATATGTTGCACATAGTTTTTTACCGTTCCCGTAGCCAAATGAAGTTTTTTTCCAATCTCAGCATTACTATCTCCAGTACTCAATTCACGAAGAATCTCCAACTCCTTTTTTGAAAATTCATGGTTATTCGAATTTCCTAAAGGAATAAGAGGTGTTTCCAGTGGATAGATATTCTCGCCTCTCATCGTACTTTCCATAACGTTGAGTATTGTTTCTTTTTGTCCATCTTTGTACCAAAATGAATCAACCCCAATTTTTTTGGCTCTTTCAATCCAAGAATATTCAGGCATGGAAGTAACCACAATGATCTTTATACATGGAAATAGCTTCTTTATTTCTTTAGCTGCATCCAAACCACTTTGATTATGTTCAGTCATGACATCCATTAAAATCAGATCCACTTTTTGATTTTGACAAATTGCCAAAGCACCTGAAGCATTGGGTATAGAAGCAATATGATGAAAATGTTCATTTTGATTAATATAGATTTCAAAAAGCTGTCTTGGCATATCCTGGTCTTCTACAATAAGTACGTTATAAATCATATAGAATGACTCCTTTTAAAAATTATAGAACATAATTCTTTTTTTATAAGGTGCCAGATGGCACTATTTTCGGAAAAGTAAGCTTTAATAGAAACGAATCTTGACTTTCTACTTGAAGCGTAGCGCCTTGTTCGTTCGCTAAAATGGAAAGGTTATACAATCCTCCAGTAAAACTAATTTTTCCTAGCGGCACATTTCCATCATTTTCAAATACGCAACATATCTCTTCTTCTTTTTCTTCAATAGCAATTGTCATCGTCTTAGCTTTTGCATGTTTTACTGCATTAATAACTGCTTCCCATAAAGCGGAATAAAACAATTCCTTTTGAGCTTTAGAAAGGTATTCAGGTATCTTATTTTTCCAAACAAGACGAACATTCATTTGTTTGGAAAACAATTCAATCTCGTCTTTAAACAACTTTTCCTTTTCAGATTCCCTACAAAGAACCAAAGCGTTTTTCTTCCATAAAGAAAAAACAGGACGCGTTGATTCAAAATCCTTGCACTCCATCAAAACAGTCAACAACATAAGACGATTCATTTCATCATGTATATTGATCTTAGCTTGTAAAATTTCTTGTTTACGAACAGATTCTTCAATTTCCAAGTGGTATTCTTGTAATTTTTTATTTAAAATATATAATTTTTCAGTTTCCTTTTCTAACTCTTTTGTTTTCAAGTACTCCTCTGTAATATCCGAAGCAATCAATTCGTACAAACTCTCATTTTGCAAAGATAATTCTCGATATGAAAACTTCCATACTCTATCTTCTAACAAAAAGATATCTTTAATAATCGCTTCAAAAAAAATATTTCCGTTTAAAAGGGGCTGGTTTGTCAGAGAAACACATAACCTCTCCATTGTTGAATTTGAAAGCACGATTTGTCCACTATTTCTCCAATAACAGATTCCATCTGGTAAATGGTCCATAAAGTATTTAATGGTTGCTGGTGTAATATAAGTTTTATCATATAATACATTTTGGTAAAAAAACATGCCTGATACAAACGTCATAAGAATACATGTAATCAACCACCATATCCAAGGAAGATTCATAAAATGAGCCGATATTCTTGGTATTTCTAAAATAATTCTTTCTCTTTCTAAAGCGTGATCAAGTAGAACTTTCCTAAAAAAGATAGAAACAAAAACAAGAAAAAATCCTAAAATTGTTGTTTTGTATCGTTTTAGAAAAAGTGCATAGATTGTATCTAAAATTCCAAATAAAGTTAAAACCAATACCCAACAAGAAAATAATGCTCGAATAGAGCTTGAAAGGGTATAAAACGAAACCATTTCTAGTCACCTACTTTCTCAAGAATAAAAGTGATATATGTGATTTGGTCTTCTTGTACAATCTTTGTTTGAATTCCTTTATATGCTACTTTTTCCAATTTTTCTAATCCCACTCTTAAATCTTCTAATGTCAAACGACACAATATATGTTTCTCATCATTTCGCAAATATGCACTAACGCCTTGAAGAAATTCTAAATTCATTTCCAATAATTCTTCGATTGTTTCAAATACAATAAGTATTAATTCGGTTATGACCTTTCCTTTAGCACAATTAACCATTTCAACAGAAATTCCATATAGTTTTATAGATCGTAACACTTCTGAAATGGACATAGCAAATTCTCCAATCTCTATGAAATTCTCATCTGCAGAAATTAACATTAAATTGGCATATCGCTTAATATAAGCTCCTAAGATTACGATTTTTATACGATTCTTTTCTATGCATTCTATACTCGAACACTGCAACGCTTCATCAGCTAAAAGTGCTATTTTTTTTGATTGAATTTGAGTCCTTATGGCAATCGTATCATAAACATGTGAACGCTGATCAATCATTATCTGTCTTTCTTTTAGCTCATTTCGAAGACGATTGATTTCTGCCTCTTTGGAAAGACGCTCTTTCACTTTTTCCAAATTCTCGTTCATTGAATCAAGATAAGCCACATCATCTTGCCATAATCCATAGCCACCATGTAATTTCATTTTATGCAAGATTGTATGATTTTCTATACGAGTTCCGTCAGAAAGAAAAAGCTGTGATTCCGATAGATCCACTGCGTTCATCGATTTATAAACACTATTTCCTTTTTCATCAATAATTTGAGCTCCGATCATGGATTTTTGAAATAACATTCCATAATAGTTGTTAGTAGGAATCAACCCTAATTGCATACAACATTCCATAACTCCTGTTACCATAAACAATATTATATCTGGAAATTCAAACAATTCGTCACCATTAAACATTGGCATATTTCCTGTTGCCAAAAGAAGTAACATAGCAATTCCAAGAGTAAAAGGAATCAGAATAACCCATGATTGTTTTCGAGAACGCATGACACGACATTTTTTTATCATAAAAAAGGCAGATAAAATATATAATACATATTGCCAAAGAGTGAGTGCATAATACATAGTTTCATACGAATATTGATCATTCCAATTCACAAAATTCGGTTGAAAATGAAATACAAGCTGATGGAAATCATTGGTTAATACTAGAAAAATAAATATAGTCGTAATCCATGCACACCATCCCCACTTTTTTTGAACGCTCGGTTGTGCTTGTTGATCAACCGCTAATGATGTATAAAAAAGAAGTAAAGGAATGATTAATACTGGAACATAGAAAAGATACCAAAAATATCGAGTTAAAACATCTAACTCTTTTAAAGAATCGTATTTAATACTTCGTAACAAAATAAACAACAATTCCATGCCCACTGTAGCATTTATCAACATTTTCAAAGAACCTTTTTTAGAAACACGATGGGAATAATACAAAATCAGACAACTACATAACGTGAGAAGGTATGGGTTTGAAAAGTAAGGAATAGGAATATCTGCCAATAATAATAATAAAAAGTATAGCAAAAGTCTTTTTAAGACTCTCTTCACATCCTGCATGTTCAGTCCCTCTTTTATTAAAGTATAGCAGACTTTATTTTTGTGCTGTTTGATTATTTCTGACAAAAAACAGCCTTTTTCTTCCAAACATTCAATATTTCATTCTCACTTTTACGAATGTATAAGGAAACTAATATCCTATTGAAAACGCTTGAAACATAGTTGAAAATTTTTTTTGAAAGTGGTAATGTATTTGCACAAGCGTGGATGGAGACAGTATAGTTTCTAATATCTAGTTTTAGCGAGTAACGGATGGTGAGAGCGTTGCACAAGATAGAAGCTAGAAAATCACTTCGGAGCAGTAATCATGAATAGAGTAGTGATTAACGGGGCCCTTGCCGTTACAAGAGGAAAGAATTGTTAGATTCTTAAGTGCATGACAGAATTGTGTCATGAATTCGGGTGGTACCGCGTAATGATAAATATTGCGTCCTGGAAGTAGTATACTTTCAGGACTTTTTTATTGTTGTTCAATAAAAAAATTAAAGAAAAAGAGAGGAAAAGAAAAATGAGTCAGTTAACAGAAATTCGTTGGCATGGACGTGGTGGTCAAGGTGCAAAAACCGCTGCTCTATTACTTGCCGATGTAGCGTTTAACACAGGAAAATACGTTCAAGGTTTCCCAGAATATGGACCAGAAAGAATGGGTGCACCAATTACGGCATACGACCGAATTAGTGACAAAGAAATTCGTGTACATTCTAACATTTACGAGCCAGATTATGTTGCCGTTGTAGACGATACTCTTCTAAATAGCATCGATGTTACAAAAGGATTAAAAAAAGAAGGGGCTATTTTAATTAACACTGAAAAAACAAAAGAAGAAATCATTCCTTTATTAAATGGGTATGAAGGAAGTGTATATATTATCAATGCCAAAGAAGTTTGTAACAAAACATTAGGAAAATATTTCCCTAACACACCAATGTTAGCGGGTATGATCAAAATTTCTAAGGTTATGGACGAAGAAGTCTTCTTAAAAGAAATGAAAGCTTCTTTAGAACACAAATTTGCGAAAAAACCAGAAGTATTAGAAGGAAATATGCAAGCTCTAAAACTTGCCCTTCAGGAGGTAAAATAATGGCACTAAAAGCGCACGAAATTAATGAAACAACTCGTTGGCAAGACTTAACAGAAGGTTTACAAGTGTATGAACCTGCTACAAGCCGTCAATTTGATACAGGAGAATGGCGAACAGAAACACCTGTTTGCGATTGGGACAAATGTAAACAATGTTTATTATGCGTACCATATTGTCCAGATTCTTGTATTCCAGTAAAAAATGGAAAACGATTAGAATTTGATTACGATCACTGCAAAGGATGTGGAATCTGCGTCAAAGCATGCCCATTCAATGCGATTACTATGAAGGAGGGAAAATAATGGCTATTAAAGAAAGAATGTCGGGAAATGAAGCAATTGCTCATGCGATTAAACAAATCAACCCAGATGTCATGCCTGCTTTCCCAATCACACCATCAACAGAAATTCCACAATTCGTATCAACAATGATTGCGAATGGACAAATCACAACAGAATTTATTCCTGTTGAAAGCGAACACTCAAGTATGAGTGCTGCCATGGGTGCTAGTGCTGCTGGAGCACGTACTTTAACAGCCACTTCAAGTGCTGGGCTTGCGTATATGTGGGAAGTATTATATGTAGCCGCAAGTTCACGTTTACCAATTTGTATGGCTGTGGTAAACCGTGGTTTAACAGGTCCTTTAAATATCAATGCCGAACACTCAGATAGTATGGGTGCTAGAGATTCCGGATGGATTCAAATTTATGCCGAAACAAACCAAGAAGTATACGATAACTTCTTACAAGCATATCGTATCGCTGAACACCCTAGTGTTAAACTTCCAATCATGATCTGCCAAGATGGATTTATCACTTCACACGCGGTACAAAATATCACATTATGGGAAGATGAACCAATGAAACAATTCGTTGGAGAATACGAACCAGAACACTATTTATTAAAAGAAGACGAAACAATGGCCGTTGGACCATATGCTCTATCAAGCTTCTGTATGGAAGCCAAAAAACAACAAGCGCAAGCTATGGTCAATGCGAAACAAGTAATCTTAGATGTTGCCAAAGAATTCGAAGCCTTAACAGGACAAAAATATGGTTTCTTCGAAGAATACCAAATGGAAGATGCCGAATATGCGATTGTAGCCATCGGTTCTATTTGTGGTGGTGTTAAAGATGCCGTAGATAACTTACGTGCTCAAGGTAAAAAAGTCGGATTGTTGAAAATTCGTGTCTTTAGACCTTTCCCTGCCGAAGAAATTGCGGCTTCCTTAAAAAATTGTAAAGCCATCGCTATTATGGATCGTGCCGAAAGCTATTCTACACAAGGAGGTCCATTAGGTGCCGAAGTTACAGCTGGATTATATAAAGCGAAATGTCAGGCAGAAGTTGTCAATATCATGTATGGTCTTTCAGGACGCGATACTAAAGTAGAAGAATTAGAAAATGTCTATGCAGATTTAGAAAAAATGGCTGCTGGAGAACTTCACTTTGATGAATATCCTTACTTAGGATTAAGAGATTAGGTAGGTGTAATCATGGAACAAAAATTTAATTTTAGAGAAATCCAAGAACGCGAAGAACGTTTTGCACCAGGACACAGAATGTGTGCTGGATGTGGTGGACCTATCGCTGTTCGTAACGTATTAAAAGCTCTTCATCCTGGAGACAAAGCCGTAATCGGAAATGCCACTGGATGTTTGGAAGTATCAAGTTTTACATATCCATATACTTCTTATGAAGACAGTTATATTCACACAGCTTTTGCCAATGCAGGAGCTACTTTATCGGGTGTAGAAACAGCTTATAAAGCATTAAAGAAAAAAGGAAAAATCGACAGTACTTATAAATTCATCACATTTGGTGGAGACGGTGGTACATACGACATCGGTTTCCAATCTTTATCCGGAGCCATGGAACGTGGTCACGACATGGTTTATGTATGTTACGACAATGGAGCGTATATGAACACAGGAATCCAACGTTCATCCGCTACGCCAATGTTTGCGGACACAACCACAACACCAGTTGGAAAACAATCGGCTGGTAAAACACAATCTCGTAAAGATTTAGCTGCTATTATCGCCGATCACAACGTACCATATGTTGCCCAAACAACTTTCATCGGAAATATGAAAGACTTATATGAAAAGAGTGAAAAAGCCATTTATACACCAGGGGCTGCTTTCTTAAACATCTTAGCACCATGTCCTCGTGGATGGCGTTACGATTCACCAGATATCATCGAGATTTGTAAGTTAGCCGTAGAAACTTGTTACTGGCCATTATTCGAAGTTATCGATGGAAAATGGATCCTTAACTACAAACCAAAGAAAAAATTACCATTAGAAATGTTCTTAAAGAAACAAGGTCGTTTTAAACACTTATTCAAACCTGGTAACGAAGATTTACTACAAGCATTCCAAGAAGAAGTAGATCGTCGTTGGGAACAATTATTAGACCGTTGTCACGAAGAATATTAGAAAAAAGGCTGCATCTGCAGCCTTTTCTTATGCCATATAGTATTGTTTTTTTAATCGCTTATGAAGATATTTGTAAGAAGTAATTTCTTCTTGAAGATACTTCGATTGATTCTGAATTGTATCTACACTCGATAATACATAAGTATACGGACGAATTTCTTTCGTATGAATCTCTTTTACTTCTTTTTGAAAACGACGTGTTTCATATTCCATCAAAGAAGATTTCATATCTCTTTTTTTATCCATTAACGATTGTTTCAATTTACGCAATGTTTCAATATCATTTTCTAAATATGCTCGTTCAGCCTTTTCCCATAATTCTTCTTTATCCTGAAGCTTTTGACTAATTTGGAAAAATAATCCTTGTATTTCATCTTGTTGCATTTTAGAAACATACGGTATTTGTTTGGCATTTTCTATTTCTTCACATAAAGAAGTCCATTCTCTGAATTCCATCTCCATTTCTTTTTCAATTCGGCTTTCTATTTCTTGTTTTCCCAATCTTTCTTTTTTATACTGAATGCTCTTTTGAAGGTACTTACAAGCACACTTCCAACGATATTTTTCTTCAATTAAAGAACCAAATACATGTAAATATTCAATACGAACTTGATACGCTTTTTTTCTACAAGCTTCTTTTTTAAAAAGCCATGCGGAATAATCTTCGTATACATTATTATCTGCAACAATCATTTCCATATGAGTACCTCCTTTGTACTCATAGAATACGTTTTATATTGACATTTAATATGTCACTTTAGAAATAGAAAAAGCGTCCATAGACGCTCGCTTCTTATTTTGATGGCATTACAATATATGGTTGGATCGCATTGGCAAGTTGAGGCGCCGGCATGGTTTGTAAGACAACTCGTCCTGGACCCGTAATTACTGTATTAAACAATCCTTCTCCGCCAAGTAAGACATTTTTTACACCTTTCACCGATTGGACATCAATACTACAAGTGGAATCCATTAGCGCTAAATGTCCAGTGTCTACCAAAATGGATTCTCCTGCACGAAGCTCTTTGATTTCTGTTGATCCGTCAATTTCGATAAATGCCACTCCATGTCCAGATAATCGTTGCATGATAAATCCTTCTCCACCAAACAATCCACTACCAAATTTCTTTTGGAAAAAGATGGATAATTCTACATTTTCAGTAGATGCCAAATATGCACTTTTTTGACAAATGATATCTTGTCCTGGTTTGATTTCTAAGGCCAAAATATCGCCTGGGAAAGACGATGCGAACGCAATGCTTCCTTCTTTTCCTTTTGCGGTATAAATATTGTGGAATAATTTTTCTCCACTAAAAGCTTTGGTGAATAGTTTCCCCATTCCACCGCCAGCTGTTTCCATTTCCATATTCGAACTCATCCAGCTCATAGCTCCAGATTCACATTTAATTTTTTCTCCCTCAGATAAGTAACATTCCACCACTGGTAATGGTGCTCCTTTGATTTCATATTTCATATTTAATTTCCTCCTCTTATTTTTTACAACTCTAATTTAAAGGATAAATATTACAAAAAGACTTACTTTTCATTAATATAACCTTAAACTGCCACGATTCTTGTACTAAAATATATATATGAAGACAACAAATAAAAAATCTAAGACAAGAGACATGACCACTGGTTCCATTCCTTTGCACCTTATTCTATTTTCACTACCACTCTTATTAGGAAATATTTTTCAATTACTATATAACACCGTTGATACCTGGGTTGTAGGAAACTATGTAAGTACCCAAGCTTTGGCTGCCGTAGGGGCTACGACACCCATTGTTAATATTATGGTTTTCTTTTTTAATGGACTTTCTATTGGTGCAGGAGTCGTAATCGCGAGAAATTATGGGGCAAAGGATTTGGAAAAATTACACATTTCTATTGAAACTACAATGGCAATGACATTTATTCTAAGCGTTTTATTTTCGATTATAGGCGTAATATTCATTCGTCCGATGTTGCATCTTATTTCAACACCAGAAGATGTTATTCAAGATGCTTCCACTTATCTTCGAATTTATTTTGCGGGAATTGCCGGTCTATTAATCTACAATATGGCCAGTGGTATATTAAGAGCTGTAGGAGATACCAAACGCCCATTATATTTTTTAATGTTCACTAGTATATTGAATATTATCTTGGACTTAGCTTTTGTGATTATTTTCAAAATGGGTATTGCGGGAGTTGGATTGGCAACCATCATTTCTCAAATCATTTCTGCCATTGGTGTGATAACTTTACTAACAAGATCCAACGATATATACAAACTCACTTGGAACGATTGCAAAATTCAGCTTCCAATGTTGAAACAAATTTTAAGTATTGGTTTGCCAACCGCTATTCAATCTATGATTACTTCGTTCTCTAATGCCTTTGTTCAATCCTATATTAATGTCTTTGGTTCTTCGTGCGTAGCCGGATGGTCTTGTTACGGAAAATTAGACCAATTTGCGTTCTTGCCCATGTCAAGCCTAGCTAATGCAGCCACTACTTTTGTTGGACAAAATATCGGTGCAAACAAAGAAGAACGAGCCAATAAGGGAACTTTTATAACCATAGGAATGACAATTGGTATCACGCTTTTCACTTCTATTCTATTATTTGTTTATACACCACAAGCCATTTCTATCTTTTCTAAAGATGCATCTGTTATTCAATATGGTGTGATGTTTTTAAGAACCAACATCTTCTTCTTATGTTGCAACTGTATTAACCATGTATTAGCTGGATCGTTACGAGGAAGAGGCGATTCGAAAGCTCCAATGTTTATCATGATATTTTCTTTCGTAATATTAAGACAAATATACTTATTCATTATGACACATTTTATTTCCAACACACCAAGAATGGTTGGGCTTGGTTATCCACTAGGATGGGTATTCTGTTGTATCATTGAAGTTTCCTATTTCTATTTCCACTATAAGAGGCAATAAGCTGTCTCTTTTTTTGTGATATACTTTGAAAAGAGAAAGAAGAGAAAATATGAGCAACACCCAAAATTTAGTCATGTTTATTGAACATTGTGATCTACAAGTGACCAATGAAACAGAACATTCAATTTCCAAAGAGTTAATCAAAGAAATCACGAACAATGAAGATCTGATTATTGAAAAGGTTTCGGAACGATCTTTAGTCTCGCAAGCTTCAATCAGCCGTTTTATTCGAAAAGCGAAATTCCCAAGTTGGGCAACGTTCAGAAGCCATTGTACAGCTACGGCAGAACATATGCGAATGCGAAGAATGGCTCGCCATAATAAACTTTTTAAAAAAGAATCTAAAGAAGAAATAGCGGATGTCTTATACAATCGCATCTTCGAAAATGTATATGCGACAAAAAAGAATTTGGATTATGAAAAAATTGACGTTTTACTTTCTATGATGTTAGAAGCCGACCAAGTTATGATCTTAGGTGATGAGCATGCATTGTCTATTTTCTATACCCTACAACTCGATCTTGTTTTTCATGGAATTCCTACATATTTGTATCGCCTAGAAAATGTTCAGAAGCTTCAAACGAACTTCTTAACCGAAAAGAGCGTACTTTTATATTTAAGCATTGAAGATTTGTTTACCAGAAACAATCACATTCAAATCTTAGAAACGGCTAAAAAAAAGCATTGTAAAATCGCTTGTTTAGCCCAACAAGAATTATCCATTCATTCTCTTTTTGATTATTTCTACCTTTATGGAATAGAGAATTCGACTAACGATGGATATTACTCTTTATTCTTTTTGTCACAGCTACTATCCGAACTTCTTGTCGAAAAACAGCGAAATGTAAGCTCTTTCAGATATTGAAAGTGGCTTTTTCTTTTAGGAATGGTTTCTTACCTACTGTTTACTTACAATAACTTTATCATTATTCATAAAGGAGAAGAAAAATGAACACAAACAAATTTATCAAAATTGCTTGTGCACTAGGAATGTCATTATCCGTAGTTGCTTGTGCTTCTAATAATGCAACGGAAGAAAAAATGAATTTTGAACCTGGTGCAACAGTATTTGAATCGGAAGATTCACCTTCTGGTTACATGGTACACTTTGCTTACCAACCAGAAAAAGAAGTAAAAGAAGTTAAAGTTACTGGTCCTTTTGAATATGTGGATCCAAATTTAGACTTACACGATGAAAAGAATATGTATTCACCATATGAATACAAAGCAGGTATGTATGCGACAAACTGTGCACCTGGTCCTTTCACTTGGGGATATACAGAAAACTTAACTTTAAATGAAGAAACAAAAACATACGAATTAGAATTCCCTATCACTAGTGGATCGTTTGCGTATAGCTATATTGTTACTTATGAAGATGGTACAGAAGAAACAATTGCCGACCCAGCAAATCCTTCACCAGCAGCGGAAAACACGAAATCAAATATCGCAACTGGAGATATCACACACTCTATTGTTTATGGAAAATTTGATGAAGAAAAACAAGCGGGTTCTCCTAACTTAGACTTTGTATTAAAAAGCGACAACAAAGGAACTTTAGAATATGTAGAATACAAAGGAAATTTAGCCGATGACCAAGATTTAGGAATTTATACACCAAAAGGATACGACGCAAATCGTAAAGAACCATATCAAGTTGTTTATATGTCACATGGTGGTGGTGGAAACGAAACCGACTGGTTTGCGATGGGACACGCCGACAATATTGTTGCGAATTCTAGTAAAGATGTCATCGTTGTTACTATGGACAATAGTTCATACGAATGGGATTTCGAAAAAATTGAAGACAATGTATTAAACTATATCATTCCTTATGTAGAAGCAAACTACAGTGTTTCTAAAGACGCAAAAGATCGTGCATTCTGTGGATTGTCAATGGGTTCTATGACAACTTTCCACATGTTCTATGATCACGCTACAGAATTCGGATATTTTGGAGCTTACTCTGGTCCTGACATGACAGCTATTAAAGAAGGAGCGCCTGGTACAGACACAACTCCACTTTATATCACAGTTGGAACATGTGACATCGCTTCGGCAAACATCATGCCTAACGATGATGAAACTAAGAAGAAAAAATATGAAGATTTCAAAGAATATTTAGAAGGACACCCAATGAAAAATGTGATTGATGGTGGATATATTAAAGGTTCTCACGACTGGTTCGTTTGGTCTCAATCTTTCTATACATTCTTAAACGATATCGCTTTTAAATAATATGTTTGTAAAGAATGCTTCGGCATTCTTTTTTTTGTGTATAATAGGGATGTGAGGTAAAAAAAATGAATGATATTGTGATTGTAGAAACTAGATGTGGAATGACGCCTGGAGAATTAACTTCGGAAGGATATATTCCTGGAAATATCGTTTGCCAAGTTCAATTTACCATGAATAATGAAACGCTATTTCTTAGTGAAGTAGAAGTGGATGGAGAACCTAATTTTTATTTAAACAAAAAAGATGAATTTGATGCGATGGTAAAAGAAGATTTTGATGACGATGTATATATGGATATGATGGAAGCTTCCTACATTGAATCGATTGGTAACATCGATCTAATCGATTATGAAACAATGTTTACTGACATTCGTAATAGCTCCACGAATATCGCAAAACTTGTTCAATACATTGTAGCCGTTATTCGCATGGATTTTGAAGAAACAGAAATGTATATCCAAGCTACTAAAGGAAAGAACGTTTTGGATATCACAATACCTAAAACTGACATTGAAGAAGATATTTTTGGATAGGAGAAGAATTATGAAAGTTTATGGAACACCACTTTGTATCGATTGCCGTAATTTTGTCGCAATTTGTCAAAATAGAGGCATTGAAATCGAATATGTAAATATTACGGAGAGCACAAAAACATTAAAAGAGTATCTTGTACTTCGTGATACACATCCTGCATTTGAACCAAAACGCGGATTGGAAAAAATCGGAATTCCTTTTATTATGTTAGGGGATAAATATACATTTAATGTAGACGAAGCTTTTTCTTGGATTGGTCAAGAACCTGTTCGTGAAGAAGAAATCATCGAAAAACGTCCAGAAGAGGCTTAATTCATGTTTATCATGATGGGAATCAACTCCCAATCTAAAGCCTTAGATTTTCATCAAATGGTTGTTTGTGAATCTTGTGGCGGATATGGAAGATATATGGTTTTTGTTACGTATACCGTTTTTTCCTTATTTTTTATTCCACTCTTTAAATGGAACAAACAGTATTTTGTACAAATGTCTTGTTGCGATTCTGTATATCAACTTGATCCAGACATTGGGAAACAAATTGAACGAAAAGAAAACGTACAAATTAAATCGGATAATCTAACTTTAGTTAAGAAATCAAATAAATCGTATAATTGTCCTCAATGTGGATATATTCTAAATAGTGAGTTTGAATATTGTCCTAAATGTGGAACAAAATTATAGTAATAATGGTTGGAACAGTCTCCAACCATTTTTTGTACCTCTCTTCCATACGCTCCAAAATCTTTTCATTTTATTTTTTTTGTATGATAAAATGAATTCAACAAAAACAAAGGTACATTCATATGAAACATACAGAAAAAAAGATTGAGTATGGAAAAGGTGTTCTTATCATTCTTATTTCCATAGCTTGGCTTATTTATCAAATTTATCTTTTTAACAATGATTCCCAATTTACTTTAATTAGCCAACGGATTTGTGAGGTTCTTGGTCATAGTTCGCAAATGGAATGGATTCGCGGAAATACAGTTTTGGCTTATCTTACGTCCTTAGTTCCTATTATCCATATTTACTTATTAATCATACTCTTACCTAGGATGTTGGGACGACAATTTAAACCTTTTTATTATATTAGTAATGGAATTATTTCGGGAATTCTATTCTTACTTTCCCTAATGATGATTCCTCAATTTGTCGTACGAATCATTCCTGAACTATCAAACGTCTCACTACAAGATAGTGTAAAATACTGGAATATTATTTATGTAAATTTCTTTCTCGCCTTTGGTAGTTTATTTCTCATTATCCTTGTAAAAATTTTAAGTTTTATCAAAAGAACACACCATATCCTTAAGATTTCTGAATTAGGACGGAGTGTATTACGATACGTTTTAATTGTCATTCTTTCTATTTTTGTAACACTCATTGAAGCTTCTCTATTAGCTTTATTCAATCAGATATATCCTGCTGGGGTCGAAAACATTTTGCGCTGGCTGACAAATTTTGCGCCACTTATTACAGGAAATATCGCCATGCTTATTTGTGCGCCTCTACTCGAAGAATTGGCTTTCCGAGGATTTATGTCTAAAAATTTGGACAGTAGTATGAATACTATAATTGCGATTCTTTTTAGTTCCATTTGTTGGGGAATCTGGCATAGAAGTATTGGTCAATTCGTCTATATCGTTCCTTTTGGGATTGTATTAGCTTATTTGTATAAAAAAACAAATCGAATTCGCTTTCCGATTTTAGTACATTTTATCAGCAACTTCATTGCCAATTGTTCTTTTTTAGAAAACGCAAGTGCTTTCTATAAAATCCCGGGACTATCAATCGTTCGAGACTATCGCCTTCTCGTTTTTGCTCTACCCGTACATTATATTCTTTTTATAATTGCGATCGGTATTTGCGCTATAGTCTTTGTCTTATATATCTTTCCTAAAATCGAAATAAAATAGTGGTGCATTTCGTACCACTATTTTTCTAAATATCGTCTTAATCTTTGAAGCTGTGCCTTTCCATCTTTACACCCTAGATCGTATACAGCTTGTAGTTTATCCGGGTCTCTTTCAATACGACCAATCTGGATTGGAGAACTTGGTCGAAACACAAATACCTTTCCTTGTTCTTCCCATTTTCTTAGTAAATCAATTTGATGATTATACAATTCATGCCTTCTTTCTAACCCTTGAGAAATCTTTGGATATTTATTCTTATACAGATTGGTGAACCATTTTGACATAGCTTTTTTTCGATACGAACTATCACGTGTTAAAATCACGATGATTTTATCCATTTCTTGACTAGCCATCCACTCAAAAGGAATATTATCGCCTATGGCACCATCCAAATAATGATTTCCATTTATTTCTACGGGTTTAGAGACAAAAGGCATAGAACCAGAAGCTCTTAACACATCCATTTGTTCAAAAACACTTTGTACATGTACATATTCTGGTTTTCCCGTCTTAATATTTGTGATGACCGCATAGAATTTTGTTGGATTCCTTTTATACGTTTCATCATCAAACGGATCTAATTCATGAGGTACTCTTTCATACGCATATTCCGTATTTACTAAATTTCCTTCTTTAACTAAAGAATACAATCCCATATATTTTGGATCCGAATTAAATCGCTTATTGTAGCGAATGGCTCTGCCTTTTTGTTTCGAAACATAATTTACACCGAACAATGCGCCAGCCGAAACACCCACGACAAGATCCGCTTGGATATCATTTTCTAATAGTGTATCTAAAACACCTGCGGTATACATACCTCGTAAAGCTCCGCCTTCTAATACAATTCCACATTTCATAAGACTATTCTATCACAAAAAAAGAAATAGAAGCTAATCCATTTCTTTGTAGTTTATTTCAAAAGATTTCATTATAGAATATTGTATTTGAATTTCGTTCGTACTCGAAATCATCATATCTTTTTTCCCATCATAATATCGAGAAGACAACGTTTTTTCTCCATGATTCAAGAATATTTCTATTGCCGAAGTATCTAAGAAAATATCCATTTCTTGCATATCTTCTATTTCAATGTGTCGTATTGTTCGGCCATATCCACTGTCTAAGAATTCTAGTTGAAATACATTGTTTTCATATGATAAACGAAGAGAATTGAGTTGAATCTGGAAAGGAGTATTGTTTACATCCATATGGATAAAACATCCTTTTTCCATACTTTGTTCCTGTTTTGAAATCAATAATTCTTTCTTATTTCCTTGTAGCTTTATGATTTCTTGTATTGGATATTGATAGATTTTCCCATCTCGATTTTCCAATTGACGAGGAATCGTTAAACACATTTGCCAACCCCTATCGACTGTTGGATTTTCATACGTATTATCCGGAAGCCCCATCCAGGCAATCAATATAGTTCGTCCTTGTTCATCCACAAATGTTTGTGGCGCATAAAAATCAAAACCATAATCCAAGGTTTGATAATCCCTAGCTTTATTTTCAATTACTTTAAAATATCCGTTTTGATCATAGTTTTCATATTGATATCCTTGTTTAGAGATACCTTGTGGACAACAGATCAAGAAAGATTCTCCGTCTAAGTAAATTAAGTCTGGACATTCCCACATATATCCAAAAGGTACTTCTGGTTCAATACGGGAATCGTATGTCCAATCCATTAAATCTTTGGATGAATAAACGAGTACACATCCTTCATCCTTTTTTGTACGAGCTCCCAGATACATATAATACGTATCTTTTATTTTGCTAACTTTAGGATCTCGAACGTGCAAAGTTAAATCTTTAGGATACACTTCACTTGTCAACAATGTCTTTTTCTCTGAAAAATGCATACCATCTTCCGAATATATATAGTTTGTGTTCGATTCTCTACCCGTATGTATAAAATCGTGTTCTCCTTCTAGCTTAACATTTCCTGTATAGAAGATATGCATTCCATTTTCAATAAATGCACTGCCTGAATAAGCTCCACTTCGATCCGATTTATCGTCTGGATAAATCGCAATATCTTCTTCTGAATATTGAATAAAATCTGTTGTTGTATAGTGACCCCAATATTTATTGCCACCTTCTGGCTCATACGAATACTGATAAAAAATATGATAAATTCCGTTCATTTGACATAAACCATTGGGATCGTTTAGCCATCCACCAGGAGGCATCAAATGAAATTTTAATTTGTGCACATCTTCTTGCATTCTTTGGCGACAAGTTTTATTCCATTGCATTTTTTCCATAAAATTCCTCATACTACAACTATCCAACATGCTCCTTCCTAACATGTTGGATAGACACATTTCGTTTCTTATTTTACTTTTTCTACTTCGTTGCAGTCAAACCCATTTGTTAGGGCTACAATTACACAATCACTGTATCCTGCTTCTTCAATTTTCATTGAATCAAATTCAATCAATAACTGTCCTTTTGAAACTGTATCTCCTTGTTTCACAAAACCAGTAAATCCTTTTCCTTCCATATTTACTGTGTCGACACCAATATGAATTAAGATTTCCATTCCTGTATCACTTGTGATCCCAATCGCATGATTGGTTGGAAATACCATTGTTACAACTCCGTCCACTGGTGCATAAATTTTCCCTTCAATTGGATTAATTCCTACACTAGGTCCCATACTTTCTGCAGAAAACATTGGATCTGGAATTTGTGATGCACAAATTACTTCTCCATTTACTGGTTGAACAATTTCTCCTTTGTCACAAGACATAATTGTTTCTGTTGGAATAGCTAAAGCTTCATTTTTTGTTTCTACCGCTCCTTCTTCTTTCCAGAAAACCATTGTTAGGGCAAAGGCAATTCCGCCTGCGATAGCTAACATAATTGTATACATCAAAGGATTATTTACTGTTAAATAACCTGGAATACCTGTAACTCCATAAGCAGTAGCTCCTAATCCAAACCATGAACCAAACATAGCTGCAATCGCACCACCAATCATGGCACAAACAAAAGGTTTCGTGAATCGCATATTAACACCGAAGATAGCTGGTTCAGTAATTCCTAAGGCTGCGGATAATGACGAAGGAATCGCAATAGCTTTTGTTTTTGAAGATTTCGCTTTCATTCCTACAGCTAAACAAGCTCCAAATTGAGCAAAGTTGGCAGCCGAAGCAATAGGCATCCAAATGTTTAAGTTTCCAAAATCGGCACTTGCCAATAATCCAGCTTCAATCACGTTATACATATGGTGTAATCCCATAACAACAGTACAAGGATAAATCGCTCCCATAATCAATGCACCAATTCCATATCCAATCGTGATCAATTGTCTTGCAGCACTTAAAACCCAAGTTTCTGCTGTAGAAAAGACAGGTCCAATCACTGTGAATGTTAATAATAATGTCACAAATACAGTCGTTAATGGTGTTACAAATAAATCTAACATTTCTGGTACGTGTTCGTGTAACCAGTTTTCAACTTTTGACATTAACCATACCGCAATCATTACAGGGATGACATGTCCTTGATATCCTAGCTGATTGATTTGTCCAAGTGTATATGTTCCAAACTTAATATGTCCAAATAAATACCATACATCGTATCCATTGGCCGCATTCCAACCGTTTGTTAGGGCCGAGTGAATCATGGCCAATCCAATTACAGCACCTAAGAAAATATTTCCTCCAAATACTCGAGCAGCAGAAACAGCTACAATTACTGGTAAATAAGCAAATGCTGTATTCGCTACCATATCTAAGAAAGCAAACCAATCACTTGCCGCAAATCCTGGAAGAGCTTTGGCTAATGCTTCAACAAGACCCATCATTAATCCGGAAGCTACGATAGCTGGTAGAATTGGTACGAATACATCGCCTAATGCTTTGATCATTCGTTTTGGAATTGACATATTGGCTGCCGCTGCTGCTTTTACATCTTCTTTTGTTCCAGCACTCAATCCAGTGATTGATAAGAATTCATCGAACACTTTATTCACAGTTCCTGTTCCGATAATACATTGAAGTTGTCCATTGGAAGTAAATACACCTTTTACACCTTCCACATTTTCTAGTTTCTTTTCATCCACTTTTTTCGAATCCACAATCGCTAATCGTAAACGAGTTGCACAATGAGCTACGGAAGCAATGTTTTCTTTACCACCTAAACAAGCAAAAATATCTTCTGCACATTTTCTATAATTTAATGCCATATTCTTTCTCTCTTTCTTTATATTAACTTTAATTCTTCAAAAGCTTTATACAAGCCATCTTCTTGTACGCATGGAGCCATATAATCACATATTTTCTTTAATGCTTCCGATCCATTTTCCATGCATACACTCGTTCCAACAACTTCCATCATTTCCATATCGTTCATAGAGTCGCCAAAACCATACGTATCTTTCAATTCTTTTCCTAAATATGTACAAACTCTTTGAATAGCTTGTCCTTTATCAAATTTACGATTGACTAAATCGCCATTTAAACAGTTATGAGCAACCACATCCTGGATGGCAAACACAAAATCTTTTTCAAATTTTTGTCTAGCTTCAAATAATTGTTCTTCTTTTTCACACATAATGACGACCTTATATATTTCTCGTCCATCGTATTCACACATTGGACGAATTCCTAACTGATTACTTAGTGCTTTTCGCCAGCGTTCGATTTCACTATTCGCACTGTTTGTTCCGTGAATAAACTCTTCTAAATTTTCATCTCCATACGTGATATCTTTGGATTCAATGGTTCTAAAAACACCATTTCGTTTTAACACTTCCAGTATTTCATCACGCTGTTGATTTGTCATGGGTTGATCGTAAATGATTTCATTTCCTACTTGAACAATACCACCGCCACACCCAATTACTCCATCACATCCATATTTTAATAAAGGCGACAACATGCCTAAGTTTCTTCCTGTACACAAGAATACTAAGTTTCCCTTTTCTTGCGTTTTTTTGATCGCATCTAGAGCACTTTGAGGAGGGACATTTTCTCCAGCTACCGTTAATGTCCCATCAATATCTAGGAAAATTAATTTATTATTTTTCATTATAATTATGGAATAGCCAAACGAAATCTTGTGCTGGAATCTCAATTTCTTTTGCGTCCACTAAGCCATTCGTTACTAAGTTTACATATTGTTGTTCTTCAAAGATCTTAGCTACTTCGTTTTGTTTACTAAAGTTAAACAACCCAATCAGCTTTTGTCCATTGTAGTAACGACCAATTCCCAATACTGCATCATTTTGTGTTTCAACAATCCAAGCATCCGCTTTTCCATCAAACACCTCATATTTACTTCGTAACGTGCTTAATCTGTGAATCGCATTGTACAATTTTCCTTGGTAAGAGGATTTATCCTCTTTCTTTTTCACATTTTCCCAGTTTAAATCCCCACGGTGTAAATACCGACTATCTTGAGCTTTTAAAGGATCCTTGTGATATCCATAATCGTTGAATTGCCCGATCTCATCTCCGGAGTATAAAACAGGAATTCCACTTTGTGTGTAAAGAAAAGCGTGTAACATAATATCAAAGGAAATTGCTCTTTCTAATTTCACAGTATCTTGTTCTTTTACAGCCGTTTCCATACCGACTAAAGAAGCTGTCATTCCGGTTAATCGAGCATCGCCTAAACGAGGATCGTCGTTATATAATTCACCACGAGAATCACTGCCATTTTTTCCTGTTAATTCATCGTTTAAGAATTTTTTGTGCGCAACTTCTTCGATTCCGAATGGTTCTAAGAATTTATATTCTAATCCCCAGCCAATATCATCGTGACATCGCAAATAGTTTAAGAACGTATATTCTTTTGGAAGCGTAAATACAGTTTCTAATTGATGTTTCAATAAGCGTACATCTCGAGTTGCCACTGTGTGCCATGTTGATGCCATAGTCGTCACATTGTATAACATATGACATTCTGGTTTATCAATGGTTCCAAAATAGGGTACAACTTCTTTCGGTTCCATAACTACTTCTCCTAGAAGAAGTGTTCCTGGACAAACAATTTCACATGCCATACGCATAATTCGCACTAATGTGTGTACTTTAGGTAAGTTACGACAATTCGTTCCCAATTCTTTCCAAATATATGGTACTGCATCGAGTCGAATGATATCCACTCCATGGTTACAAAGGAACAACATATTGGCTGTCATATCATTGAAAACAGTTGGATTGGCATAATTTAAATCCCATTGATAAGGATAGAACGTTGTCATAACTACCTTTTTTGATTCTTCATTCCAGGTAAAATTTCCTGGTGCTGTTTGTGGGAATACTTGAGGCACTGTTTTTTCATAAATATTTGGAATATCCCAATTTTCATAAAAGAAGTATCGAGATTGATATTCAAAATCTCCACTTCTTGCTCGTTTTGCCCATTCATGATCTTCGCTCGTATGATTCATGACGAAATCTAAACAAATACTCATATTGTTTGCGTGACATTCTTTGGATAGTTGAGCCAAATCTTCCATAGTTCCTAATTCTGGTTTGACTTTTCTAAAGTCACTTACCGCATATCCCCCATCGTCTCTTCCTTTTGGACTTTCTAACAATGGCATCAAGTGTAAATAATTCACACCTGTTTCTTTAAGATAACTTAGATGTTTTTTTACACCCTTTAAATTTCCTGCAAAACAGTTGGTATACATTAACATACCTAACATGTCATTTCCCTTATACCAATTTGGATTTTGAATACGTTCCTTATCTATATTTTTTAACCATGTTTCTCTTGTTTCATAATAATCATGCAGCATCGTCACAAAATATTGAAATGCGTGCTCGTCATTATACAATTCCATGTATAACCACTTCATTTCTTCGTAATGTTTTGATAGACGATTTAAGAATTCACTTTCCCATTTAGCGTTCATATTAGTTCTCACTTCCTGTTTCAATAAAATTCCAGATTTCTTGTTCCGTTGGCATTACCCGTAATGCTCCTTTTTTCTTAGATACTAAGGAAGCTGCCGCATTGGCAACTACTAACATATTGCCCAATTTGCATCGAGTCAGATTATCAAGTCCATATTCTAAGACTGTGTTGATTAAGTTACCACAGAAAGTATCTCCACATCCTGTTGTTTCTACAGGACCTTCTTGTAAGAATGCCGGTTTTTCTACCATGATATCTTTATAATAAGCTCTTGATCCATCTGGTCCTAAAGATAATGTAATTAGCTTAATATTAGGATATGTTTCTTGTAACACTTTAATTCCTTGGTCAAAGTCTTCTTTTCCAGTAAACCATTGGATTTCATTATCCGAGATTTTTAGGACATCACATTGTTGTAATCCCCAATCCACTTGTTTATGTGCAGAATCAAGGCTATCCCATAATGGTTCTCGTAAGTTTGGATCGAAAGTGATTGTTAATCCATTTTCTTTGGCGATACGAATTGCTTTGTGTGTTGCAGAAACAGCTGGTTCATCTGTTAGTGATAAAGTTCCAAAATGGAAAATCTTTGATGCTTTGATCAATTCTTCATCAATTTCATCCGCTGTGATATTTACATCCGCTCCAGGTTTTCGATAGAACGCAAAATCACGATCTCCTGTTTCTGTTTTTAATACTATAGCTAAGGTTGTGTGAACTTCATCGTCAAATTTTAATCCTTCATCACTGATTCCTTGTTCAACAATCGCATTACGAAGTTGTTTTCCAAATCCATCATTTCCAACTTTTCCAATAAAAGCTACTTTACGACCAAGCTTTGTCAACATGGCTAATACGTTACAAGGAGCCCCTCCTGGATTGGCTTCCATCAATGGATTTCCCTGTTTAGAAGTGCCATTATCTGTGAAATCAATCAACAATTCACCTAACGCTACAACATCATATTTTTTTTTCATTCAAATCCCTCCTTTTCCTATGCAATACGAAGTACACGAACCACTTTCTCTTCATTGGTGAAACTTCTTGGAATAATTAGCTCATTTACTTGTCGTGTATTCACTTGATTTTCTACTTCTTCTTTCAGCTGAATTTTTCCTTTTACTCGAATGTATCGACTTTGTATCTCACTGTCTTCAATATTTTGAATGCAGTACGTATGAGTATGTATTTTTTTCTTTATACGTTTTTCAACACGCATGTATACCTTGTTTTTATCAATCCATACTTGTTGATTTTTCGCTTTATTCATACATACAAAGTAGAAATAGCCAGAAACACCCACGCTAATTAATGACAAACTCATGAGTGTCGCAAAAATCCCTATATATGTACTTGAACTCGTAATTTTGAAGAAACTTGGATAATAAGCTAGCTGTATACACAACAAGGCAATTCCCAATCCCCAATACATTAAGCGAAAGTAGATTTTTCCATAATGAGCTTTAAAGATTTTTTTATCAAATTTATTCATCCATTTCACCTCTTTATACCTACGTGGTACCGGTTCCACATTCATAATACACATTTTGCAAGGCGGTGTCAATATATTTATGGAATCGGTTCCATATTTCTTAAAAAAAAGAAGATTTTTTAAATCTTCCTTACACTTTTCCCTTCAATCAACTCAAAACGTATGACTGTACAATCGTTCACTTTTACACCTTCAATTAATTCTATAATCAACTGCCCACAAATTTCCCCAGCTTGAGAGTTATGAAAACGAATACTTTCAAGTGGTGGATTCAACAAATTGGAATATCGATACGATCCAAATCCAATTAAGGATACATCCTTAGGAATTTCTTGTCCTAAATTTTTTAATACATTGTAACAAGCAATCGCCATTGTATCGGTAGAACAAATAATAGCGGATGGAATATGACTTCTTAAATACGAATCGATAATGGGAAAACACGTTTCGTATTCAAAATCCACTTCTACATAATCGTAATCAACAATTCCATGTTCTTTCAATCCGTCTTTAATCCCTTTTTTTCGTATATATCCTACCGCATGATCACTCTCATTCACTCCAATTAAAGCTATATCTGTATGACCATAATCTGTCACTTTTTTTCCAACATAATAGCCTGCTAAATAATCATCATAAATAACCGATGGCATTCCTTCCACTCTTTGTCCCATAAACAATATTGGAAAAGAATATTTCTTTTTCAATTCTTTAACATTGTAATTTGTGTTCGTTGCCAGAATCACAACCCCATCTACATTTAATTCGGATAAATACGCAAAAGCCTCTTGTTCTCGTTGTTCACTATGATTCGTATTCATAATAATTGTTCGAAAACCTCTTTCTTGTAGATACTCATCCATAACCGTAATTGTTCGAGAAGAGGTATTAGATGTTAATGTGGGGGTAATAATACCGACCATATTTGTTCGTTTCGCCTTTAACATTTTTGCGACCTGATTTGGTTGATAATTGTATTCTTCGCAAATCAAACGTATTTTCTCTTTCGTTTCAGGTTTAACATATCCTCCATTAAAATATCGTGATACTGTACTTTTTCCAACCCCGGCCATCTTTGCGATATCATTCATTGTTAATTTTTTCGATTCCATTTAATCACCTACTTAATCAATAATATCAAAATTTCCAAGAATGAGGAACCGTTCCCTTTCCTAAAACAAAAACAGTCAAATTATTGACTGTCTTTTTCTAAAGCTTCCAATAGTCGATATGTCTTTTCATATGTTGGACATGCATCCGATGGAATGGTATAGTCTGTAGTTACTTCTCTTAACTTTTCAAATACTTCTTTTGAAGCGTTCTCTTTTAATGTGTTATACAATTCTAATACTTTATGAAGTTCTGGGTGATGATCGCCATGGACACGATCGACCACTGGTAAAATCTTATCTAACTCTTTAATAATCTCTTGGTTCATACACTTCTCCTATTTAATGACTACATACCCTAATTGAGTAATGACTTCTTTTAAAGCTTCTACGCTCGTTTCATTTTCATCAAATTCTATTTTTGCCTTACTAGCGTTATATAGTACAGTAGCTTCACTCACTCCTTTTACTTTTTGTAAAGCTGTTTCAATCTTTTGTGCACACATAGGGCAAACCAATTCTTCCATTTGAATCGTTTTCTTCATAATATTATTTCTCCTTTTCTTTAATCAATAATCGCATGGCATTCAAAATCACAACTAAAATACTTGCTTCATGAATCAACATTCCAATTGACATATGAATATATCCTGCGAACAATCCAGCAAGTAATAAGAATACCGTTATTATCGCAATTGCGATATTCTGATATAAAATACGTACAGTTCTTCGAGCAAGCTGTAACGATTTCACCAAACTCTTAAAATCGGATTTAATCAACACAACATCCGAGCTATCAATAGCTACATCCATTCCATTTCCCATCGCAATCCCTATATCTGAAGCAACTAATGCTGGACTATCATTAATACCATCTCCTACAAAAGTAACCGTTCTACCTTCTTTCTGAAGCTTTTGAATGATATGTAGTTTATCTTGTGGAAGAAGTTCTGCTTCAAATGCATCTATATTCAATTGTTCGCAAACCAGAGTTGCACTGATCGCATTGTCTCCTGTCAACATCATCACTTTTGACACACCTAATTTTTTTAATTTGGCAATACATTCTTTTGTTTCTGGCTTAATAGGATCGCTAATCCCTAGCAGTAAAGAAACGGTATTGTTTATTGCCACTAAAACAATACTCATACCTTTTTCTTGAAAAGATACGATATCTTTTTGTACAGACTCTTCTACCAAAACTTCATTTTCCTGCATAAAACGAAGATTTCCAACGCAAATATTCAAATCTTCTTTTATAGCCGATATTCCTTTGCCTTTTTCTTGGATAATTTTATCAAATGTAATATATTCTACATTTCCCACATATTTTACAATTGCCTGAGCTAAAGGATGATCAGACATCTTTTCAAGAGAAGCCGCTAATCTTAATACGTGATCGACTTCTTTTGTATACTCTTTTTGCCTTACAACACTTGGATTTCCTTGGGTAAGAGTTCCTGTTTTATCAAACACAAATGTATCCGTTTTACAATAAGTATGTATACTGTCTCCACCTTTGAGCAAGATTCCTTCTTGTGCTCCTTTTCCAATACCTGCCACATTGGCAATGGGTGCTCCAATGACTAATGCGCCTGGACAAGCCAACACTAAAACGGTAATTGCTGTATCTACATTTTTTGTAAAGATCAACACAAGTGCTGCTAGTACAATGACAGATGGTGTGTAGTATTTGGCAAAACGGTCAATAAATCGTTCAACAGGCGATTTAGCGTCTTGGGCTTCTTCGACTAAAGAAATGATTTTTGAAAATGTCGTATCTTCACCAACTTTTGTAGCTTCCATATGAATTAATCCACTGTCTAAGAGAGTTCCTGAAAAAACTAGATCTCCCATTGTTTTATGTTTAGGGAGAGACTCTCCAGTGATACTCGATTCTTTCGCATACCCTTCTCCTGAAAGTACAATTCCATCACAAGCAATTTGATTTCCAGCTTTTACTAATAAGATATCTCCTTCTTCAATTTCATCGGCTTCAATTTCTTCAACTGTGTCACCTAATATTTTCCATGCGGTTGTAGGAGCCATTTCTGTAAGAGCTTTGATTGCACTTCTTGTTTTTTTCATTGTTTTTTGTTCCAGGAAGGAACCAAATTGAAATAAGAATGTCACAATGGCTGCTTCACTATATTCTCCTATTAAACAAGCGCCTATTGCTGCAATGCTCACTAATAATTCAATTCCAATCGTATTAAAGCGTAAAGCTTGTATGGCTTTAAAAACAATAGGAATACCTACCAGAATAAAAGAAATAACATATAAAATAGATACTTTTAAAAACATGGCTAATATAATACAGATACCAGATATCCACATAAATGGTTCTGTATATTTCCGTATGAATAAATTGAATCGTAACATACATCTAGTATATCTTATTTTTACATAATTAGATATCTGTTTGTCAAAGAGACAAAAAAAAGCCCTGAAACATAAGTTTCAAGGCAATCTTTGATTAAGTGGTGGTCTCTGTCGGAATCGAACCAACGACACAAGGATTTTCAGTCCTTTGCTCTACCAACTGAGCTAAGAGACCATAATGGTTGCGGGAGAAGGATTTGAACCAACGACCTTCGGGTTATGAGCCCGACGAGCTACCAGACTGCTCCATCCCGCGATATAAATGGCGCAGAAGCAGAGATTCGAACTCTGGCGCCGCTTGCACGACCTACCGGTTTTCAAGACCGGACCCTTCAGCCACTTGGGTACTTCTGCGTTTAAAAAAGATAAATATTTTGGTGGACCCTGTAGGACTCGAACCTACGACCCGCCGGTTATGAGCCGGATGCTCTAACCAACTGAGCTAAGGGTCCAATCATACAAAGTTGGTGGCTGAGGTGAGACTCGAACTCACGACCTTCCGGGTATGAACCGGATGCTCTAGCCAACTAA
>JAUNDJ010000149.1 GCA_030526175.1 Bacillota bacterium
ACTTCAGCCTTCCAAGCTGACTACGTGAGTTCGATTCTCATCACCTGCTCCATCAACAAACAAAGCCGATTATTCGGCTTTTTTTATTTGTTTCAAATAATAAAAGAATAAGCAATTTGCTTATTCAATAACCTTAATTAGTAAGGAACTAAATGGATTTAGAGTTGTTCTTATCTGGTGATTTTCAAAATGCACATTAGGAAATTCACTATTACCGCTATATCGATATGCATCTGTATCTAATAAGATTTGTATAGAATTTCCTTCAATATTTAAAATATACTCTTTTTGGACATCTTGTGAGAGATTAAATATCGCAATAAGATTGTCCTTTTTGTTTATTCTTTGAAATGCATAAATACAACGATGCTCCTGAGAACAATCTAGCCATCGAAAACTAGAAGGATCGTAATCGTTGTGCAAAGCACTGTGATATTGATATATTAAATTTAAGTCTGTTATAAAAGTATGAAAAGAATCGTGCATTGGATATGTTGTTAAATTCCAATCTTGTTCACGTTTGACATCCCATTCTCGGAATTGTCCGATTTCATTTCCCATAAAGTTTAACTTTTTACCAGGATGTACCATCATGTATAGAAATAAGGATCTAGCTTGTGCAAATTTTTGCTCATAGTCTCCATACATCTTCTGAACAATGGTCGCTTTACCATGGACGACCTCATCGTGTGAAAGAGGAAGAAGATATTGTTCATTGTAGAAATATACCATCGAAAAAGTTAATTTATGATATTGTCTTTTTCTTTCTTCTGGATGAAGTTGAAAAAATTCTAATGTATCATGCATCCATCCCATATCCCATTTATAATCAAATCCGAGACCTCCTTGCCAGACGGGTTTGGTAACGTTTGGATAATTTGTAGAATCTTCGGCAATAAGGATACAATTTGGATGCCTTTGTTTCAATCCGTTATTCATCTTTTTAAGGAATTCTAAGGCTGTTTCATTAACTCCCCTATATTCATCTCCCATCCAGTAAATCATGCGTGATATCGCATCCATACGAAGTCCGTCAAAGTGATATTCTTCTAACCAATAGTTGGCATTTGAGGCTAAGAACGATTGTACTTCTCCTTTTGAATGAATAAAATTATAGCTTCCCCATTCGCTTACTCCAATATCCTCATATTCGTGCTCATATAGTGAATAGCCATCGAATTTGGCTAAACCATAAGAGTCTGTCGCAAAATGTACAGGAACAAAATCTAAAATAGCTCCAATATCGTTCTGGTGAAGCTGGTCAACCAAATATTTAAGCTGGTTACATGTTCCATATCGAGAAGTTGGAGCAAAAAATCCAGTGGTCTGATATCCCCAGCTTTCATCGCAAGGATGTTCGCTTAGTGGCATGAATTCTACATAGTTATATCCGTTTTCTTTTAAATAAGGAATTAATAAATCCGCTAATTCCTGATAGTTGTACCAACTACCATCTTCTTTTTTTCGCCAGGATCCTACGTGTAGCTCATAAATATTTAGTGGTTCGCTCTGATGCTGATTTTTTCGATTTTTCCATTGTTGATCCATAAATTTATAGGTGTTCCTATTTCTTAAAACAGATTTATGATCGGGTCTCATTTGCATACCGAATCCATATGGGTCGCAATGAACACAATCCCATCCTTCATAGGTATAAATCTTATACTCGTATGTATCACATTCTTCCGCTTCTTCAATAATCGTTTCAAAAAAACGATGTTCGTAAATATCTGTCATAGTAATTTCTTTGTCGTGGATTAATAATGAAACGTTTTGTGCGTTTGGTGCATACACTCGAAAGATAAATCCTTTTTCTGATTTGTGGGCGCCTAAAAATTTATAAGCATCAAATTCATTTCCGTTATAAAAATTGTGATAATTCATTTTTCTTTCCCTATAATTGACTAGTGTCTATTTACTGCGATAGAATATTACCAAGAAAGAGTTTGGAGAACAATTTACAATATTAGATAAGAGTATAATAATTGACCGATGTCCAAAATAGACTATAAATAATTATGGATTTAAGAGAAATTAAGACAAAACGAGCAATAAAAAATGCGTTTATACAATTACGCGCTCGTAAACCATTAGAAAAAATAAAAGTAAAAGAATTGTGTGATCTGGCTGAAATCAGCAAAGCGACTTTTTATCTGCACTATCAAGACATTTATCATTTGTCCGAAGTATTAGAAGAAGAACTGATTCTGAGCTTTATCCAAGAAACAGAAGGTATTAATGTACTTGATAATTTTAATGAATGTACGATTCAGATAGCGCGAGCTTTTTATTCCCAACAAGAAATGATAGATATATTGTTCTCGAAAGGACGAGAATCAATATTACCAATGCGTTTGGAAAAAGGAATCCGAGATTATGTATTTGAAAAGCATCCAGAATTAAAAGATGATATTTCTTTTAATATCTGGTTAACAAACAACATAATGGGCACGTATTTTGTGTTTAGGGAATATTATGAAACCTGCGGTTTAGAAATGTTGGTAAAAACATTGAATTCTTTTAATCGTCCCTATTTTTCAAAAAAAGAAGCTTAGGTCAATTTTAAGAAATGAAAGTGAAAGTAGTTTCTAATGAAACTTGATGTGTTATAATGAATTTGGTGAAAAATATGAATCAAAGACAGACACAAATAGTAGAATTAATTTCCAAAAATAAAAAAATGAGTGTTGTTGAACTATCAGAAAAAATGGCTGTTTCTCAAGTGACGATTCGAAAGGATTTAGGAGAATTGGAAAAAAATGGTCTAGTGGTTCGAGAACATGGATATGCGACGATACACGATAGTGATGATATTAATCAGAGATTGGTTATTCAATATGAAACAAAACAGAAGATTGCTCAAAAAGCGGCTGATTTAATTCAAGACGGGGAAACGATAATGATTGAATCTGGCTCTTGTTGTGCTCTATTTGCCCAGGTTTTAGCGCAAACAAAAAAAGATATTACAATTATTACCAATTCTGCTTTTATCGCAGGCTACGTGCGTAAAATTGCGAATATTCGTATTATTTTATTAGGTGGTAGCTTTCAAAATGAATCCCAAGTTATGGTTGGTCCAATGGTAAAAAGTTGTGTGGAAATGTATCATGTGGATAAATTGTTTATTGGAACCGATGGCTTTTCAAAAGAATCGGGATTTACTGGAAACGATATGATGCGTGCAGAAGCTGTACAAAATATGGCGAAACAAGCTTCAAAAGTATTTATTTTGACAGATTCAAAAAAATTTTCTCAAACGGGCTTAATTCGATTGTTGCCTAGTCATTCTATTTATGGTGTAGTAACGGATACGAATATTCCTGAAGATATGAAACTATTTTTAGAACAAGAAGGTGTTCAAGTGTATTAAAAAAGACTTTATCCAAGGCTAAACAGTGATAAGGAACTAATTCACTTATCAACTGTTAGCTGACGGT
>JAUNDJ010000044.1 GCA_030526175.1 Bacillota bacterium
ATTTTTACGATGAACAGAGAAATAGTATTGATAAAAGGACGAAAAAAGACGCCCAAATTTTATCCGAACGTCTTAACTGTTACAGCCTCTTTTAAATGCATTTTGATAAGAAATCTAAAACGATTTGGAAGCAATCTTCTCGATGAATCTTAATATTGTGATCTTCACCTTCCACCAAGTGAAGCTCGCTGTTTTTATATACTTCGTGATATTTTTCTGAATATTTGTAGTTTACGACTTCATCGCTTTTTCCATGAATCAAACACACAGGTCCTTCATATAATCCCGCTACTTCAAAAATAGGAAGCGTTTGAGCAGTACGAATATATTCTCCTCCAAGTTTGAACATATCGTGTAAGTTTACAAATGCTGGTACATTATAAGGATCGTATTTGATTCCCATACATGTTCCATTGATCGCATCGTCTTTTAAAGCGGCAGCCGGTGCCATTAAGACTAAGGCTTCAATTTGATCTTTGAAATAACCAGCAACCATAGAGCTGACAACCCCACCTTGGGAATGTCCTAATAAGAAAATACGTTTGTGTCCTTTTTCTTTCACAAAACGAATGACTGCGAATAAATCTAGAATTTCATTTAATACAGTCATGTTTTCTTGAGCACCATCCGATTTACCGTGTCCATTATAGTCAAAACGAATCGTAGAGAACCCTTTATTATTTAATAACGCTTGTAGAATTGGATAATTGCTCGTTTCTTTATATCCCATATCGCCCATAAATCCATGGGACATAATCACAATCGGATTGGCAATATATTCATATTCGCCAGCCAATCGAAACCCATCTCGAATAATATCAACTTTCATTTTATATCTCCTCTTTAATCAATATATTTATTATATAGTTTTTTTTTAGATTTTGAAAAAAGATATAGTAAAATGATAAAAAAGTATGGAGGTATTATGTTAGATTTCAGATATTATACGCCGACAAAAGTTTTGTTTGGCAAACATACAGAAGAACAAGTGTCTTCTTGTATTGAAGAGTTTGGTGGAAAGAAAGTATTGATTCATTTTGGCGGTGGATCTTGTATCCGTTCTGGTTTGATGAAAAAAGTCACGGATTCTTTGAATAATGCAGATATTTCTTATATTACATTTGGTGGTGTAAAACCGAATCCTCGATTATCTTTGGTTTACGAAGGATTTGAACTTTGTGTAAATGAAAAAGTAGATTTCATCTTAGCCGTTGGTGGAGAAAGTGTTGTTAATCTGGTTATATAAAAAATATATAAATTGAATATTTTAATATATTCAAATACGTTTATACTTCTTACAAGAGAAAAATAAATATTCTAGGAGGAAGGATTATGAATAAAAAAATTCAAGTATTAGTAACAACTTCTATGTTAGCGGCTCTAACATGCGTAGCCACAATGGTGATTAAAGTTCCAACCATTGGTACAAATGGTTATGTCAATATCGGAGATACGATGGTTTTAATTTCGGCTTTGGTATTAGGAAATCCATTTGGAGCCATGGCTGCTGGGCTTGGTTCTGCTTTAGCCGATTTATTGGCTGGGTATGCAGCGTATGTACCAGGAACATTTTTAATTAAATTTTTAATGGCCTATGTATTTTGTATCGTATTTATTTCGTGTAAAGACAAGAATGTAAATACATTCGTATCATTTATTATTGGTTCTATTTTGGCAGAAATTGTGATGGTGGGTGGATATTTTTTCTACGAAGCTGTATTCTTAGGATATGGGTATGCAGCAGCGACATCCATTCCAAGCAATATGATCCAAGGAATCACATGTATTGTCTTGGCAAACTGTATGTTGCCTGTGCTTTCTCGTATGAAATATTACGGGAAACCATTAGAAGCGAGAGGATAATAGAGTGTTTGAAGAATTAACGAAACAAGCGGCTTTAGCTACACAAGAGATTATTGAAGTCGGAAAATTAAAAAAAGGACAGATTTTAGTTGTTGGTTGTTCGACAAGTGAGATTTGTGGAGATAAGATTGGAACAAATTCTAACTTAGACGTTGCCAAAGCAGTTTTTAAAGGAATTTACGAAACAGCACAAACGAATGGAATTTTCATTGCAGCACAATGTTGTGAACATCTAAATCGTGCGATTGTGATTGAAAGAGAAGCCGTTCCATTTCATGAAATTGTCAATGTCGTTCCGGTTCCAAAAGCGGGTGGTTCTTTGGCAACTACAGCGTATGCGACATTTAGAGAACCTGTTGCGGTTGAAGAAATCAAAGCCGATGCGGGAATTGATATTGGTGGAACGCTAATTGGAATGCATTTAAAAAAAGTAGCAGTACCAGTTCGCTTAACTAACAATACAATTGGTTCTGCCTTTGTAGCAGGAGCTAGAACTCGTGCTAAATTTATTGGTGGAGAAAGAGCCAACTATAATGACGATCTAAAGTAGAGAGATGCAATTCTCTCTATTTTTTTGTATAATACTGTCCGAAAAAGGAGAGTTGTATGAATAAAAAAGAATTATGTAAGAGGTATATGGTATTTATACTTGGTTTATTTTTTGCCGGAATTGGTGTGGCATTTACGAAACAAGGAAATTTGGGAGTATCACCTGTTTCTTCGGTCGCTAATATTGTAAGCTTAAAATTCAATTTCATGAGTTTAGGAAATTGGTTGATTGTCTGGAACTGTGTCTTGATAGCCGGACAAATCTTAGTCTTAAGAAATAATTTCAAAC
This sequence comes from Bacillota bacterium, assembly GCA_030526175.1. Classification (GTDB taxonomy): domain Bacteria; phylum Bacillota_I; class Bacilli_A; order Erysipelotrichales; family Erysipelotrichaceae; genus Floccifex. The sequence continues at coordinate 2,702 of JAUNDJ010000044.1, forward strand.
TATATCAATTGCTTCAAATTCCATTATCTTTCTTATTCGGATGGTTTACCGATTTTGGGATGTGGATGGTACGCAGCATTACTGTCACAAATTATGGAATGCAGCTACTGTTGTTAGTGGTTGGTATTGTGATCTTATCTTTTGGAATTTCGTTATCGGTGATTGCTAATGTGATCTTAAATTCTGGAGAAGCTTTGGTAAGAGCTATTTCCGATACTTGGCATAAGGAATTTGGAAATGTGAAGGTTTCCTTTGATGTGACATGCGTGATTGTTGCGGTTATCTTATCGTATGTTTTTTTTGGAACCATTGTCGGAACAAGAGAAGGAACTATTATTTCAGCTCTTTGTACAGGAATCGTTGTAAAATGGATTACGAAACGTATTAAAACGATTGTTGAGCGATTCCTTTTGGCTTAAAAAGAGGAAGTATTTGCATAACTGACCCGTTTCTTTACATAATTAACAAGAATTTGTATTCTTTCTATGCCATGCGTGTGCTATTATAGTTTAGGTAATTCCACAAAAGGAATTAGAGGAGAGAGTAGTATGTTTTTAAACGGAGTAATTAAAGCTATCAATAGTTTACCAGAAAAACCAAGAATTGCAGTATGTAAATTCATTGTCAAAGTTGTATTGAAAAAATATGCGACAATTCATGTAGAAGGAATGGAAAATTTAGAAAACGCAAAAAAGCCAACTATTTTTGTCTGTAACCATTTGAGTAATTCGGATGGTCTAGTTCTAACAGAAGCGTTAAAATCCGTAGCTCCAACATTTGTTGCAGGTGTGAAACTTTCCGGAAATGCGTTTACGCAAATCGGATTGAATGTGGTTAAGACAACAAGTATCGTTCCAAACAGTTCCGATAGTGAAGGAATTAAAAGAATTATCAAACTTATTAAAGATGGAGAAAGCATCTTGATTTTCCCAGAAGGAACAAGAAGTAGAACAGGAAGCATGATCGAAGCCAAAAACGGTATTGTCTTGATTGCTAAAATGACAAAAGCACCAATTGTTCCACTAGGACTATATGGATCGGAAAAACTTCTTCCAATTAATATGGAAGGAAATATGGAGTCGGAAAAATTCCATAAAGCGGATGTTACGATTTCCATTGGAGAACAATTCACTTTACCAAAAAAATTAGAAGGGCAAGATCGTAAAGAATATTCGGAATATGCGACAACGTATTTAATGAAGAAGATTGCCGCCTTATTACCAGAAGAATATCGTGGTTTTTATAAATAATCGAATGAAATACACCAGAGATGGTGTGTTTTTTTTCTTGACACAAGGTTTATATATAAGTATATTATTTCTCATAAAATTGAATATTCGTCTTTGGGGCAGGGTGCAATTCCTGACCGATGGTTATAGTCCATGAGCCTTTTTTGGTTGAACTAGTGAAATTCTAGTACCGACGGTATAGTCCGGATGAGAAAAGACAAAACAAGAAGTGTTTTTTGCGTGCCCAAAGTGTATCTTTGGGTACTTTTTCTTTTAAGGCGAATAAAAAGAAAGAGGAGAAACTAAATATGAAAAATGCGAAAACAAGAATGATTACAGGATGTGGGATGTTGATTGCCGTAGCGGTGATTTTACAGTATGTAGAATTTGCGATTCCCCTTGTACCATCCTTCATCAAATTAGACTTTTCTGATTTACCAGAAATTATTGGTGCCTTCCTTTATGGACCTATTGCTGGCGTACTGATTTGTGCCTTTAAAAATATTTTACACTTAATGGTATCGCAATCTGGATTTGTTGGAGAATTATCAAATTTCTTATTAGGTGCAACTTTTGCGGGTGTGGCTGGATTCATCTATCAAAAGAATAAGACAAAAAAACAAGCCATTCTAGCTGGGATTATTGGAGCGGTATTGATGGCTGTTGTATCTTTACCAATCAACTACTTTGTGATCTATCCAATGTATTATACAATTTTAGGATTTCCAGAAGCTGCTGTTCTACAAATGTATCAAGTAATCTTACCAAGTGTGAAATCCATTGCTCAAGCTTTATTGATTTTCAATGTACCATTTACTTTATTAAAAGGAATCATCATTGTATTCTTTACAACTATTGTATACAAGCGCATCAGTATTCTTCTTAAGGGAGAAATACAAAAATAAAAGGTACCAACATATATTCGAATTTATATATTGGTACCCATTAATAAATGAATTTATTCATGATTACTCCTTTCTAAGATGTTTCATAGGGGGAAATTAATACGACTTTTTATTTTTTATGTGTGCATCGGTTTGTACTCTTGGTTCCTTTCTATTTTTTTTGTTGCTAAGGTGTATTGGTACTTCTAGTATAATCTTTGTATAGAGTATGTAAAGAGAATTGGTAAAATTGGTCAAGTTGAACGAATTGTTGGTTTTTTATTGACAAAATTATTGTTTTTTGGTTCATTATTATCATTATGATAAAAATGAATGAAGAAGTGAGAAAAATCGCGCAGAAAAGCGACATAGCGAATGAATGGTTATATATTGTAGAAAGCCTTTTGTCAATCTGGCATAAGGAACCTTTTGAGTATCCATCGACTTGGGTTTGTTACAACAAGACGCTAGAACTAAACGAGATTCAAAAAAGAATTCGCGAAAAAGATTCACTACCTCTTTGGTTTGTTCAGTATTCCAATCAAGCCAATCAGATGTTTTCGAATATGTGTCTAGATTGTCGAAAAGATAAAAAGGAGAATCCGAATCACGAACCATCGGTGGATTTGTTAGAGAAGATTCAGATTTTTAGAAATTCATGGAAACAATTGAATAGTAGAGATTAGGAAGGTGGAAACCTTCCTTTCATTTTGTTTCAGAAATTGTGAAAAACTAAACTTTCACAATATTGAAAGGACTTTCATACGATGATACGATGAACTCGTTAAGTGAGGAATGAAATTATGACTAGATTATCTATGTATACGCCAGACAAGGCATCTAAACTAGTTGAAGAATTGTACAAAGAAATTGAAAACCGAATTGCAGCCAGTCCACCAGGATTGTGTCCAGTGGACTTATCTTTACAATTTTTACGATTATGTCATGCACAAACGTGTGGGAAATGTGTTCCTTGTCGTGTTGGACTCAAAAAATTAGCCGAACTAATCGAAGACGTATTGGATGGAAAAGCCGATCTATCCTATATTGAATTGATTGAAAAAACAGCACAGTCTATTGTCGATAGTGCCGATTGTGCCATTGGATTTGAAGCCGCTAGAATGATTCTTAAAGGGCTAGTTGGTTTCCGTGAAGATTACATCGAACATATCACAAACAATCGTTGTGTTTCTACACTAAACTTACCAGTACCATGTGTATCTTTATGCCCAGCGCATGTCGATATTCCTGGATATATTGCGCTTGTTGGAGAAGAACGATATGCTGACGCGATTCGTTTGATTCGTAAAGACAATCCGTTCCCAACTACATGTGCGCATATTTGTGAACATCCATGTGAAATGCGTTGTCGAAGAAATATGAAAGATACGTCTTTAAACATTCGTGGTCTTAAAAAGATGGCAGCCGATCATGCGGGTATTGTCGAACCACCAAAATGTGCCGAATCGACTGGGAAAAAGGTTGCGGTCATTGGTGGAGGACCTGGAGGATTAAGTGCCGCTTATTTCTTACAGTTAATGGGGCACCAAGTTACGGTTTATGAAATGCATGAACGCTTAGGAGGAATGTTGATGTATGGTATTCCAAACTATCGACTTCCTAAAGAACGTCTTCAAGAAGATATCGATGCGATTCTTGCCACTGGTGTAGAAGTAATTCATGGAAAACGAATTGGTACGGACATCACATTGGATGAAATTTACCAACAATACGATGCTACTCTAGTAACCATTGGGGCAAGTACAGATAAAAAGCTAGGCATTGAGGGGGAAGATGCCAATGGTGTAATTTCTGCGGTCCAATTGTTACGAAACGTTGGATATGGTCAAGAAATTGATTATACAGGAAAAAAAGTATGCGTTATTGGAGGTGGAAACGTTGCGATGGATGCCGTTCGTACATCCATTCGTTTGGGTGCTGAAAAAACATCCATTGTCTATCGAAGAAGACGTTTGGATATGACCGCTCTTCCTGCCGAAATTGAAGGAGCGATTGCCGAAGGAGCCGAATTATTAGGATTAAAAGCACCATTACGCATCGAAAAAGACGAAAATAATAACGTTTGTGGTTTATGGGTACAACCACAAATGATTTCAAAAATCACAAATGGACGTGCTAGCGTGAAAGCGACGGTTGATAAACCATATATGATTGATGCAGATATTATCATTGTTGCGATTGGTCAACAAATTGAATCGGAACCATTCGCAAAATTTGGACTTCCAGTAGAACGAGGAATCATCAAATCCGATGCCACAACCGCATTTAAAGCGATGCCAGGTATGTTTGCCGGAGGGGATTGTGCCACTGGACCATCTACGGTAATTCGTGCCATTGCCGCTGGAAAGGTTAGTGCTGCCAACATTGATGAATACTTAGGATATCACCATGAAATTCAAGTGGATGTAGAAATTCCACCTATTAACCTTACAAACCGAGAAAAAACAGGTCGTGTAGAACTTCCAGAACGCGAAGCGAACGAAAGAAAACATGACTTTAAGGGATGTGAAGGATGTATGTCCAAAAAAGAAGCGAAACAAGAAGCATCCAAATGTTTACGATGTGATCATTTTGGATATGGAATCTTTAAAGGAGGACGTGAATCGTTATGGTAAACGCAAAAATTAACGGAATGGAAATTTCCGTTCCACATGGAACAACGATTATGGAAGCTTGTAAGTTAGCAGGCGTTCACATTCCAACTTTATGTTTCTTAAAAGATATTAATGAAATCGGTGCCTGTCGTGTTTGTGTGGTAGAGCTTGTTAATAAAAAGAGATTGATTACCGCTTGTAACAATGTTTTAGAAGAAGGAATGGAGATTCTAACGAACTCCAAAAAAGTATTGGATTCCAGAAAAACAACTGTAGAATTTATTCTTTCTCAACACGATTTTAAATGTGCCACTTGTGTCCGTTCGCAAAATTGTGAGCTACAAAATATTGCCAACAACTTAGGAATCTTAGATCTTCCTTTCCAACAAAATATTATACAAAAGAAATGGAATCAAGAATTCCCATTAATTCGTGATGCATCCAAATGTATCAAATGTATGCGATGTGTCCAAGTTTGTGACAAAATCCAAGATTTAAAAGTGTGGGATGTATCTAACACAGGATCTAGAACCGATGTCGATGTTTCCTTAAATCGTAAGATTGAAGAAGCCGATTGTTCTTTATGTGGTCAATGTATTACGCATTGTCCAGTAGGAGCATTACGAGAACGTGACGATACGCAAAAGGCATGGGATTTTTTCCACGATGAAGACATTGTAACTGTAGTCCAAATTGCGCCTGCCGTACGTTCTGCGTGGGCAGAGTCTTTAGGATTGTCAAGAGAAGATGGTAGTGTTGAAAAAATGGTATCGGCCATTCGAGCCCTAGGAGCCGATTATGTCTTTGATACAGTTTATTCTGCCGATTTGACAATTATGGAAGAAGCCAATGAATTCATCCAAAGATATACAAGTGGGGAATTGACTCGCTATCCAATGTTTACATCATGTTGTCCAGGATGGATCCGTTTTATCAAGTCGCAATATCCAGAATTGGTTGGGCAATTGTCGAGTGCGAAATCTCCGCAACAAATGTTTGGAGCTATGACAAAAACGTATTTTGCCCAAAAAATGGGTATCGATGCCAATAAAATTCGTTGTATTTCTATCATGCCTTGTCTTGCTAAGAAACAAGAATCAAATATGGAATTCTACTATGAAGAATTTGCCGGGAAGGATGTCGATTTAGTACTTACAACACGCGAGTTAGTACGTATGATTAAACGATCTTATATCAATGTACAAATGTTACCATCTTCTTATTTTGATACACTATTCCAAGATACAACAGGAGCCGGTGTGATCTTTGGAGCCACAGGAGGAGTTATGGAAGCTGCTTTAAGAAGTGCGCACTACTTCTTGACAAAAGAAAATCCAGAGCCAGATTTCTTTAAAAATGTGCGAGGACTTGATGCTTGGAAGGAAGCTGAAGTTCAAATCGCAGGCATTGATTTAAAAGTTGCGGTTGTTAGTGGACTAGCGAACGTACGAAAACTAATTGAAGCCATTAAACGAAATGAAGTACACTACGACTTTGTTGAAGTTATGACTTGTCCAGGAGGATGTGTCAATGGAGGAGGACAACCAATTCACGAAGACAAAGATTTTGTCCAACCTCGTTTAGAACATCTATATTTCTTAGACAAAAATATGCCAATTCGTTTCTCACACGAAAATCAAGACGTGTTAAAAGCGTACGATGAGTTCTTACAAGAACCTTGTTCACACACAGCACACCAAGTGCTTCATACCGATCATGAAGCTTGGGAAATGCCATTGGCACCAAAACGTAGTACACAGAAAATTATCTAAGGCAAAATTGACTTGCCAAAAATCCTATGTTATATTTTTTATGGAAGTTATTTCATGCTCGAGGAGGGTAAAATTATGGAAAGAATCCAAACTTTAGAAACTCGCGATCTTTGTAAGAGCGCAGTGAATGGTGGATGTGGTGAATGCCAAACTTCTTGTCAATCTGCTTGTAAGACAAGTTGTGGTGTTGCTAACCAATCTTGCGAAAACCAAAAATAGTGAGGTTATTACCTTAATGGGCGCCTTGAAAAGAGGCGTCCTTATTTTGATTAGAAAAGGAAAGAGATATGATACATCAATATAAATTAAATGAATACAACATTGTTTTAGATACTTGTTCAGGGTCTGTGCATGCTGTGGATGAAGTGGCTTATGATATGATTGCCCTTTATGAAAACACAGATCACGAAGAGATTATTAAACAAATGTTAGAGAAATATAGTCATCGTGAAGATGTAACGGAACAAGACTTACGTTATTGTTTAGAAGATATTGAAAGCTTAAAAAAAGCGGGTAAATTATTTACACCGGATACGTATGCGAATATGGCTGGTAAGTTAAAAGAGAAATCGGGAAATGTTGTGAAAGCGTTATGTTTACACGTAGCCCACACTTGTAACTTAAATTGTTCGTATTGTTTTGCGAGTCAAGGAAAATATCATGGGGACCGTGCACTAATGACTTTTGAAGTGGGGAAACAAGCTTTGGATTTCTTAGTGGCAAATTCTGGAACTAGAAGAAACTTAGAAGTCGATTTCTTTGGTGGGGAACCATTGATGAACTGGGATGTTTGTAAGAAATTGGTGGAATACGCTCGTAGTATTGAAAAAGAACACAACAAGAATTTCCGTTTCACATTAACGACAAATGGAATGTTGATTGATGACGATGTGATTGAATTTGCGAATAAAGAAATGAGTAATGTGGTTCTTTCTTTAGATGGTCGTAAAGAAATCCACGACCGTTTACGTGTCAATTATGCTGGAAAAGGAAGCTATGATACGATTGTTCCTAAATTTCAAGAATTAGTGGAATCTCGTGGTGGAAAAGGATATTACATGCGTGGTACTTTCACACACGCCAATCCGGATTTCACAAAAGACGTATTCCATATGGCGGATTTAGGTTTTACAGAATTAAGTATGGAACCTGTGGTTTGTGCCCCTGGAGATCCAGCTGGATTAACAGAAGAAGATATGGAAATTGTTAAAGAACAATACGAAATCTTGGCAAAAGATATGATCCGTCGAAAAAAAGAAGGAAAACCGATTACTTTCTATCACTATATGTTAGATTTAACCGAAGGACCTTGTATTTATAAACGTATTTCTGGTTGTGGTTCAGGAACTGAATATATGGCTGTAACACCTTGGGGAGATTTATATCCTTGTCACCAATTTGTTGGGGAAGAAAAATATAAATTAGGAGATATTTGGAATGGTGTAACGAATACTGCACTTCGTGAAGATTTTAGAAGCTGCAATGCGTATGCTCGTAAAGACTGTGAAGATTGTTGGGCAAAATTATATTGTTCTGGTGGTTGTGCAGCCAATGCCTTCCATGCTTCTGGTTCTATTTTAGGAACGTATGAACCTGGTTGTGAATTATTCCGTAAACGTATTGAATGTGCGATTATGATGCAAGTCGCAGAAAAAACGGAAAAATATTAATGAATACACCAATCTTTGACTTTGTCCAAAAGTATCAAAAGACCATTCGTTTCCATATGCCAGGGCATAAAGGACAAAACTTTTTGGGAATGGAATCCTTGGATATAACAGAAGTAAAAGGTGCCGATTCTTTGTATGAGGCAGATGATATTATTGCTCATAGTGAAGCGAATGCGACAAAGCTTTTTGGTTCTTTTCACACGTATTATTCTTGCGAAGGATCGAGCCAGTGCATTAAAGCTATGTTGTATTTAGTGACACAAATGAAACCTGGTAAAGTGATTTTAGCGGCTCGTAATGTTCATAAGGCTTTTGTCTATGGAGCCGCTCTTTGTGATATGAAAGTGGAGTGGTTATTTTCCAAATCTTCCAGCTTATGTTCTTGTCCAATAGATGCCATTCAATTGGAACAAGAATTAATAAAAAGAAATGGGAAGATTGGAGCCTTCTATATTACGAGTCCAGATTATTTAGGCAATATCGCGAATATAAAAGAATTGGCGAATGTTTGTCATAAACACGATTGTTTGTTGGTGGTGGATAATGCCCATGGTGCGTATTTAAACTTTTTAGAAGAAAATTTACATCCAATCCATTTAGGAGCGGATTTGTGTTGTGATTCGGCGCATAAAACCTTACCCGTATTAACGGGAGGAGCGTATCTTCATTTAGGAAATCGTATGAAAGAGATGGAACCATATGTCAAACACGCCTTGTGTTTATTTGGTTCGACAAGTCCTTCGTATTTGATTTTGCAGTCTTTAGATTTATGCAATGCCTATTTAGAAGATGCATTTCCAAAAGATTTAGCGACAATCATTCAAGTCATTTCTCGTATAAAAAGTATATTGGTACAAAATGGTTGGAAGATTCTTCCTAGCGATCCGCTTCGTATTTCGATACAAGCAACCCAAAAACAGTCTGGTTTTGACTTAGCAAATCTTTTACGAACGCATAATATGGAATGTGAATATGCGGATGCGAATACGTTGGTATTGATGCTTACACCACAGAATAAAGTGGAAGATCTTTATCGTCTAGTGGAAGTATTGGGTATGAATCGAAACAAGGCAAAAGAAGAAAAAATACTTCCATTGGGACAATGGGAACAAGTATGTTCTATTCGCGAAGCTATTTTTTCGAAAAATGAGATTCTTGATATTCACGATTCTTTAGGAAGAATTTGTGCCAGTCCAGTCGTTTCTTGTCCTCCTGCAATCCCTGTAGTCGTTTCGGGGGAAAGGATTCATCAAGAAGCCATACATATTATGGAACATTATGGAATTGATACGGTTTGTGTCATTCAAGAATAAGGAAATGGTTCTCGTATATTGTGAATATGAGAACCTTTTTTCATAAATAGTTGCATAGAATGCATGAATCTGTCATTATTTAGATGACATTTGTCTTGTCATTTGTATAGGAAAGGAGACTTTATGAAAGGGGAAGAAAGACGTGCATTGATTATCGATCGTTTAAAAAATGCGCCATCACCTATTGCGGGAAAGGATTTGGCAAAAGAGTTTAAGGTTTCCAGACAAGTTATTGTTCAAGACATTGCCTTATTGCGAGCGCAAAAGTACGATCTGATTTCTACCAATCATGGTTATATTTTGAATGCGATTCAAAAAGTGAGTCGTGTTTTTAAAGTGAAGCATAACGACGAACAAACAAAGGAAGAAATGCGATTGATTGTGGACTTCGGAGGTTGTGTCGAAGATGTCTTTGTCTACCATCGTATGTACGATGTGATTCGTGTTGAATTAAATATTCGTTCACGAAACGATATCGATGTATTTTTGGAAGGAATTAGAACGGGGAGTTCTTCGTTATTAAAGAATATTACCGATGGATATCATTATCATACAGTGAGTGCACCAACGGATGTGATTTTAGATTTGATTAAGAAACAATTGGATGAACATGGCTTCTTGGCATCTCTTCAAGATTTTGAGCCGGTGGATATTCAACAATAAGAAGCATTACGCTTCTTTTTCTTTTACACAAAAAAAGCTTATACCCAAAGGTATAAGCGGAAAGAATCATCTTATTTAAAGTATCTTTCTAATAATCCTTGAAGAGCTTTTCCGTGACGAGCTTCGTCTCTAGCCATTTCGTGAACTGTATCGTGGATTGCATCTAAGTTGTTTTTCTTAGCACATTTCGCTAAATCGAATTTACCAGCAGTTGCTCCAAATTCGCAATCTACACGCCAAGCTAAGTTTTTCTTAGTTGAATCTGTCATATTAGGTTCTAAGTCTTCTCCTAATAATTCAGCGAATTTAGCAGCGTGTTCTGCTTCTTCGTAAGCTGCTTTTTCCCAATATAATCCGATTTCTGGATATCCTTCACGGTGAGCGATACGAGCCATGCATAAGTACATACCTACTTCTGAACATTCACCTTGGAAGTTAGCCATTAATTGATCAAAGATGTATTTTTTATCTTCTTCAGAGATATCTGGATTGTTTTTAACAGTTTTCGCATAAACACCGAATTCGTGTTCAGCAGCTAATTTCATTTCTCCTTTTACTTCTTCGAACATTTTTGCAGGTACTTTACAAACTGGACATTTGAAATCTTCAGGTAGAGCGTCACCTTCATATACGTAACCGCAAACTTTACATACAAATTTTGCCATAATAATATTTCCTCCTTATGTATTAACTGCACTTATTATATTATGAATCCCTACTAATGTAAAATGAATTGCTCACAGAAAAAATAAAAAATTTTTTTGTATCAAATCGTAAATGTAAGCGTTTTGAAAAGAATGTAAATTTTGTGAAAAAAGTCACATTTAAATCTTGCAAATAAATCCAAGGGACTTTAGAATGAATTTGTAAGAAATCGAAAGGAAGTTTATTCTTATGGAAAACAAAGTAAAAAGAATTGGAGTCTTAACTTCTGGAGGGGATGCTCCTGGAATGAATGCGGCTGTTCGTGCTGTTGTCAGAACCGCCATTTATATGGGCATTGAAGTTATTGGGATTCGTCGTGGATGGAACGGATTGATTCATGGAGATGTTATGTATATGAAAGGGTCTGATGTTGCTCACATTATCAATCGTGGGGGAACTATTTTATATACAGCTCGTAGTGATGAATTCCGTACTAAAGAAGGTAGAGCCAAAGCCTATAACACTTGTAAATTATTGGGATTAGATGGAATCGTTGCGATTGGTGGAGATGGTACTTTTGCCGGATGTTTAGCTTTTTCAAGTGAATATCCTATTTCGGTGATTGGTATTCCAGCAACTATTGATAACGATATCGGATGTTCGCATTATTCATTGGGATACGATACGGCTGCCAATACCGCAATTGATGCGATTGACAAGGTTCGTGATACAATGCAATCTCATGAACGTTGTTCGGTTATTGAAGTCATGGGGCACAGAGCTGGTAACTTGGCTCAATATGTGGGTATTGCCACAGGGGCTACAGCTGTTTTAGTACCAGAAAATCCTTGGAATTTTGATAGCGATATTGCAGAAAAAATTCGTGCCGCTCGTTTTGCAGGTCGTACGCACTTCATGGTTATTGTTGCCGAAGGAGCAAAACGTCACTTAGATGGTACTTTGGATAACGAAGTCGTTGGAAATGGGGATGCTGCTCAACAAGTAGCGGAAATGATTCATGAAAAATTAGGATTGGATCCTCGTGTGACTGTATTAGGACATATCCAACGTGGAGGAGCACCTACAGCGCGTGACCGTGTTACGGCAACTCGTATGGGTTATGCAGCGGTTAGTGCTTTAGCAGAAGGAAAAACAAATCGTGTGATTGTTCAATGGGATGGTCGTACAAAAGACGTGGACATGGCAGAAGGTCTTCAAATGAAAAACGTTCTTTCTGAAGAAGAAATCAACGTATTAAAAGCTATGACAGGTTCCTACAAAGGATAGATGATAGAGTTCTCTTCGGAGAACTTTTTTTGTCACAAAAAAAGGACACTAAATTGTGTCCTTTGGATATCGGCTATATTCTGGATAGAGATCATGAAATTTTCTTTTTTCTTCATACATCTCTTTTTCGGCAAGTTCCCATAATGAATAAAAGTCTTCTTCGTTTCCATATGCTGAGCCTAAGGAAGCAATTGGTGTTGGTGTCAACAACAGCGATTTGATTTGACTCAACTTTGTTTCAAACTCTTGAAGGGAAATTTGCGGACAAAGAATAAAGAATTCATCGCCACTGATTCGATACACATCTTCTTTTTGAAAAGACTTGAAGAAGAATTTTTGAGAATTCTAATATATAGGAATCGCCTTTCATGTGTCCAAAATGATCGTTCACATACTTTAATCCATTGATATCCGCAAAAATAATACCTATATTTTCGCATTTTAAATGGGAAATGAATTGATTAAATGCCAATCGATTGTTTAATTTTGTCAATTCGTCTAGGTGCATTAATCGTTTTGTGTTTACTTCGTTTTCAATCAAGGTATTCTCTCTTTCACTTCGTAACATGATATGAATCACCAACATAGCTAAAGCCGTAGATGGAATGGTGAACTCGGCTTCGTACCAAATCATATTCACAATTAGTGCAATGATAGGAATGATAAAGAATAAGGAAGTCGCAATTGTATCGTGTAAACCAATCTTTTTTACGCTAATACCCATAACGATAAATGAATAAAGAATGACTACGAAATAAGAGACTAGATAATGAATATAGAATAGACCATGTGTATATTGCCCATTTTCAAAAATAAATAACTGTCCACGAATTCCTAATAAGAAATTGACTATGAATAAAGATACAATTAAGAAAATACCAAAATTTCGGAATTTTTTATAATGATCACTTTTGACTCCCATATACGTATAAATATATTGTTGAAAAGATAAAATGATGATAAATGGACTCAAATAATCAAGTAGAATAACCATTTGATAAGCTTTGGGAGAGAGTTCATATAAACGTAAATCGCAAGTTATCGCATCGATTATTTGCGAATACAATCCAGTACATAATAAAAAAATATACCAGTTTTTCTTCTTACTTTTTTCTTTGTATTCAAAAAGGGAACCATATAAAAGAATTAATAAAAGACAGATGCCAAAAATATTGGCTGTCAGTATTTCACTAACCAAAAATATCCCCACCTTTCCGGATACTAGTATACATTAAGTTTCGGATTTTTTCGTAGAATGCGAATTTTTAACGATTTTTTTGTTGATGTTGTTGTAAAAGCGACCGAACGGTCGTATAATGACGATAGGAAGGTAGTATCTTATGAAAGAAAAAATCTTGATTGCCACTTTGGAACTGGCAGAAGAAAAAGGCTTAGGAAAGATTTCGATGTCACAGATTGCTCAAAAAGTGGGTTTAAAAAAGTCTTCTTTGTATTCGCATTATGCTTCGAAAGAGGAAATTATTGAAAATATGTATAGTTATTTTCGGGCAAAAGCGAAAATGAAACAGGGAAGTGAAATTGTAGATTATGGAAAAATGGTGGAAGGTCATTCCTTTTCTCAAGTGTTATGGATGGCTGTCCAGTCGTATAAAAAAATAAATAGTGATAAACATATGGAGATGTTTTATAAGGTCATCGAATCCCAACGGGCTATGGATCCGATGGCATCTCAAATATTAGTAAAAGAAACAGAAACGATGATCCAAGCGACTAAAAGTCTTTTTTATGCTTGTGAGGTCAAAAAGATTGCGCATTTTGAAAATCCCGATGCGGCAGCTCTAGTTTTTGCGATGGGAGTGCATGCCTTGATAGAATATGAACAAGATGCCAATCATTGTCAAAAAGAGATTGAGAATTCTCTATTAGAGACATTTATAAAAGAATTTTCGAGTAAATATGAGAAAGGATAGATTATGTGGGAAAAAAGAATTCGATGGTTGGGATTGTTTGGAATCCTTAGTCTTATTTCGTATAGTAGTATGGTTATATTTTCACCGCTTGCCTATCCTGGGTATGATTGGTTAAGTATGGCAATAAGTGATTTAAGTGCTAAAGGAGCACCGAGTCAGGATTTGGCAAATCAACTCAATGCACTTTTTGGACCTTGCGCTCTTATTTGTGTTATGGGTGTTTGTTTAGCCATTCCTTCTTTTAAAAATCGCGCTTTGAAAATGGGTGTTTACTCTTTTGCGATGATGGAATGGATCTGTAATGTTGGCTATACGATGTTTCCTTGGGTAGAAAATCAGAACGCTTTTTCTTTTCAAAATGGCATGCATCTTATCGTAACGGTATTGGTTGTGCTATTGTCTTTATTCGCGTTGGTTCTAATTGGTTGGGGAGCAAAGAAGGAAGGACTTTATTCACTTTCCAAATGGGCATTTGTTTGTTTGATCTTGATGTTGATGGGACCGATGGGAACCGCTTTCTTTCCAAAATCTGTATTTGGACTATTTGAACGTTTTAGTACTTTTTCGGCGGTACTATTTAATATGATCTTAGGCATCTATTTATTTAGGGGTCGATTCTTCTTAGGAGAGTGTGAACATTAGTTTGCACTCTTTTTTCTTTGGGTTGTATGGTATAATATTTTATATATGTTTGGAGAGTAGAATGGAAAATAATTTATGGTATAAAGTCGATAACGTCGCAAAAGTGTTTTTGGCTACGTACAATAAACGTGATACACGTAGCATTCGACTTAGTTGCACATTAAAAGAAGCTGTGGACCCGGCTATTTTACAAGAAGCGGTTCATTTAACGGCCATTGAACGCCCGCAATTCCAGGTGGAGATTCATAAGGGGTTATTCTGGCATTATTTTGAAGCTTCCAAAGAAGAAGTGAAAGTTCGAGAAGAGTTTCAAAGACCTTGTCCATTATTATATGGTCCAAACTGGAAAGGTCCATTACATTATAGTGTTACCTATTGGCAAAATCGGATTAATCTAGATATGTTTCATGCTCTGACGGATGGAACCGGCGGTCTAGAATTTTTAAATATTATTGTTCAGAATTACTTAAAGATAAAATATCCAGAGGAAATGCGCGAGCTTTCTATTTATGGTGGGGCTGCTGCGGACGATATGACACAAGATAGTTTTAAGAAAAACTATGAAAATTCAAAAGGGGAAGTGAGTTCGAAAACGAAAAAGGCGTATCAAATTCAAGGACCCAAGCTTCCTTATAAACAAGAACAATTTTTTGAAGCCCATATGTCGGTAAAGGCGGTTCTTAGTCTGGCTAAACAAGCGCATGTTTCTATGAGTTCGTATTTAGCTGCTTTATTAGCCATGGCTATTTATGAGGATATGCCAGCTTTGGCACGTAAAAAAGGGAAACCCGTCACGATTTCGGTTCCAGTAAATTTACGAAATTTTTATAAGTCTTCAACCGCAAGAAACTTTTTTAATTCCATCTATATAACCCATGTTTTTACGGGCCAGGAAACAATTGAATCGCTGGCAGCCGATTTTAATAAACAATTGAAAGAAGAAATTGAGCCGGAAAAAGTGAAGATTCGTATGGATCGTTTTCAAAAATTAGAGCGTTTTCTACTGATTCGTATGGTTCCTTTGGCAATAAAAAATCCTGTGGTTGGCTTTTTTTCGAAAAAAGAACAACAAGGGGTTTCGGCTACGCTTTCCAATGTTGGTAAAATTCAAGTGCCAGATTTGATGAAGAGTCATATTGAGAGCTATTCGGCTTGTTGCAGTACGGAAAAGCTTTTTATAACTGTAACGAGCTATGAAGACGATTTAGTTTTTGGTATCAGTAGTGCGTATCGGAATACGAGTGTTTTAAAAACTTTAATTCGTGAATTGTCTTCTCGTAGTATTGAAATTACTGTTTCAGCAACCGATGTGGTTCGTTCGTAAAAAAGGGGATTGTTTATGAAATATTGTCCATATTGTAAGATCCATGTCAAAGGAATGGATACCGTTTGTCCTTTGTGTCAAAGTCCAATCCAAGGGGTGGACGAAGGGCTTGTATGGCCGATTTGGGAACATCAAAAAAAGGCAAGTTTATTGTATAAAATAGCTAAATTTACGATATTTTCTTGTATTGCGATTGCCTTGATTGTTGATTTTTTAGGCTTGTCTAGAACGCATGTGCACTTTAGTGCTCCCATCGTCATTTTGTTGGTGTCGATGTTTTGGCTCGTTTCTTATTTTTATTTAAAAAGTCACAGTTTACCTAAGATTTTATTTTTTACCATGTGGCTATTAATTTTAAATATTTTATATGCTGCCTGGTTTTGGGGGTTTTTGCCCTTGGCGAGTCGAGAAATTATTCCTAACATTGTCAGTGTATATATTTTAGTCAATTTTATCCTTTCATTTTTTGATAAGCGTTTTAAAAATAATTATTTAGTCTATATATTTTTAAATAGCGACATTACGATTATTAACTTTATTGTGATCAAACATTTAGGAACGCCATCGTTTCAATGGGTTATTTGTTTCTCCGTCGCATTAATTGCCTTAATTGGTGTATTTGTGTTTAGAGAAAAGAATACCTTAACGGAAATTCAAAAGCGTCTACATATTTAGGAGAGTATATGAAATTATTTAATTTTGAAAATAACGAAGATCCGATATTAAAAATTGTCAAAGCTGTGCATTCTGCAGCCGAAGGTACGCCTTCGATGGAACCAGAAGGGTTAAAGAAACAAAGAGATGCCCAAGATCTATTGGGAAAAATGATTACCCAACCGATTGGTACAACACAAACGAATTTTATGATTAAAAAGATTCCTTGTGCCTGGGCAAAACCCGATTATGTTCATCTTCAAAAGAAAGTGATCTTATATTGTCATGGCGGTGGCTACACTTGTGGTTCATTAACGTATGCAGGCATTATGGCGCATAAATTAGCTATGTACTGTGGTTTGGACGTATTATTTTTTGAATATCGTTTGGCACCTGAAAATCCGTATCCAAAAGGGTTAAAAGATGCGATTTCCGTATGGAATTATTTAATGCATATTGGATATGGTGCGGAAAATGTCATTTTAATTGGGGATTCGGCTGGTGGAAATATGGCTCTGGAACTTTGTTTGCATCTAAAAAATAACCAGCGTCTATTACCTTCAGCACTTGTCTTATTGAGTCCTTGGACCGATATGACTATGACTTCTCCTACGTATGAGACGAAACAAGATGTCGATCCATTATTGACGGTGGATTATATTCGTGTGGTTCGTGAAGCGTATGCAGGACATGTCAAAGATTATGCGAATCCTAAATTAAGTCCTTTATTCGCGGATTTACACGATTTTCCAAAGACTTACATTCAAGTCGGGGAAAGTGAAATCTTATTAAACGATAGTACCGCGTTGGCTAAAAAGCTTTTGGAAAGTGGTGTTGCTTGTAAGTTGGATATTTTTGAAAACGGATGGCACGTATTCCAACAACTTCCTATGCCAAGAAGCAATGCGGCGATGAAGGAAATTGGTACTTGGGTGCAAAATAACTTATAGAACAAAACTGCTTAGGCAGTTTTTCTGTTTTAAGCGATTGGGAAATTGTGTATACTAATTAGCGTATAAAAAACAATATTCGAAAGGAATATATTTTATGAAAAGAATAGATGAATTAAAAGAACTACTTCGTAAATACGATACGCAATATTATGAAGAAGGCGTATCGGAAATCAGCGATGCCCAATACGATCGTTTGTACGAAGAATATGTTGCTTTAGAAAAGGAGTATCCTGAGTATGCCTTAATTGCGGATTCTCCAACAAGAAGAGTTGGGGCGGGAAACCAAGCAGGAACGACAACAGGTCTTCCTAAAATTACGCATAAATCGCCTTTATTATCGATTGATAAGAAGGCTAAAGAAATCAGTGAGCTACAAGATTTCTATGAAAAATGCGGTGGCAATGGTACGGAAGTAATCATTCAACCGAAACTGGATGGAATTACTTGTAACATCAACTATGAAAATGGAATTTTGGTTAACGCAGCAACGCGTGGAAATGGATACATTGGAGATTTAATTACCGATAACTTTAAGAATACAGATACAATCTATCCAGATTCGCTTGAATCGTTTGATTTGGAAGTTCGTGGAGAAGCCATCATTCCTTTTGATTATTTTAAAAAACATCTGATGGAAAATTATTCAAACCCTCGTAATGCGGTTGCGGGTATTATGCGACAAATTGAGCCGAAAGATGTAAAAGGCAAAGGGGTGCAAGTTATGTTCTATGATATGGGACAAACAAATGTTGACATATCGGATAAGGACAGTGACAATGTTAAGATTTTAAAGGCTTTTGGCTTCCAAATCGTTCCTTTTGTCGTGGCTTCTTCTTGGGAAGAATTAAAGGCTTGTGTGGAATCCCAATTGAATGGATATATCCAACAAGTTGAAGGTTTTAATGTATTGATGGATGCGTCGAAAGAATTTCCGCAAGCGGTTTGCGATGGATTGGTGATCAAGGTCAATTCGAAAAAATTACGAGATGAGATTGGTATGTCGGAAAAAGGACCAAAATGGGCTTTTGCGTATAAGTTTAAGCCGCTCCAAGAAGAAACGCGTATTTTGCGTGTCGTCTGGCAAGTGGGAAAATCCGGGCGTATCACACCAGTGGCTGAATTTGAAGAGATTTCTTTAGGAGGAACAAAGATTAATCGTGCCACATTAAATAACTTCGATTATATGAAACAAATGGATTTGCAGTATAACGATACAATTTTGGTGGAACGTAGTAACGATGTGATTCCTCGTGTTGTGGAAGTGAAAGCCCATAATTTATTAGCGGAAGAAGATATACAGGCTAAGGATTCGTTTAGACTTCCACAAGTCTGTCCAGTTTGTGGTAGTCCGATCAAAGAACTATATCCTT
The DNA here is from genome assembly GCA_030526175.1 of Bacillota bacterium. Taxonomy (GTDB): domain Bacteria; phylum Bacillota_I; class Bacilli_A; order Erysipelotrichales; family Erysipelotrichaceae; genus Floccifex. The sequence continues at coordinate 21,654 of JAUNDJ010000044.1, forward strand.
TACATTATTGTGAAAATCCATTTTGTTCCGCTCAAATTAAAGGTAAAATTACCCACTATGCGTCTCGTGATGCGATGAATATTGTTGGTTTGGGAGAAGGTATCGTAGATACTTTATTTGAAAATCAGTTGTTGAGTGACATCCCTTCGATTTATTCTTTATTGGAAAAAAGAGAAGAATTAGAGGCACTTCCTAAGTTTGGTAAGAAAAAAGTGGATAATTTATTAAAATCAATTGAGAAAACGAAGAATCCAGAATTGTGGCAATTCATTTATAGTTTGTCCATTCCAGAGATTGGAAAAAAAGCGTCAAAGGATTTGGCACAACGATTCCTTTCGATGCAGCATTTCTTATCAGCTACTTTTGAAGAATTGATTGAAATGGAAGATTTTGGGGAAGTTATGGCTCAAAATATCATGGATTATATTTCCAATTCGAATGTACTAAAAATGATTCAAACTTTGATGGAACAAGGTGTGAAGCCAAAAGAGGTGGAAGTGCATTCTTCGGAATTAAAAGGGAAGACATTTGTGATTACGGGTACTTTGGCGAATTCGCGAAAATTCTATCAGGAAATCATTGAGAAAAAAGGTGGTAAATGTGCGGGTTCGGTTTCGAAAAAAACTACAGCGGTTTTAATTGGTGCCGATGCGGGTTCGAAAGAAACCAAAGCTAGAGAGTTAGTTGCGAAGGGTGAACCTATTGTTTTATTAGAAAGTGAAGAAGCGATTCAAGCGTATTTTGGGGTGGAATACTAATGGAAACAAACATTCTTAATATTCAAGCTTCTAAGGAAGTGTACGATATCCTTTTGCACCTTCCTTTTTCTCAGATCTATTATGAAGATGAAAATGGATGCATTGATACGCGTTCGAAAGACAAGATTTCATCCATCTATTTAGAAGAGATTGGTAAAATCGTCAATTCGATGCTTGTGAGCATGAAAAATGGATGGACTAGAGAAGAAGCTTTTTCTAAAGCCATTTTTGATGAAACGCGTTTTCAAATCTTAGAAGATTATGGCGATGGTTTCTTGAGTGTGCAACAGCTTTCGGATTATCTTCGGGATAGCTATCAGGATGAAGATCTAACGCGTGGAATTATCACTAACGATGTCTATATTCGCTAAGTTTAGAGGAATTAATTTCCTCTTTTTTTGTAGCGTATAAAAAAAAGAACGATGCGTTGGCTTAACAGCGACAAGTAACTATTTGTTCCAGAGAACGGTGTGACCCGAAG
>JAUNDJ010000045.1 GCA_030526175.1 Bacillota bacterium
TTCTATACTTGTCTTTTTTTGATATACAATTTCTTGTCGGTTTTATAATACAAAAGAAGCAGAATATCCTGCTTCTTTAATTGTTTACATTTACTTCTGATAAAATCAATCCTGGGTTACGTTCTTGCACATTACGAACGGTCCAAATACTATTGAATAAAATCAAATAATTTCCTTTAAAGTCTTGTACCAATTTTGAGTCAATCGATAATTTTAAAGACTTAGGATCAATGTTTTCATTTTGAATCCAACGTACTTCTTCATAAGGAAGGGTATTACGAATAATTTCAACATTATATTCCGATTTTAAACGATGTTCTAAAACTTCAAATTGAAGAACCCCAACAACTCCGACATATACTTTTTCAACCCCGCTAGCAGGTTCTGTATAAATCTGAATAGCTCCTTCTTGGGCAATTTGGGTTACTCCTTTGACAAACTGTTTACGTTTTAAAGTATCCTTTTGAATAACTAAGGCAAAATGTTCTGGTGCAAATGTTGGAATGTTATCAAATTTCACTTTCATCTTTGGCGAACAAACAGTATCTCCGATTGAGAAAATACCTGGATCAAAAACTCCAATAATATCTCCTGCATACGCTTCATCAATGACACCACGTTCTTGGGCCATCATTTGTTGCGGTTGAGAAAGTTTCATTGTTTTTCCACGTTGAACGTGGTAAACATTCATTTCTTTATCAAATTTCCCTGAACAAATTCGCATAAAAGCCAATCTATCACGATGTGCCTTATTCATATTTGCTTGAATTTTGAATACGAAAGCCGAGAACTCGGAATTTTGAGGATCGATTTCATCCTCACCAGCTTTACGAGCCAATGGAGTTGGCGTCATATTTAAGAAATTTTGAAGAAAAGGTTCTACCCCAAAATTTGTAAGAGCCGATCCAAAGAATACTGGCGATAATTGTCCATTATGAACTTGATCAATATCAAATTCATAGCTTGCTCCATCCAACAACTCAATATCTTCAATCAATTGATCTGCTAATTCTTCACCAATCACATTGTAAAGACCTTCTGTATCTTCAACTCCAACTTCGATTTTCTCCGCAATACTACGACCGCGACCACTGTTATCAAAAGCTAAGATATGTTTGGCTTCACGATCATAAACACCTTTGAAACGATCTCCCGAACCAATAGGCCAGTTTACTGGATATGTTCCAATACCGAATTCGGATTCCAATTCTTCCATTAAGTCAAAAGGATTTTTAGCTTCTCTATCCATTTTATTAATAAACGTAAAAATAGGAATATGACGCATTGCACAAACTTTAAATAATTTACGAGTTTGTGGTTCGATCCCACGACTACCATCAATAACCATAACTGCACTATCCGCAGCCATTAAAGTACGATACGTATCTTCCGAGAAATCTTGGTGACCTGGTGTATCCAAAATATTGATACAATATCCATCGTATTCAAATTGCAATACAGAAGAAGTAACCGAAATTCCTCTTTGTTTTTCAATTTCCATCCAGTCAGACACAGCGTGTTTTGAATTCTTTTTTCCCTTTACAAAACCAGCCTGTTGGATAGCTCCACCATATAATAATAGTTTTTCTGTTAATGTAGTTTTACCAGCATCGGGGTGCGAAATAATCGCAAACGTACGACGACGGTTAATTTCTTGTTCTAAAGTTGGCATATTTAACCTCTCTTTGCGCAAGATACTATACTATATTTTTATTCGAAAAAAAAGACTGTTGTATGCACAACAGTTGCTTTTTTAACGATTTGCTTTACCAGAAATAATCCATGGAGCAGGTTCTTGGACAAAAGAGTTTTTAGAGTTCAATTTAGAAACCGCAATCTGAATGATTTCAATATCTTCAATACTATATTTTTCAAATACTTTTGAAATATGACCGGCTACTCCTAAATCCAATGTATACACTACTACATTAATATTCGGATTTAATCGAGTCAAACAATCTAATTCTTGTTCTAAGCTAGCCGAAGCTACCATAAACGCAGTGCAAGGAACTGCACAATCTTTTAATGTATTCGCATCAACATGATCGACAACCGTCACGTTTTGAAGACCAAAATGTTCAATATTCGCTTCCATTGTCTCACGATCTTTTTGATTATATTCAACCGCAATAATGCTTCCTTCAACCGCAATAATTGCCGACTCAATCGCAATACTTTCTCCACTTATGATAATAATATCATCTTGTCTACCAACGTGCATTTTATTCAAAATAACAGAACGAATTTCACTACCAACATAACGAACAGATCCACGCATAAAGCTTGTATTATCCATTCCAATCTTATACGTATTACGTGCCTTATCGTTCACAATCAACATACCTGCTGAAGCATTGATTCCACGATCGATCATATTCATGACCTTATCACATTTTACTTCACCCATTGGTTCAGACCCTTCATTATAATAAACATCACAATCTCCTAAACCAGCATTCCACATATTATAGAAAATATCTTGATTACCAGCTTCAGTAAAGACAAGTACAATACGATGCGATTCAACTGTTGGAATGATATTTTTATTCTTTCTTGTAATATCCAACATTTTTACCTTTTCTAAATCTACCGGTGTATTTTTCGCAAAATACTGTAACCATGACAAAATAATGTCATTTGTGAATAATTGTTTTTCCATACCACATTCTCCTAAAAACTTGTTAAGTAATTCTTAACTTATTTTACCATAGTACACATATTTTTACTTACTCTATTTTCATATTTTCAGAAAATCCGTTACAATGAGAATATGATTAATATTAAATATGCTAAACAAGCTTTTGAAAAATATCTTAGTACATTTGATCGAAACAATCCCAAAATATCCCTTAAAATCATACACACATATGGAGTTGTATACTATACGCAGTTGATTTGCGAAAAAATGATGCTCAACAATGAAGATACTGATTTATCTTTATTAATCGCATTACTACACGATATCGGGCGATTCGAACAAGTCCGAATATACGATAGTTTTGAACACACAACTATGTCTCATGCTCATTATGGTGTTGAATTATTAAAAAAGAATCAATTTATTCGTCAATTTGTTAAAGACGATACATACGATGAAATTATTTATCAAGCCATTTATCATCACAGCGACTATCAACTAGACCCTTCATTAGACCCAAGAACAATGTTTTTTTGTCAAATGATTCGAGATGCTGACAAACTTGATAATTGTCGAGTAAAACTACACGATTCTATCGAAATATTGTTAAACGAAACAATAGAAGAAGTCGGAAGTGAAGCAATAAGTGAAAAAGTATGGGAAGCTTGCTTAAAAAAATCATCTGTCTTACTATCCGACCGCAAGACAAAAATAGACTATTGGGTAAGCTACATTGCTTACTTCTTCGATATCAACTTCAAAGAATCCTTTCAAATCATTGAAGAAAAGAAATTTGTTTCAAAAATCATTCACAGAATTTCGTATTCAAACCAAGAAACATATAAAAAAATGATTTTATTAGAAGAACTTACCAATGCATTTGTTCAACAAAAAATAAAGGAATAAATCTATGATAAAAATTCGCCTTTTTAATCAATATGAAAAAATAGATGAATCATATTTAAACCAGTTAGAATTACTGCTTCCAGAATCAAGAATAAAAAAGGCATATAACTATAAAAAAGAAAAAGACAAAATCAACTGTATTCTGTCTTATGTACTTTTTTTATCCTTATGCAAAGAAATGAATCTACCAATAAAGAAATATGAATTCACCTACGAAAAGAATGGAAAACCAACAATTTCAGGGTTCCCCTACTATTTCAACATCAGTCACTGTGATAAAGGATGTGTGTGTGCCATTAGTGATCAGCCAATCGGAATAGATATTCAAGATATGAGAAAAATAAATCCTAGGCTACTAGAAAAAGTCTGTTCTTTCAACGAACAAAAAAATATTCAAGAAAGTCTCGAAAAAGAAAGAGAATTTTTTCGAATATGGACAAAAAAAGAAAGTCTCGTAAAACTTTCTGGAATCGGTTTATCTCAAGGCTTATTCTCTTTGGATACAACCAAAAATTCACAAACAAGAATAGTATATGAAAATGAGGATGTAATCGTATCTATTGCGCATTAACATCCTTTTTCATTTCTCCATTAATCCACTCCATTAAAAGGCGAACAATTTTTTCTTGCTGTAAAGCGGTTAACTCTACCCCTAATTGGACACGATACCACTTATGAAGACAACCTCGGCAGCAACAAGCACACGCATGTTGGGCAATAAAAACAGGATGACCTTTCCATGGGGTTTGTTTTCCATCGTTTACAATATTTTTCGGAGCAAATCGTTCTTTCACAAAGTCTCTGGCATGTCTCTCAATAACATCCATTCCCTTTTTACGAACATATTCCTTATCTTTATTTGAAAGATGAAAAGAGGATCGAAATTTTGAACTCGCAATTCTTTTAAATGCCTGATCATAATTCATAGGATAATTATACACATTATTTCAAAGAATAGTGTTTAATGATTGTGAAAAAATGGACAATATATAGAAAAAGGAGTAAAATCAACTTTATGAGAAAGAAGGTATTATACTATGTCAATGAAAGTTAACTCAAACTTGTTAACACCAGAACAAGTGAAAACGGAATATCCTCTTCCTTATAAGTTCAGAAGAATTAAGGAACAAAGAGATAAAGAAATCCGTGATATTTTTGAAGGAAAAGACGATCGATTTATCCTGATTGTTGGTCCTTGCAGTGCCGATCGAGAAGATGCAGTAATTGAATATATGACAAAATTAGGGCAAGTAAATGAAGTGGTTAAGGATAAATTGATGATCATACCTCGTGTTTACACAAACAAGCCACGTACTACAGGAGCTGGATATAAAGGAATGCTACACCAACCAGATGTTGACAAAGAACCAGATTTATCCGAAGGAATTGTTGCGATTCGCAAATTACATATTCATGCGATTGAAGCTAGTGGATTGACTTGTGCAGACGAAATGTTGTATCCAGCAAACTTAGCTTATTTAGATGATTTATTATCCTATATTGCGGTAGGAGCACGTTCTGTAGAAAACCAACAACACCGTCTAACAAGCAGCATTTGTGATGTCCCAGTCGGAATGAAAAATCCAACATCAGGAGATCTTTCTGTTATGATCAATGCGATTAAAGCTGCACAATCTTCGCATCAGTTCATCTTCCGTTCACAAGATGTAACTTCAAGCGGAAATGACTTATCACACGTAATTTTACGTGGAGCTGTGGACAAACACGGTGTTTGCCACCCTAACTATCATTATGAAGACCTAATGGAAATCTTATCCATTTATAAAAATTCAGATCTTGCTAATCCAGCTGTTATCATCGATACAAATCACTCAAATTCAAACAAAAAGTATAAAGAACAAATTCGTATCGCAAAAGAAATTCTTCACTCAAGAAAATACAATAGCGAATTAAAAAAATTAGTAAAAGGATTAATGATTGAATCATATTTAGTTGAAGGATGCCAACCAATCACTGATGACCGTGTTTATGGAAAATCCATTACAGACCCTTGCTTAGGTTGGGAAGACACTAAAAATCTAATCTTAGATATTTACGAACATTGTTAAAAAAAGCCCGTTTGGGCTTTTTCTTTTACTTTATTAATGTCTTAAAGAAATCACATTCTTCTTTGTTACAAATATGTGCAAAATCCAACTTCATATTACAGTGGAAAACATGTGCCAATTCCACTTCTTTGTCCGCAAAAAAACGATACATAAACGGAACGTTCTTTTCGCTTAACTTTTGTGCAAGAAGAGGCGAATCGTTTCTTAAGAAATCGTATTGCGCTGTCATAATAAATGTTGGTGGAAACGCTTTTGTCACATATTTAATAGGAGAAATTAAAGAAAGCTCTTTTTCGTTCCTTTTTTTGGCAAAAAGTCAGCCATCAACATGGTTGTTAAATCTGGTTCTCCACCCTTTTTCAATTCAATATTATACGCACCACAGTTTAATGCGATACCCGTAGGAACAAAGTTTTTTGGCGTTGTAAAAGGAAATTGTTTAGCGTATGTTTTATTTGTACAAATCGCAGTATAAATAGCTAACATATGCGCACCTGCACTATCTCCTAGTGCAAAAATATTATTTGTATCCAAACCATATTCTTTCCCATGATCTAATACCCATTGAAAAACCATATTTGTATCTTCTAATGACAGAGGAAATTTATATTCCGGTGCTAAACGATAGGTAAAATTCACAACCGCAAATCCATGTTGGGCAAGAGACATACAATAATACTGGTAACGTTCTTTGTCTCCATAAACCCAGCCACCACCATGAACACTAACAATAACAGGAAGCATTTCGTCTTTCTTATCTTTTGGTTTATACACATCCAAAACCTGCCATGTCGCATTTTCTCCATATTGAATATCATCATATCTTTCAATATCTTCTGGTGTTACTAAACCCGCATCACGAATATCGTCTCCTTCTTTAAACTGTTGACGAACCATATCACTTACCTTAGACATATTAATCCTCCTTCTCAAACTCTAATAGATTTAATGCATCGATACGATCTAATAAGTCGTTCTTTTTATCTTCGAACAATAATTGTTTATTATATTGATAATATTTTGAACAACCATGTGAATATATATACTTAGAGCAGCTTGGTCGAACTGTTAACTCACTAACTAGGATCAACATTTCTTGCCCAGAACCAAACGATTTTTCAAAAAACACAAATACATTTTCTAATTTCTTTTGAATTTCTTTATCCAAAACTTTTAATTCCATCAACTCCATTTGAAGCTGTACCTTAATAGAATCGTATGAATTTTCTTTTTGCACAATCGGAAGTAGCAATTCGTATAAATTCACCATTTCATAATATATATCAATATGTTCTTGCGTATCCGTTTTTTGACATTCTTTCTTATAAAACGCAATACGAGAATCAATAAACATTGCATATTCTTCAATTTCTCCTTTTAATTCAGGAATAATTTGTCGAATTGCTTGTTCTAAAATCAAAATATGTTTCGTATCTTCTTCAATAGAAGATAATAATAAAGAAATCAGCGATAGCCTTTCGTCCAACTTTGCATTTCTAGCACGATCTATAATTTCCAAATTTTCTTTTCCCAAAAGAATTTTTTCAACTTGGTAATCGGATTTGTATTTTGCGTATAAATCATAGTAATTCGAAAAATCTTTCGCAATTTGTTCATCTTGGATATATTGTGAAATCAAATCAAAATCAACAATTAACTCATTTTCTTCATACAAAGAAATCATTTGCGATAAATCATCCCATGCACGAGCTGTCACAAAGCTTTTTCCATCTATCGTAGTAGTGATGCGATAGAAGTATTGTGTTTTAATTGACAAGTAAGAAAGAATAACTGGATGAACATTTGTTTGCAAGGCAAATTCTTTCCAAATTTCAAAATCCGGTTCCACTTCTATTTTTTTCAAACGATCCAGCATTGCGATATCAAATTCACGAACCGAATCGTTAAATTCTGGAGGATTTCCTGCTGTAACAACGATCCATCCTTCTGGTACTTTATGACGACCAAAAGTTTTATATTGTAAAAACTGCAACATAGAAGGTGCTAAAGTTTCTGAAACACAGTTAATTTCATCTAAAAACAAGATTCCTTCTTTCTTGCCGGTTTTTTCCATTTCATCATATACACTCGCTAAGATTTCGCTCATCGTATATTCAGAAGCACTATAAATATCTTCCCCAAATTTTTTTTGAACAATAAATGGAAGACCCAAAGCACTTTGACGAGTATGATGTGTCATAGAATAAGAAACAAAACCAAGATTTAACTCTTGTGCTATTTGTTCCATAATAGCCGTTTTCCCAATTCCCGGTGCCCCAACAAGAAAAACGGGTCTTTGTTTGGAAACTGGAATTTTATAACGACCATATTTATCTTTGGTATTATATGCCACAATCGCATTCTTAATTTGTTTCTTCGCTTGTTGAATGTGCATAGAACTCATCTCCTTCTAATACATATTTTATAGCCCATGGTGGAACATTAACTTCTTTATTTCCTTCTAAGAATAAGAAGGCTGTAGAAAAACTAGGTTTTATCTTTGGATATACACCATCCCCATCCGTAAAATATAATAGACCTGCTAATTTTTTAAATACCTTTTTTTCCAATTGTTCGTTCACATATTGAAAAACCGGTCTAAAATCCGTTCCACCTAAACCTTTAATCTCTAAATTATCTATATACTCATCAAACTCTTGTGATGACCTAATAATCTTTATTTCCTGAATTTTCATATCACACTGCAAAATATGAATATGAAAATGAGAAAAGAAATTTTCTTTTTGTTGAAAAATATTATATGTTTTTTGTAAGAAAGCTTGAACAATTCTCCCCTGAACAGAACCAGATGTATCAATTGCGATAACCAATTCTCGAACATTATTGATTTCTTTATATTCCAATGGCTCAATTAGAGGAAGATTTTTATACAATTGAAGACCATAGGTGTAAAAAATATGATCAAATTCATCATCGTTAATTTGTAGCTTCTCACCAATACGCATAAATTTTTTTAAAAATTGTGAATAGTTATATTTTTCTCTGTGGATTTTTTCTAAAGATTGTACTAAAGATTCTATATGTTCTTGATTTTTCGAAAAAGTTTCCAAATCCGTTTCTATTTTTTCCGAAATATCTTGCCAATCTTGTAGTGCATTTTTTATTTGCTGAATTTCCACTTCTTTGGCAAACTTATCTTCTTTTCCTTCTTCAACTTCTCCACTATCGTGACTCGCTTTGTCAAACTTATTATTTCCACTTCCTGTCACATCATCTTTCGTTTCTTCCCCAAACAAAGTTTCGGATTTATTAATGACATTGCGGATTTCATACCAGCATTCATGCTGATCAAACTGAAATAACGGAGACAATAGTTTTATCGCATCTTTATCCAAATCCAGTAAATAATAGTACAACTTTTGTGCCGTTAAAGAATCTGTAATTTCTTTTATCTTCTTCAATTCTTTTTTTAATTCCGTATCTTTCGAAGAAGACATACAATCTAAATTTAGTTCTAAAATGACATTTTCCACCGCCATATCACACGCTAGATTCCAAATAGCCATTTTTTTATTTTGTGAAAAAAATTCATGTTGAAAAATTGAATGTAAAATTACATGAAAATATCCTCTTGTTAGTAATTTAGGATTGTTTTGAAATGTTTTGATTACTGAAATAGGATGATAGTGAAAAAATTTCCCATCACAACGAAATTCCATAGAATCCGCTACAAAAGTATATCGATTGAGGGCGATATCCATAAATCTCATATGTAATGTTAACTGGGAGATTACATTCTGAAAAATCTCCTCACATATTTGTATTAATTCTTCTTCCATACAATCCTCTTACAACAAGTCCCATAACTGGTCTATACTATTGTTTTTTGGCTGACTATATTCTAATAATTTCGCACGTTCTTCCCGATCCTGAACAAAGTTTAAAAAAGGTTCTACTTGCTCAATGGAAATTAACTGTAATTGTAAAGCTTGATTTAATGCTTCAAAACGAGTGTCTAAAACCATTTTTTCGACACAGAAAGAAGCGTTCTTTTGTATCCATTCATCATAAAAGAAAATCGAATCACGATACGTTTCTAAATAATTAATGCACAAAATACAACGAGCTTCCAATTTCCATTCTTTTAAAGATACATTCGGGAGATATGAATTCTGTAGTTGATAATTCTCTTCATTTTTCCCATTGTATCTACCATTCGCTCCAAAATTCCAATTCATATTCCAATTATGATCGAACATATTGGAACGAATCCACAATGTATTATTCGAAACAACAGATACTTTTCCATGTGTTTCAAAAGCTCCTACACCAATTTTTTTAACACTTTTAGGAAGAACAAGCTGTCTTAAACTTTGGCAATGAAAAAAAACATTATCCCCTATTTCTTCTAAAGAAGAAGGAAATTTTATTTCCGATAAATATAGACAATCATCAAACGCATTTTCTTCAATATTAACTATGGAATCTGGCAAAACTAATCTTTGTAGATGTGTGCATTGTTGAAAACACGCTCGTCCTAATTTTTGAATATTTTTAGGAAAATTAATCTCTTGTAAATTTGTACATTGATAAAATGTAATTTTGGGTATTGTTCTTAATTTATTTGATAATTTTACTTTTTTTAAATGTAAACATCTAGAAAAAACACCCATTCCCAGATAATACACCGTATCTGGGATATCTATTGTTTCCAATTGTTCACAATCATAAAAAGCTCCATCTCCAATTTCCTCGAGTGTATTTGGTAATACGATGTGCTTCATTTGTTTGGCATGTGAAAAAGCGTAATCTGCAATGACCTTTACATCCTCTGGAACGATTACATTTTCTTCATTTCCTTCATACTTTTTTAATGTTCTATTTTCTATAGTAAAACTCATATATATATTATATTCGAACAACAAAAAAAAGGAAATGCAACAACACATTTCCTAATCATTTAAAAAATTATAAAATTCTTTTGAAATACTTTGAATCAATCCTTGCGAATTAGAAGGAGAAGAAACACCGGTAGCCATTACAGTTAACACATAATCTCCATTGGCAGAATAAATAATGGCAGAATCGTTAACCGTATAATTCATTACTCCCGCTTTACTTCCTGTTTTTACAGTATTAGGAATCACTGAAGTGATAATTTTCTGAGGTCCGGCTTGTTCTAATATAGACAACATTTCTTCACTATATGCATATTTATTACTAGATAAATCTTTCAAAAATTGCGAAGCATTTATTGCTGAACACTTATTTTCAGTATACAAAGTTGAAGCATATACATCTTCATAACCTTGTTCATTTGCCCAATTTGTCACTACTTCAGCACCTGCCTTATAATCGCCATTTCCTAATATAGAAAAAATATCTCCCATTGCGATATCACTATCCGTAATCATCATGTCCTTAACTGTCGCTTCTACAACATCTCTATCAAAAGAATCAATTTGATTATAAATAGCACCCATCACAAATAATTTAATAAGATTCATCGATAAATTTTTATTCGAATTGATATTAATTTCTTTATTTCTTTTCAAATCCATAAATGAGACTTGCCATATTTCTTTCGAATTCGTATTTTCAGAAATCATATTTTGAATTCTTTTTTCCATTCCCGCATAAGGATCTGAAACATCACAAGTATACGTTCCTATTTCCGACTCATATACACCATCTAGAATTAAACTTAGTTTAATCTGATATTTGCCACTCAAATAGTCAAAATCTACAGCTCGAATCGTTTTATAAAAGTCTGTTTCTCCTTCACTTTTATAATAATATACCTTTGATTTTTTCTTTTTTCCTTTTGGGATTACTTCAATTTTAAGTCCCGAAACCATCGCATTGGATTCAACACCTTCTACAGAAATACTAAAGCTTCCTTTATCCGAAGATTGAGAATCTACATGGACCTTTTCTATAGAGCTTTCAATTTCAGAAGGCTGAAAAGTTGCTCTTTCAAACTTCACCTTAAATGTTTGATAAATATTTTTAGTCGACTTAGAAAGCATAATCCCCTTTGGATTTCCATACTGAAGAACATAATCTGAACTTATACAAGAATGTATTGTATAGAATCCATCATCTGTTTTCTTAAACACCCATTTTTGGTTAATGCTATTCTCATAATCAGAAAGAACCACTCGAGCTTCGTCTAAATCCTCTTTATACTCTACTCCTAGAGCTCTACCATCTATTGCAGAAACAATCGCAAAAGCCCCTTTGCTTACTTCTGAAAGCACCCATTTTTGTGAATCTTTATTTTCTTTTGCGTTAGTAAGAACTGCTTCTTCCCCCGTATAAGAAACAATTCCTGGTTCTAAAGACAATCCGTTAATACGAGTATCAATAGAATAAATCCCATTGGTCAATTTGCTCGTTTCTTTTTCTGATTTCTCTTGAATACGATCCAAAGAATCGTATGCGCTTATAGGTACAACGACCCCAGAAATCAATGAAAGCGCTATAAAAACACTTGTTATTTTTTTCATATTTTCCATCCCCGGACAATAATATATCACAAATGAAAATAGAAAAAAACAGTGGGGATAAAATAATTTTCCACACTGTTTTTCGGAACCATTTAAGGCAATTTTATTTTCCACTTTCCATGATTTGTTTTACAACTTCATCTTGAGGATAAACACCTTTTTCTTTTAATTCAGCAATCTTATCCGCAAATTGAGGTAAATACTTTTCATGAGCTACTAACAATTCGTCTAATACTGTTTGAGCAACTTGTCCATGTTCAACCATTGGGTTCATTTCGAAAGCTGCTAAAGCCAAACCATAATTTCCTGTAATTGCTGCTTCAATAGTACATTCTTCCATAGCTTTCATCATTTGAACATATCCTCTTTCACTTGCGTGGAATTTTCCCCAAGCTAGTGGCATTGGACCACGTCCAGTGATGATAGAAGAGATTTCTACAATACAATCATTTGGTAAATCACGAATAGCTCCATTATTTTGTGTAGATACTACCATATGCGTTCTCTTATCGTTATAAATGGAATTAATACATTCGCAAGCTGCATCCGAATAGTGTGCTCCACCACGTTTTGTCAATTGTTCCGGTTTGTAATTTAATTCTGGATCTTTATAAAGCTCAAATAATTCAGCTTCAGTTTGTTTTACTTGTTGTGCACGAGTACCTACTGTATTAAATTCTTCAATAGAATGTTTCAACATTTCATCGTGCATATAGTAATAACGGTGATATCCACATGGCATCAATTGAATTTGTTTCAAGTGATCTTTTAAGAATTTGCAATCAAAAATATTTGCTGGTGTTCCATCATCCACGTTTGGATCGTAATAATTATCAATAATTTTATCTGTTAAATCGTTTCCATTTTGATCCCATACTCGGTGATAATGGAAGTGGTTTAATCCAGCAAACTGGTGAATACATTCTCTTTCTGTTAATCCAAATTGAGGAGGTTCTTTCATTAAAGCTCCTACTGGTACGTTACAAAGACCAACTGTCTTTTTCCATCCACCCCATTTAATAGCCGCTTCCGTAACCATTCCAGATGGGTTCGTGAAGTTGATCAACCATGCATTTGGACATAATTCTTTCATGTCTTCAATGATACTTAAGATAACAGGAATAGTACGGAACGCTTTAAACATACCTCCAGCACCATTTGTTTCTTGACCTAACATTCCATAGTATAGAGGAATTCTTTCGTCTTTAATACGTGCGTCTAATAATCCAACACGGAATTGTGTCGTAACGAAATCTGCATCTGGTAAAGCTTCTCTACGATCTAATGTTAAGTGAACTTTTACATCATATGGTGTTGCATCCCACATACGTTGAGCCATAGCTCCAACGATTTCTAGTTTTTCTTTTCCTGCTTCTACATCACAAAGCCAAATTTCGCGAATAGGAAGTTCTTCATAACGTTTAATAAATCCTTCCATTAATTCAGGAGTATAACTACTACCTCCACCAATAGTAACAATTTTAATCGGTTTCTTTTCCATTTGTATTACCTCTCTTTATTAGTAGTATAAACGCTTACATTTATGAGTACAAACGACTTCTATAATTAGGTTCTATGTTCCATACTGTTTCTTAAAAATAAATAAAAATAAGGAACAACGTTCCTTATTCGCTTAATAATGGATTGTTCGATCTTCTTCCTCGAGGTACAATCGATGGCTGGCTATCTTGACTAGAACTTTCTTTTTTCAACAATTTATTCTTTTCATAACGAAGATTAAAAATATTTGAATACAATACATCTAATACATACATAACCGATATCGCAAAACTAAAATCGCCTAAATTGGATACTAGCTTTTCTTTTGAAGAAACACGAATGGAACAATTTACCAAAGTGCTTAATTGATTAATTCCATAAGAAGTAATAGCCACACAATTATGATGTTTTTCCAAGGCTTTTTGTGCACAAATGATACAATGTTCACTTTCTCCTGTATACGAAATAATCAAGAAAGCGCATTTTTCTGGATTAGCATGTTCTATTTCAAAAAATATTTCATGTGATTCTTTTAGCACAACCACTCGTTTCCCGATCCTTCTCATTTTTTCTTGAAAAGACATCGATATTCCTTGTTGTGCGGATAAAGTCAAAATATAAATTGTTTCTTTATCAAGCATTAAAGATGCTTCTTTCAAAACAGACGATTGAAAAAGGGAACGAGTATCATTGATTGTCTCTTGATATAAAGAAAGAATTTTATCCGATACTTCCAATTCATCATCCGTCACCTCAAAAGGCTTATTCGGATTTATCTTTTGAAAATTCGAAGACATATATCGTAGTTCTTCTACATATTGTTCTTTAAACTCATTTAATCCTTCAAAACCGATTTTCTGACAAAAACGAACGATAGAAGAAGGCGCTACGTACAACTTTTTAGCTATCTTACGAATCCCTTCTTTTTTTATATTTTCTTTTTCGTTCAAAAAATAATTCGCAATAGATTTTTCTATTTCCGAAAAAGATTCTTGTTCTTTTAATAATTCTTTAATTAACATAGCTCTATTCTATCATGTATACTACTCTTGAGGTGAAAAATATGATTTATCCACAATTTTTACAAGAAAAAGACACAATAGGAATTACCGCTTTGTCCAAAGGTGTAGGAGGGAAATTAGAAAGTTTTGAATTATCTCTAGATACACTTCATCAAAACGGATTCCAAACCATAGAAACTGCCAATGTTAGAAATGATAGTGAACCAAGTAGCGAACCAAAGACTCGTGCCCAAGAATTGAGCGAGTTAGTCATCAATCCCACAGTAAAAGCCATTTGGTGCGCAGCAGGAGGAGATTTCCAACTCGAAACATTACCTTATATTAATTTTGAAGAAATAAAAAAGAATCCAAAATGGATCTTAGGAGCGAGCGATCCAACCAACCTATTATTTCCTGTTACCACAAAATTAGATATTGCCACCATTTATGGTTTTAATGCAGGCTCTTTTGATGAAATGATGCTTAAAACATATCCTAAACAATGTTTTAACTTATTAAAAGGAAAAGTACCTACCACAAAATCGAGCAAGAAGCACCAACATTTGGATTACTACAATACAGGAAAACCAATTCTAAACACCACAACGAAATATATCGGGGAATGCGATGTCAAAGGAAGAATGCTCGGTGGATGTTTTGAAAGCATCAACGATATGGCAGGAACCCCATTTGATCACGTAGCTGATTTTCAACAACGATACAAACAAGATGGTATTATTTGGTTCTTTGACGTGTTCGCAATGGAATCTTCTGATCTTTACAGAGCCTTATTAAAAATGAAATATATGAATTATTTTGATTACACCAAAGCCATTTTAGTCAGTCGTGTTCTTTTTGAAAGAGAGTCTAAATTGATATCTTATCAAGAAGCCTTTAAGAAAGCCTGTCCAGATATTCCAATTATCTTTGAAACCGATATTGGACATACTTATCCTCATATGTTAGTGATCAATGGTGCACTTGCCCATGTTCAAATAAAAGATGGAAAAGGACAAATCACTTATAAATTAAAATAAGCATCACCTCTGATGCTTATTTTTTAGAATAATGAAAGAATAGCGCAACCAAGAATCGGAATTAATAAGGATGGAAGCATATTCATTGTCTTAATCTCTTTAATATTTAAAATGGATAATCCAGAACTAAAAATCAAAAATCCTCCGACAATCGATAATTCTGTCATCATTTCTGGTGACATAAAAGGTCCTAATAATAGTGCTAATACATAGATGGAACCTTGCCAACAAAACAATACACCAGCTGTTAGCACCATACCAATTCCATACGTAGACGCAAGAACCATAGAAGTGACCAAATCTAATGTAGCGTTAGTAAACAAAAATGTATTATCCCCATATAGAGCGCTTTGAATCGGTCCTAATATAGAAAGCGTACCGATACAAAATACCAGTATTCCTGTGGATAAGCCCTTGCTCAAATGTCCGACCGAAAATTTATCAGCCAAACTTTGGAACTTCTGATCCAACTCTAAGGCATTCCCAATCAAACTTCCCAATGCCAAACTGACAATAAACAAAACAGGATATTGGCTCTCTGGCATATTATGAACAATCGAATTTACCCCGATTCCAGTGGCTGCCAATCCCATTGCCGTAAACAAAGCATCTTGATGCTTCTGCTTGATTCCTTTTTTTAATACACTTCCTACTACACTACCAGTAAGAATGGCTCCTGTATTCACAATCGTTCCTAACATAAACAATCCCTCCGCCTAAAACTTTAGTCCTATTTTTTCTTTTGTACAAGAAAAAACTACCATTCCCGAAAGAATGGCAGTCATTCATTATTTCAATAAAGTTGTTCTATGATACGCTTTTTCCCAATTGGCACTAAATTCATCGACCGCAATTTGTGTACCAGGATGATTGATCATCGCATATACCACATCTTCTGGAACTGTTACAGCTTGAATGCCCGCTTTAATCAATTCGTGTACTTGACGCGTATTTTTGAAAGAAGCCGCAATGACTTTAGAATCCATGTTGTTGACACGCAACATTTCAATTAAATCTTTTACGTTTTCAACACCATCTCCATAATTGTCCATACGATTGACATATGGCGCTAAATAGTCAGCTCCATTCATAGCTGCTAAGAAAGCTTGATTCGCTGTATAAATAGCGGTTGCCAAAACTCCAATGCCTTCTTTTTTAGCTTGTTTAATTGCTCTTAGCCCATCGTGTGTTACAGGGATTTTTACATAAGAGTTTTTAGGACGGAATTTAGAAATGGCTCTCGCTTCTTCCATAATTCCTTCAAAATCTGTTGAAACCGCTTGTACAAACAACAACTGATCTTCGCTTAATACTTCATCAAAAGCTTTAACTAAATCTTCAATTTCTTTTCCAGATTTTGTGACAATTGTTGGGTTTGTCGTTACCCCTGTCACCGTCAACATACTATTTAAATCTTTAATCGCTTCAATATTACTTGTATCTAATACTAATTCCATAATCCATGCCCCTTATAAACTTTGTTCCGTTCTTCCAATGATATCGTCCTGTGTCGCTTTTGATAAAACATTAAAGAATGCGGAATATCCTGCAACACGAACAATCAAATCTTTGTGTTTTTCCGGATGAGCTTGTGCATCCAATAATGTTTGTTTATCCACAACGTTATATTGTACGTGATATCCATGTAGTCGGTTAAAGAAGGTACGAATAATCATTTCTAATTTCATCTTATTTTCTTCCGTTGACAACATTGTTGGTGTTACTTTTTGGTTCAATAATACTCCACCAGTAATTTCGTGTGTTGGAAGTTTTGAAACAGATTTGAATACCGCTGTTGGACCATTCTTATCACAACCATGGGCTGGAGAACATCCTTCGGCCAAAGGTTCTTTTGCCAAACGACCATCTGGTGTAGCCATTGTTCCAAATCCTTGTCCTACGTTAGCCGAGATTGAAGAAGTACCTGCATAACGAATTCCTCCAATTGGTCCACGTCCATAACGAGTATTTGGATATTTTTTCATTTCATCAATATATGTGTTATATACATCCACAACTAAACTATCTGCATAATCATCATCGTTTCCGTATTTAGGTGCATCATTTACTAACATATCTTGGATACGTTTTCCTTGAGCTCCTTCAAAGTTCGATTTTAAAGCCGACATTAACTCTTCTCGAGAAATCTTACCTTCTTCGTATACTAACTTCTTAATAGCGGCTAAGCTGTCTGCCATATTGGCAATTCCTACTTGTAATCCAGAAATGAAGTCATAAATAGCTCCACCTTCTTTAATTGTTTTTCCACGACCAATACAATCTTGCGTCAATGTTGAACAAAGAATATCTGGAATTTCTCTTTCTCCTGCTTTATCAATCGCATTTTCTGTGATTACGGAATAGCGAGTTAATTCTCTCATAACTTGATCAATAGCCGCTTTTAAATCCTCATATGTTTCCATATCTTCAAAGCGTCCACATGGTTTGACAAAACGTTTTCCACTTGTTTGATCAATTCCATCATTCATCGCAATCAAAAGAATTCTTGGGAAGTTCATATAACTCATTCCCGTACAACGATATCCCCATTTTCCTGGAACGGCTGTTTCTACACATCCAATGGCAGAATAGTTATATGCATCTTCTTCTTTCACGCCTAAATCGATAAAAGAAGGGATGATGATTTCATCGTTATTAAATGCTGGCATTCCCGTTCCTAATTTCATAACTTCAATGGCTTCAGCCATAAATTCTTTAGACAATCCTTTGTGATAACGAACTGTTAAGTTTGGTTGTGGCAAACGAGTTTGTGCTACCGAACGAAGCACTAAGAACGATAAGCGATTGACTGCATCTCTCTTATCTGGTGTTTGTCCTCCTACGGTTACGTTTTGATACATTGGAGAGCCTGCTGAACTAAACGTATGCGATTGTGAACGTACTTTATTAATCGTTAATGTTTTAATCCATAAATTTGTCAAGATTTCTACAGCAGCCTCTTCTGTTAAAGAACCATCTTCCATGGATTTCTTAAAATATGGGTAAATATATTGGTCAAAGCGTCCATACGATAACGAGTGTCCATTGGACTCAATTTGTAGTACCAATTGAATAAACCAAGTGGCTTGTACAGCTTCGTGGAAACTATCAGCTGGATAGTATGGTACTTTTTCGCATACACGGGCAATTTCTAACAATTCTTCTTTTCTAGGACTATCAGCAGTTTGGGCTTTTTCTCGTGCTAAAGCAGCATATCTTTCAGAGAAGTGTTTAACCGCTTCAATCACAATTAGTACAGAACGATAGAAGTGATATTTTTCAATCGCATCTGGTTGGCAAAGATCCAATTCTTCTTTTAATTGACGAGCTCTTTTTTCATAACCAATCAATCCATTTTTTAATAATCCTTCATAGTCAACAGCTAAGTGGGCATCTCCAGAATTTAGTTTTCCTTCCATACCAAAGAATCCTGTTTCCATAAAGACTTGTACTTCTTCTGGAAGTAAAGCCATACCACGAGCACGAAGGTTATTGTTTTCCCAGAATGGAGCAATCGATCTTAAATCCTCTTTTGTTTGTTCGGTGATATAGAATACATCCCCATCACGTTTTTCAAACATGTCCAATTCGTTAATTACGAATTCCAATGTATATTCTGGGAAGATTGGCGCATCACGATTCGATTTGGCTTGGTTCCCTACTAAAATAGTTTCGTCTTCAATATAGATAGACATTTTTTCTAATATTTTTTTCAACATTAATGCACGTTTTACATCAATAGGTTGATTTTGGTTTTCTTTATAAGCTTCTGTGCAAAGAAGTGCTCTTTCTGCACAAATATAAGGTACTTTATCTAAAATTTGTTCACGAAATGAATTCATTCTAGGTGTTAAATCACCAAAGTGTTCTACATTTTTCATTTTCTCTACTACTTGTTTATAATAAACAACCTTTCTAAAAATATTTTATCATTTTCATCAAACATGTCAATTTATTTAGTTTCATTTCTAACTTTTTTCGGTTTCATTTGAAACTTTATGATTGCGATAATTCATTGTTTTCTATATAATTATCTTGAGGTAAAAGGTATGACAAAAGGTATAGTTTTTAATATTCAAAAATTTAGTATTCATGATGGTCCTGGTATTCGTACCACTGTATTTTTAAAAGGATGCCCTCTTCGTTGTAAATGGTGTGCCAATCCAGAAAGTCAATTGGAAAGAGTGCAAATTCTATATGATCAAAAGAAATGTGTAAGTTGTCAAACTTGTGTGCATGTTTGTGAAAAACAAGCTATTTCTTTTACAGACAAAATCGAGATTGATATTAGTAAATGTGGCGGTTGTCTCCAATGTGTGAATCATTGTCCACAAAAAGCTTTATCGTTTGAAGGAGAATATAAGGATGTACAAACCATTGTGGATACTTGCATGCAAGATATAGATTTTTATGAAGAAAGCGGTGGTGGAATCACCATTTCTGGAGGTGAAGGAATGGCACAGCCAGAATTTTTAAAAGCTCTAGTTCCTGCTTTAAAAGAACACAACCTCCATGTCGCGATTGAAACCACTGGATATATAGAAGAAGAAACTTTTAAAGAACTCGCTCCTATGTTTGATCTATTACTGTTCGATGTTAAACAAGCCGATACAAATAAACATTTTACGGGTACTGGCGTTTATAACGAACAGATTAAAGAAAACTTAACCTGGGCAGTTAATCAAGGTATTGAAGTTCTCCCAAGAATCCCTGTTATTCCCGGGTTTAACGCTGCATTAGAAGATGCCAAAGAAATTGCGGAATACTTATTAGATATTGGGTTGTCTCGTGTTCAACTTCTTCCTTTTCATCAAATGGGGGAAAGAAAATATGAGTTATTAAATCGAGAATATGAATTGAAAAATATAAAAGCTTTATATCCAGAAGATTTAAAAGAATATCAATCGATATTTGTTCAAAATGGAGTACAAGCGTTTTTCTAAACCATTCCTACGAATGGTTTTTCTTTTCATTAATACAAGTTTTTGTTAGAATACACATAGTCCTATGGAGGTTATTAACCATGACAAATATCGATACATTATCTATCGCGACAATTCGATCCCTTGTGATTGATATGATTAACAAAGCGAATTCTGGGCATCCTGGAATGGCAGTCGGATCCGCCCCTATTTTATATACTTTGTATAAGTACCATATGAACACTACTAGTTCTAATGGTTCTTGGATCAATCGTGACCGTTTCTCTTTAGCTTCTGGTCATGCATCTTCTCTTTTATATGCGATTCTTCACTTATCTGGATACAACATCACAATGAAGGATCTTAAAAATTTCCGTCAATTAAACAGTCCAACACCAGGACATCCCGAGCATTGGCTTACTCACGGAGTAGATACAGCCAGCGGTCCTTTAGGGCAAGGTGTTCCTTGCGCCATTGGTATGGCATTAACAGAAAAAATCTTATCTTCTCGTTTCAACAAAGAAGATATTACATTAATCGACCATTATACATACGCTTTATGTGGAGATGGTGATATTCAAGAAGGTGTTACTTTAGAAGCTGCTTCTTTAGCTGGTTTATGGGGACTTGGGAAACTAATCGTACTATACGATTCCAACGGCATCACATTAGATGGTCCTTTAAAGAATGCATATAACGCAAACACAAAAGCATTATTCGAAGCAATGCATTGGCAAGTCTTAAATGTAGAAGATGGAAACAACATCGATGAAATCAACACGGCTATTATCGAAGGTAAAAAGAACACAGAACAACCAACTTTAATTATTGTAAATACAGTAATCGGACAAGGTTCTGTTAACGAAGGAACACATAAAGTTCATGGTGCCCCTCTTGGAAAAGCCGATGGAAAACGCGCTAAACTTTCTTATGACTTTGACTATCCTGAGTTTACAATTCCAGAAGAAGTTTATGAGGACTTTAATCAAACATGTATTAAAAATGGAAAAAGTAAATATTTAGAATGGGTTCAAACCGAAAATGAATATCGTTCTAAATATCCAGAAGACTATAAAGTTTTTATTGACGGAGTAAATAACGAACCTGTAAACATTGACTTTAGTGAATTAGAAAAGAAATATGTACCCGGTTTTCAAGATGCAACAAGAAATTCATCAAATGAGATTCTTAACGTAATCGCAAAACAAGTTCCTATGTATTTTAGTGGATCGAGCGATTTAGCTAGTTCTACAAAAACAATGATCCACGGATCCGGATTATTATCAAAAGACGACTTCACCGCTCGTAATATCGCCTTTGGAATCCGTGAATTCGGAATGTTCTCTATAATGAATGGTATGGTTCTTCATAAAGGTCTTAGAATTAGTGGCGGAGGCTTCTTAGTCTTTAGTGACTATGGTAAAGCAGCCTTACGAATGGCTGGTTTATCGAGTCTTCCGATTATTCTACCATTCTCTCATGACAGCATCGCAGTTGGAGAAGATGGTCCTACACATCAACCGGTAGAACAAATCAATACGCTTCGTATGATTCCTAACTTTGTTTGTTTCCGACCAGCGGATGCGAAAGAATTGATGGGATGTTGGGAATGGGCAATCAATTCTGTTTATACACCAACTGCCATTTGTTTAACTCGACAAAACGTTCCAGTTTTAGAAAATACCGATCCAAAACAAGTTGGTCGTGGAGCGTATATCGTTTCAAAAGAAAAAGAAAAATTAGATGTCATCATTATCGCAACAGGTAGCGAAGTGGCTTTGGCAATTGAAGCACAAAAAATCCTTTTCCAAAAACATAAAATTGATGCTCGTGTTGTTTCTATGCCATCTATGGAATTATTTGGTAGCCAAGTATATCGTTATCAACAATCTATCCTACCAAACTCTTGTGACAAACGTGTTTCTCTTGAAATGGGACACACTGGTTTAATGTATAAATACATTGGTCGTAACGGATTGGCTATTGGAGTGAATTCTTTTGGACAAGCGGCTCCAGCTAAAGTTGTTATGTCGAAATATGGATTTAACGTAGAAGATATTGTTGTTCGTATTCGAAATTATATGTAAAAAGAAAAAGGCTTTATCACTTGGCTTAACAGCGACAAGTAACTATTTGTTCCAGAGAACGGTGTGACCCGAAGG
>JAUNDJ010000046.1 GCA_030526175.1 Bacillota bacterium
CAATTCATCTCTCCGCTTATAGAAGCGGGAGAATTCTTGGGGTAGTTGGTTAAATCCTTCGATTATGGTAAATTCTTCAAAAATTATTAAGGAAAATGGGGGAATTGGGATTCCTACAATAAAACCATGGGATAAAGAAACGTATATGACCAAACTACAATACGCTTTGGATTCGGGTTCCATTGCGGTTGCCATGGATGTGGATGCATCTGGTCTTCCTTTTTTGAAAAATCAAAATCCTCCAGCGGGAAGAAAAACGGTGGAAGAGTTAAAAGAAATCATTGATCAAACACCAGTTCCTTTCATCGTCAAAGGAATTATGAGCGTTAAAGGGGCGATGAAAGCCAAAGAAGCTGGAGCCGCCGCTATTGTTGTGTCTAATCATGGTGGTCGTGTCTTAGATTCGGTACCAGCTACGGCAAGTGTATTGGAAGAAATTGTCAAGGCGGTAGATGGATCGATGAAGGTTTTTGTGGACGGTGGTATTCGTAGTGGAATCGATGTATTTAAAGCTTTAGCCTTAGGTGCGGATGGGGTTCTAATTTGTCGTCCTTTTGTGAATGTCATTTATGGTGCACAAGAAGAAGGCGTTCAAGTCTTGGTTGATAAACTTGGTTCGGAATTAAAAGATGCGATGGAAATGTGTGGAGCTTCTTCTTTAGCCGAAATCACGCGCGATATGGTTCGTTAAGTTGGGGATATTCTCCAACTTTTCTGTTGGTAAGAATCATGTTATCATATATTCATGTATAATAAAGAGAGATTTGTGATAGAAAAAGGGAATAGGGTCTATTTTGGGCTTATGGTTGGATTTTTGATAGTCTCTGTCTTGGGATGTATCCAATTTCAATCTTTAGATTTAGAAACGTGTCGAATGTGTTTGGTCAATTTAAACGTGGTATCGCTTTTAATCATGGCACCGTATCGTATTCGGTTGGCTTTTGATCAAGAGTACATGGAACTGGTGTATCCACATGTGAAAAAGCCTTGGATGTTTGAACTTCCTCTTTTTCCGTGTAACACAGCGGAAATCTTATTTGGATTGGCTATTTATCTAAAATTAAGAATACTTACAAGCTATTGTTTCTTCTTAGGCTTTGTGGGACCTATAATGGCATTCTCGGATCCACCAAAAGGATTTGAAAAAGGAAGTTTGTTTGATTATAAAATGTTTGGATTTTATATAACGCATTATTTGACCATCTTAAATATTCCTTTATTGTTGGCAAGCAAAATCTTTATTCCTGGCTACAAAGATATTTGGATGGCATTGGGATTGTATACGATATTTTCAGTTCTGATGTATTTTTTTAATCGATATATGGATACAATGGATTTAGGCTGTCCTGCCAATTATTTTTTTAATATGGATCCAGACTATCATCCGATTTTTCATAAAACATATGAGTTTATTCCCTATCGTTTTTGGTTTACTATTCCATTAATTTTAATTGTGGGAATTGTATTAAGTTGTTTTGTGTTTATCCTTCGTTTGTTTGTATAGAAAGGTTCTACCTTTCTTTTTTTGTGTGCTATCATTATTCAAAGAAAAGAGATGTGTATGTTAGGTTTTGAATATCATTTAGATACTTGTATTGGCTGCGGGGCTTGTCAGGTTGCTTGTCAAGATGCCCATCATTTATTAAGCCATGAATATTTTCGTAAAGTCGTTTTTGTCGAAAAACTTCACAGATATGTGTCTATGAGCTGTAATCATTGTCAAGAAGCAGCTTGTGTAAAAAAATGCGAAACAGGGGCTATGTATATAAAAGAGGGAGTCGTGTTGCATAACGATTCTTTATGTATTGGTTGTGGAGAATGTCAATCGGTTTGTCCGTATCAGGCAATTTCTTTATCGGAAAAATATGGATGGGCGCAAAAATGCGATTCGTGTTACGAGGCAAGACAACAAGGTAAGCTTCCTGTTTGTGTAGCAAGTTGTCCCACTCATAGCCTTTTGTTCAAAGAAATCAAAGAACGAAACGATTTAGGACTGGGTCAGGGGAATACGCTTCCTAATCTTTGCATAGTGGGGGATATCGATGAAAAAATTTAAATATATTATCTTAGGAAGTGGAATTGCTGGTTATGGGGCTTTGGAAGAACTTTTGAAAGAAACGAAAGATATATGCGTGATTTCTAAAGAAGGCCCTTGTTTCTTGCGACCGCTTTTATCAAAAACAACGTTTTCTTCTTACAACATCCATGTAACGTATCTTCCAGATATTTATGATTCCATTACTTTTATTCGAGAAGAAGTGACTTCTATAGATATGGAAAACAAGTGTATCAATGGAAAGTATACTTATGAAACTTGTATTTATGCACTAGGGGCGGAAAATCGAAAACTGAATATGGAAAACGCATATTATTTGCGTCATGTTGAAGATTTTTATCGAATCAAAAGAGAGCTTCCTTTTATTTCGGAAATCGGCATTGTTGGCGGTGGAATGATTGGCCTGGAAGTTGCCGATCTTCTTTCTAAGATGCATAAAAAAGTGAATGTTTATGAATATATGGATTGGTTGATTCCTCGTTACTTTTCAAAGGAAGATTCTGAGTATTTAGTTCACTTATTAGAAAAAAAAGGAATTATGGTACAATGTCATGCACGAAAAGATTCGTACGAAGAAAAGGTCGTTCTTGTCTCGATTGGAAATACAAAAAATAATCTTTTTGAAAGAGCGATTGTAGTGGATGAATATATGAAATTTACAGAGGATGTATTTGCGTGCGGCGATTGTGTAGAAGGAAATTTCATGTTGTGGCACGAAGCGTATCAACAAGGAAGGATTGCCGGACAAAACGCGTTGGGAAAAATGGTTTGTTTTGAAAGAAAAGGATATCCTGTTTTATTCCACTTAGGAAAAGTTGGCGTATGTGCGTGTGAGACAAAGTTGGAAGGAAATGTGCAAAAGATTATCCACGAATCTTTATTTTCTATTAACGATAGTGCTGAAGAAACGTATATTTCTATTCACGATCACAAGCTGGTTGTGATTGGGGATTTACGATATGTGGATTGGATTCAAAAAGGAGAATGTATAATATGAAGGAATTAGTGGCATTTTTTACTTCTTTTGAAGCGTATCTTCCTTTTCGAAAAGAAATAACGGAACAAGAATATCAAGATATTCTTTATGGAACGAATGCGAATATTTATGTGCCTCTTTGGGCAAGCTGTAAGAATGGGCAAGATATTTTGAACAATGAGATCACTTTAGAAGTAATCCAGTTTTATAAAAAGTATGGATACGCTGCCAGAAACATGGATGGAAATCCTTTGGATTATATTGGGAATCAATTGTTGTTTCTACAATATTTAGCCAATGCCAAGGCGAAAGAAGCAATGGATACATTTATTCATTTATATTTCATTGATACTATTTCGCTTTTTATGCAGGCACTTCCGTATACAAATTTGGATTTGGAAGATATCAAAAGAAAATTAAAAGACATTGTTCTTCAAGGTGTGCCATTGGAAAAGTATCATCCCTTACTTCCATCACTTCCTTTGGAAGAATATCATGTGGTTTGTAGTGCAGGGATTAATAATTGTGGCGGAAAATGTCGCATCGATATTGGTGTTCAAGAAGGATGTATTTTAAATGTAGATACCGATCGAAACAATCCAATTCCTTTGCGTTCTTGTGTTCGAGGAAGAGGATACAAGTATACATTTATGAATAGTCGCCGTCTTCGTTATCCGATGAAACGGATTGGGAAACGAGGAGAAGGAAAATTTAAACGGATCACTTATGAAGAAGCAGCGAAGAAAATCGCTCAAAAAATGGAAGAAACGATTCAAATTGCACCAGAAAGTCGCTATGTCATTTATTCAACGGGTATTTCTGCTTATATGAGACCGGATGATATGATCAAACGATTATTAAATATCCAAGGAGGATATCTAGAAGCGTACAATTCGTATTCGAGTGCTTGTGCAAGCTATACCACACCTTATGTGTATGGAGATGCTTGTAGTGGAAATAGTGAAGAAGACATTTTGAATACAAATTATTTAATCCTTTGGGGCCATAACCCGAGCGAATCTATTTTTGGAAGTCATCGCAATTACTATTTATCCAAACTGAAACAAAAGGGCGTAAAAATTGTTGTTATTGATCCAAGAGAGAGCGATAGTGCCATTGCGTATGCAGACCAATGGATTGGAATTAAGCCTTCTAGCGATGCAGCCTTAGCCGATGCGATGGCTTATGTGATTTATGAAAATAATCTACAAGATCAGCACTTTATTGATACGTATTGTTTGGGTTTTGATAAGAATCATATGCCAAAAGGATATGAGTCGTATGAAAATGTGCACGATTATTTATATGGATTGGTCGATGGCATTGTCAAAACACCAGAGTGGGCTAGTAAACTGACTGGCATTCCTGCCAAAACGATTGAAACTTTGGCGGTAGAATATGCTTCGGCAAAACCTGCTTGTATCTTACCGGGGCTTGGTTTTCAAAGAACGCTGACTGGGGAACAGAGCGAACGAGGATTGATGATGTTGGCTTGTCTTACTGGAAATGTGGGGATTGCTGGTGGAGGTGCAGCTGGGGCTGGATGGACCAATGAGCATTTTTTGCCTGAATTCCCTATTGGAAAAAGGAAATTTGAAGGAATCATTCCGACTTTCTTATGGTCAAAAGCCATTGAGAAAGGGACAACTTTTGATTTTAAAAACGAAGGTTTAAAAGGTGTGGATCGGTTACGAAGCAATATTAAATTAATTTTTAATTTGGCTGGTAATACTTTGGTCAATCAACATTCGAATATTAATGAAACGATAAAAATTTTAGAAGATGAATCCAAAGCGGAATTGATTGTGGGAAGCGATTTATTTTGGACCGCTAGTACTAAATATGTGGATTTACTTCTTCCTGGTACTTCTGTATTTGAAGGCAATAATATCGCTCTTCCATGGACATATGGGCATTATCTTCTTCATAATACCCAAGCAATCCAACCCCTATTTGGATGTCGTTTTGAATACGAATGGATTTCTTTGGTGGCAAAAGAACTAGGGTTGGAAGAAGCTTTTAATGAAGGAAGAAATTTCGAAGAATGGCTTCGTTATGGGTATGAACAAACACGAAAGCACGAACCAGATCTTCCGGATTATGCACAATTTAAGAAAGAAGGTGGGTATTTTTATACGAATGCCAAACCTTTTATTGCTTATCAGCGACAGATTGAAAATGGCCTTCCATTTTCTACCCCAAGTGGAAAGATTGAAATCTTTTCGCCCTCTTTAGTGGCTTTGGAAAATCCAAATGAAATTCCTGCCATTCCTAAATATGTAGCTTCCTTGGAGGGTGTGGAAGATCCATTAAAAGAGAGATATCCCTTACAGCTAATTGGATATCACACAAAACGAAGATGCCATTCGATTCATGATCAAAACGAATTTTTGGAAAAAGTGGATCCTCCAGCTTTGTGGGTCCATCCTGAAGATGCGGCCAAAAGAGGCATTGAACAAGGTGATACAATTCTTGTGTATAACGATAGAGGCCAGGTACGAATTCCTGCTAAAGTGACAAAACGAATCGTACCTGGTGTGGTTGCCATGAGTCAGGGGGGATGGTATACACCGGATAAGAATGGTGTGGATATTCGTGGCAGTATTAATGTGCTGACGATGACGCATAAGACTTCACCTCTTGCCAAAGGAAATCCGCAACATACCAACTTAGTGGAAGTAAAAAAAGTAGAAGAGTAGGAGAAGTATATGTATAGTGCAGATGAATATAG
Source organism: Bacillota bacterium (assembly GCA_030526175.1). Classification (GTDB taxonomy): domain Bacteria; phylum Bacillota_I; class Bacilli_A; order Erysipelotrichales; family Erysipelotrichaceae; genus Floccifex. Next base: position 5,764 of record JAUNDJ010000046.1, read on the forward strand.
ATATAATGGAATGACATATCGTCGTTGTGGAAACAGTGGATTATTTTTGCCAGAAGTATCGTTAGGATTGTGGCATAATTTTGGAACAAACGATGATTTTGAAAATATGCGAAAAATGTGTTTTACCGCTTTTGATCATGGTATTACCCATTTTGACCTAGCAAACAACTATGGACCGATTCCTGGTAGTGCGGAAGAAAACTTTGGGAAGATTATGAAAAATGATTTGAAACCGTATCGTGATGAAATCATTGTTTCAACAAAAGCAGGTTATACAATGTGGCCTGGGCCATATGGAGATTGGGGAAGTCGAAAATATTTGATCGCAAGTTTAAACCAAAGTTTAGAGCGTATGGGATTGGATTATGTGGATATCTTCTATCATCATCGTATGGATCCGAATACCCCTTTGGAAGAAACGATGCTGGCATTGGATCAAATTGTTCGTTCGGGAAAAGCGTTGTATGTGGGGCTTTCGAATTACGACGGGGAAACGATGTTACGTGCATCAAAGATTCTAAAGGAATTGAAAACGCCATTTATTATTAACCAGAATCGTTACAATATGATTGTTCGAAAAATTGAAAACGATGGTTTAAAAGAAGCTGCCCGAGAAGATAAAAAGGGAATCATTACCTTTTCTCCTCTAGCCCAAGGTATTCTTACGAATAAATATTTGAATGGTATACCTCAAGATAGTCGAATTGTTCGTGATGGTCGTTTTCTTCATGAAAGTGATGTGAATGAAAAGCGTATGGCCCAAGTTCGTGCTCTTAATGAAACCGCAAAAGAAAGAGGGCAAAGTATGGCACAAATGGCATTAAGCTGGAATTTGAAGGATAACGATGTAACTAGTGTCTTGATTGGAGCGAGTCGTCCTGCCCAAATTTTAGATAGTATAGAGTGTATTCATAATAAGAACTTTTCGAAAGAAGAATTAAAGCGAATCGATGAAATTATCTTAGGATAAGCATATAGATTGTTTCCATTATTTTTCTTTGATACAATGTTTTTAAAGAAAAGAAGATATTTATTATGGCAGAAAAAGCAATTATCATTTACTATAGTCAATCCGGGACTACAAAACAATTGGCTGAATTAATCAAAAATCTTACGGGTGCGGATACGCTTGAAATTCAACCGCTTCATCCTTATTCAGATGATTATAAAACTATGTTGAAAGAAGTTCGTCACGAATTGGATGAAGGTATTGATCACCCTTATCTTCCTGTGGATGTGGATTTGGAAAAATATGACACCGTATTTATTGGAACACCAAACTGGGGTGGTGTGGTAGCGAATCCTTTGGCAACTTTCTTAAAGGATCACGATTTTTCGGGTAAAAAAATCATTCCTTTCTTAACACATGGAGGAGCTGGAGAAGAAGATATTGAAGAAACAATCGATACGATTTGTCCAAATTCGGATAGAAAAGCATCGTATCTTCAACGTGGAAAATTTGAACAAGCGCAATTGGAATCTTTAAAGAATTGGTTAGATGAAGTATTAAGATAAGAGAAAAGCTCGCGAAAATTGCGAGCTTATTTTTTTAATCTAATTCTTTTCCGTTGGATTGAATAACTTTTTGATACCAGTAGAAGGAATCCTTTTTAGAACGTGCTAAGCTTCCGGTTCCATCGTCGTGTTTATCCACGTAAATAAATCCATAGCGTTTACGCATTTCTCCAGTTCCAGCGGATACTAAATCGATGCATCCCCAAGGTGTATATCCTAATAGGTCGACATGGTCAATTTCTACAGCTTTCATCATTTCGGCAATGTGTAATTTTAAGTACCCAATTCGATAATCGTCGTGGATTGATCCATCGGCTTCGACTGTATCGTAAGCTCCCATTCCATTTTCAACAATCATAAGTGGAACTTGGTAGCGATCGTATAAATCGTTTAGTACATTTCTTAATCCAGTCGGATCGATTGTCCATCCCCAATCGGTTTGTTTCAAATATGGATTGACACCACCTTTGATGACGTTTCCTTCAACTTCTTGAATGTCGCCTACTCCGGCAATGGCTGAGAAATAGTAAGAGAATCCGATGTAATCCACTTTACCTTCTTTCATAATGTCCAAATCCCCATCTAGAATAGTTGGTTTAACTCCAAATTTTTCCCATTTGGCTTGGCAAAGATTCGTGTAATATCCTCGTACATGGGCATCTCCATAATACCATACAGACGATTCAGCTTCTCGTGCTTCCACTTGATCTTCTGGTGCACAAGTGGCAGCGTATGTTGGATATGTAAGTAACATACATCCGATTTTGTTTGTTGGGTCAATTTTGTGACCAGCAATAACAGCTTTGGCACTTGCGACAAACATATTATGAGAAGCATCGACTACGGTTTGCCATCGATTTTCGTTTTTTTCAAAAACGATACCTGCTTGGTGCCATGGTCTTGGACTTTTCATTGTTGCGTTGATTTCATTAAAGGTCATCCAGTATTTTACTTTTCCTTTATATCGTGTGAAGCAAGTAATCGCATATCGTTCGAAAAAATCAATCAATTTACGATTTCGCCAAGATCCATATTCTTTGACTAACGTTAGTGGTGTTTCATAGTGGGAAAGTGTGATGACAGGTTCGATGTTGTATTTTAATAATTCATCGAATACTTGATCGTAGAATTTTAATCCTTCTTCGTTAGGTTCTTCTTCGTCCCCACGAGGATAGATTCTTGTCCAGGCAATGGACATACGGAAACATTTAAATCCCATTTCGGCAAAAAGTGCAATGTCTTCTTTATAATGATGATAGAAGTCTGTTGCTTCGTGAGAAGGGTACAATGCACCTTCTAAAATTTCCGGGTCGATTTGTCTTTGGACACCATGGCGAGCACCACGTTCCACATCTGCAATGCTTAATCCTTTTCCACCTTCTAGATAGCCTCCTTCATATTGGTTCGCAGCCGTAGCCCCTCCCCATAGAAAATCCTTTCTTAGCTCCATATATTTATCTCCTTTTTTTCTGACTTAATTTTAACATTGGAAGCCTTTACGTTCCATATTGAAAAGATATCTTTTTTGTGTTCCAAAAAGATTTGTTCTATAATCAAAAATGGTGATGTTTTTATGAAAAAGGAAGTTTTACACAAAGCCGTTGTTTCCACGATTCCTGTCCTAAGTGGATATCTTGTTCTAGGAATTGGTTTTGGCATTTTAATGAGTACCAATGGATTTTCTTGTTTTTGGGCAATATTGATGAGTCTTTTTATTTATGCGGGTTCTATGCAGTATGTTGCGATTGGTTTATTAAGCGGTGGTGCTAGTTTTTTGACGAGCGCGCTCACTTGTTTGATGGTCAATGCTCGACACTTATTTTATGGGATTTCCATGATTGAAAAGTATTCGTTTAAGGGATTGAAAAGACTATATTGCGTTTTTGGTCTGACGGATGAAACATATGCCTTGGTTGTGGAAGAGGGCAAGGATATTGAAAAAGAAGATCTTCCTTCTTATTATTTCATGGTGACTCTTTTGGATCAGTTGTATTGGATTACGGGTTCTATCGTGGGAGCTCTATTAGGAAATGTGCTTCCTTTTGATACAACAGGGATTGATTTTTCTTTGACGGCTCTTTTTATCACAATTTTTACAGAACAATGGATCAGTGGTGGAAATCATAAAGCTGGAATCATTGGTCTTTTGGCAACAATTATTTGTCTGGTGGTGTTTGGAGCTAGTAATTTCTTAATTCCATCTATGATTTGTATTGCCTTCTTATTGTGCATAATGAAAAAGAGTGTGGAAGGAGAGCTTCATGAGTAGTACATATTTATTCATCAGCATTGCCATTATGGCATTTGTAACGGTATGTTTACGATTTTTACCTTTTTTTGTGTTTAGAAATGGAAAAATACCACCGATTATTACTTATTTAGGACGAGTTTTACCTTGCGCTATTATGGGAATGTTGGTGGTGTATTGTTTAAAAGACGTTTCTTTTAAATCCTTACACTCTTGGCTTCCTTCTTTGTTGGCAAGTGCGAGTGTTGTTGGTATACATATATGGAAAAGAAATACTCTATTGAGTATTGTGGCTGGAACAATTTGTTTCATGCTTTTGATTCGAATTATATAGAAAAAGCGGAGGTGTCTCCGCTTATTGATTTTGTCCTACGTGCCAGTTTAATTCTTTACATTGTTTACGAATTGCAGCCAAGATGGACATTCGAATATTATATGGGGAAATAACACCATCTTTTTCTTGTAGGGCTAAAAAGGAAGTTTTATTTTTGTCAAAAATAATCTTATTTGTGTAATTTGTCTTCGTACGTGTATACGTAATCGTATTTTCGTCTTCTGCAAAAACATATCCGTTGTCTTCGAATAGTTCTTTTGCGCTTCTTTCATCCTTTTTTGGATCTAAGATTCTTGTTCTTAATATTGCATCAATACTCATAATTATTACCTTTCTTTCTTTTTTTTATTATACACGAGTCAATAGAATGTGAGTATATTAAATTCGAGAAAGGGCTTTCGTTATTTCGATGAAAGAAAATGAAAAAGTTTTCATTTCTTACATAATTTATATGTAAATATGTACAAAAAATATTGACGATTGTATGTATAAGATATACAATACTTACAATATTGAAAAAAAAAGAGGGAAGGAGATTTCTATGAAAAAAATTCTTAGTAGCGTATTAGCAATGGGTATGGCATTAAGCTTAGTCGCTTGTGGTGGATCTGGAAGCAATTCTTCAGCAAGTGAAACAGCTTTTAAAATTGGTGGTTCTGGACCATTAACTGGAGATTATGCGATTTATGGTAACGCAGTTAAAAACGGAGCTCAAATCGCAGTTGATGAAATCAATGCAGAAGGAAAAATCGAGTTGGCATTAAAAATGGAAGACGACTTAGCGGATCCAGAACAATCACCAACTTGTTTCGCAAACTTACAAGACTGGGGAATGCAAATTGGTTTATCTACAACAACATCAGGAGCTGGAACAGCAATTTCTCAAAAATTTGTAGAAACTGAAACATTCGCAATCACACCATCGGCTTCTAACCCAGCAGTAATCTTCAAAAATGATGACTGCACAGAAGCTTACGAATATGTATATCAAATGTGTTTTACAGACCCTAACCAAGGTGTTGGTTCTGCTGACTATTTAAAAGCACACGAAGATATCGGAACAAAAGTAGCAGTTCTTTATCAATCAGACGAAAACTACTCAACTTCTATTTACCAAAAATTTAAATCCGAAGCGGATTCAATTGGATTATCTGTAGTTTACGAAGATTCTTTCACAAAAGATACTAAAGACTTCACTGGTCAATTAAAGAAAGCGAAAGATGCTGGAGCTGATGTATTATTCTTACCTATTTACTATCCAGCAGCTGCATTAATTTTAACGCAATCAAATCAATTAGGTTATGCACCATCATTCTTCGGTGTAGATGGAATGGATGGAATCTTAACATTAGAAGGATTTGATACATCATTAGCCGAAGGTGTTTACTTATTAACTCCATTCTCAGCAGACTCTAAAGAAGAAAAAACTGCAAACTTTGTAAGCAAATACAAAGAACAATTTGGAGAAACTCCAAACCAATTCGCTGCAGATGCTTATGACTGTGTATATGCGATTGCACAAGCTTTACAAGCCGGAAATGCAACAGTAGATATGTCTAATGCAGAAATTTCAAAAATCTTAATCGAACAATTTACTTCAATGACATTTGATGGAATCACTGGTACACAAATGACTTGGGCAAAAACAGGTGAAGTTAGTAAAGCACCTAATGCCGTAGTTATTAAAGACGGTGTATACGTTAGTGTTGAAGGATAATTAAGTCTTATTAAGGTTAGCAATTCAAAATATTGTTAACCTTTTTAATCATTATAAGGAGGAAAGAAGAGTATGAGTTTTTTATCGTATTTAATCACAGGTCTTTCTCTTGGTAGTGTATATGCGATTATTGCGCTTGGATATACAATGGTATATGGAATTGCCAAAATGTTAAACTTTGCACATGGGGATGTTATCATGGTTGGAGCTTTCGTATCGTTCTATGCGGTTGGAAAATACAACATGAATGCGATCGTTGCATGTTTAATGTCAGTTTTAGTATGTACATTATTAGGGGTTATTATTGAAAGACTTGCGTATAAACCATTAAGAAGCGCACCTTCATTAGCTGTATTGATTACCGCTATCGGGGTTAGTTATTTCTTACAAAATGCTTCACAATTGTTGTTTGGTTCGGATACAAAAGTGTTCCCAGCTATGTTTGGAAATGGACAATTAAAATTATTTGGTGGGGAATTAATGATTTCTCATATCACGATTATCACAATCGTTGCTTGTATTGTAATTATGCTTGGATTAACCGCTTTTATTAATAAGACAAAAATTGGTAAAGCGATGCGTGCTTGTTCGGAAGATAAAGAAGCCGCACAATTAATGGGAATTAGTGTGGATAACACGATTTCAATTACATTTGCGATTGGTTCTGGATTGGCTGCCATTGCCAGTGTTTTATTATGTACTGCCTACCCAGCTTTAAATCCAACACTAGGTTCTATGCCTGGTATTAAGGCGTTTACAGCTGCTGTATTTGGAGGAATTGGATCCATTCCAGGTGCATTTATTGGTGGCTTGTTACTAGGAATTTTAGAAACTTTCTCTATTGTATATATTTCTTCTCAATTATCGGATGCGATCGTATTCGGAATTTTGATTGTTGTCTTACTACTTCGTCCAACAGGACTATTAGGTAAGAAAATACGAGTAAAAGTGTAGGTGCTGCGTATGGAAAAGATTAAATCATTATTTGCGGCAAACAAAAGAATTCAAACTTTGTCGTTTTTATTCGTAATTGTATTTTATGTTGTGATTGAAGCTTTATTAAAAACTGGAAACTTAAAAAGTTTGATTGCTTCGATGCTAGTACCAGTAAGTTGTTATGTAATTGTTGCATTAGCTTTAAACTTAGTGGTTGGTGTATCTGGAGAATTAAGTTTAGGACATGCTGGATTTATGAGTATTGGTGCCTTTACAGGTGTTATCGTTGCTGGATATTTATCAAATATTATTCAACAACCAATGGTATGTTTTGCGATTGCGGTAGTTTTTGGAGCAATCGTTGCCGGATTCTTTGGATTTTTAATTAGTATCCCAGTATTAAAATTAGAAGGTGATTATTTAGCCATCGTAACTTTAGCTTTTGGGCAAATTATCAAAACATTGATCAACAACATCTATTTGGGTGTGGATAATTTAGGATTCCATTTCTCATTTGTAAAGAAAAATTTTGAACTACAAAGTGGTGGAAAAATGTTTATTAGTGGTCCTGTTGGGGCAACTGGAACAACAACTATTTCCAACTTCACTTGTGGTGTTATCATGATCTTATTAACACTAGTGATTATTTTCTGTTTTATCAATTCTCGCTATGGTCGTGCAGTAATGGCTACTCGTGATGATAAAATTGCAGCCCAATCAATGGGAATCAATATTGTGAAGACAAAAACAATCGCCTTTGTATTATCGGCTGCTTTAGCGGGAGCTGCTGGGGTATTATATGGTCTAAACTTTACAACATTAGTACCTTCAAAATTTGATTTCAACACTTCGATTCTAATCCTTGTATATGTTGTTCTTGGAGGACTTGGAAATATGTTGGGAACTCTAATTTCTACAGTGACATTAGTAATGCTTCCTCAATTGTTACGTTTCTTATCTGATTATCGTATGTTGATTTATGCGATTTTATTAATCGCAATTATGATTCTTACAAACAATCCGAAAGTCAAAGAAATGATTCAGGTATATGTTTATAAGAAAAAACAGAAAGGAGAGACTGAGTAATGGCTGATTATATTTTACAAACAGAACATCTTGGAATCGACTTTGGTGGGTTAACTGCCGTAAATAACTTTAGTATCAAGATTGAAAAGAACCAAATTTTTGGTCTAATTGGGCCAAATGGTGCTGGAAAAACGACAGTTTTTAACTTATTAACAAAAGTATACGAACCGACTCGTGGGAAAATTATTTTAGACGGGGAAGATATCGGGAAAAAAGACATTGTTGAAGTGAATAAAGCTGGTATTGCCAGAACTTTTCAAAATATTCGTTTATTTAAAGAAATGTCTGTTTTAGACAATGTAAAAGTTGGATTAAACAACTCAAAAGAGTATTCATTATTGGATACAGTATTGAAAACACCAAAATATCGTCGTATTGAAAAAGAATACGAAGAAAAAGCATTTGAATTATTAAAGGTAATGGGATTGGATGAATTTGCTCAAGTGAAAGCGAAAAACTTACCTTATGGAAAACAACGTAAATTAGAAATTGCTCGTGCCTTGGCTACCAATCCAAAAATTTTATTATTAGATGAGCCAGCAGCAGGTATGAACCCTGCAGAAACTGCCGAATTACTTCAAACCGTTAAATTTATTCGTGATCACTTCCAAATTGCGGTTTTATTAATCGAACACGATATGAAATTCGTAATGGGTCTTTGCGAAAAAATTGCAGTTTTAAACTTTGGTGAAGTTTTAGCTTATGGAGAACCAGAAGAAATTAAGAACAATCCAGAAGTTATTGCGGCATATTTAGGAACGGATGATTAGGAGGGTGACAGACATGTTGTTAGAAATTAAAGATATTAACGTGTATTATGGTGTCATCCATGCGATCAAAGACGTTTCTTTTGATGTAAAAGAAGGAGAAATTGTAGCTTTGATTGGTTCCAATGGAGCTGGAAAAACATCCATTATGCACACAATTAGTGGTTTATTAAAATCAAAAACTGGATCGATTAACTTTAATGGTACAGATATCGCTCATTTACCAGCGTATAAAATTCCTAAAAATGGTTTGATTCAAGTTCCAGAAGGAAGACACGTCTTTACGGAAATGACGGTTATGGAAAACTTGGAAATGGGTGCTTACTTACGTAATGATAAAGAGGAAATTGCCAAAGATTTGGAAACGGTATTTAAACGCTTCCCTCGTTTAAAAGAACGTACAACTCAACTTGCTGGAACACTTTCAGGTGGTGAGCAACAAATGTTGGCAATGGGAAGAGCGATGATGGCTAGACCAAAACTGTTGTTGTTGGATGAACCATCAATGGGATTATCACCAATCTATGTAAACGAAATCTTTGATATCATTCAAACAATTAATAAAGAAGATGGTGTAACGATTTTAGTGGTTGAACAAAATGCCAATAAAGTACTTCAAATTGCCGATCGTGCATATGTATTAGAAACAGGAAGTATTACGATTTCTGGTTCGGCACAAGATGTGAAGAACGACCCTAGAGTACAAGAAGCATATTTAGGATAGACAAGACCTTATGGTTTTGTCTTTTTCTTTAGAAAAATTTAAGATTTTCCACAAGAAAAGTTTTAAAATTAATTTGTAAGATAAAACCAGAAAGGAAGTGGATGGCATGAAACATACGATACTTGTCGTAGAAGACGAAAAAGGAATTCGCGAAACGTTAGGTATTTTTCTTCGGAATCAAGGCTATAAAACCATATTGGCAATAGATGGAGTCGATGCATTAGAAAAAATAAACACGGATATTCATTTGGCTATTATAGATATTATGATGCCGAGAATGGATGGTATCACTTTGACGATGAAATTAAGAGAAACGTACGATTTTCCCATCTTGTTCTTGAGTGCAAAAAGTGAAGATATTGATAAGATAACTGGCTTTAATGTCGGAGCGGACGATTATGTGACCAAGCCTTTTGAACCAACGGTTTTAATGGCAAGAGTACGATCTCACTTACGAAGATATGAACAAATCTTGGGTCTCAAGAAAGAAAAAGAAGAAAGTAATGTTCTATCGGTTAAAGAACTACGCTTAAATCTAGATACAAAAGAGTGCGAAAAAGAAGGACGAAGTATTCGCTTAACACCCAAAGAATATGCCATTTTAGAATTATTTATGCGAAATCCTGGAATTGTTTTTTCAGCCGAAGAGATTTACGAACAAGTTTGGAAAGAAAATGCCATCAATACAGAAACGATTATGGTCCATATTCGTAAGCTTCGCGAAAAAATTGAAGCCGATTCCAAACATCCCGAATATATTAAGGTGGTTTGGGGAATTGGATACAAAATCGAAAAGGGTTAGTGTATGAAAAAGGAAACTATATTCAAAACTTTATATCATGGTTTTATTTTTGCGATTTCCATTTTAATTGTAGTCTGTGCATCTTTTTTAGATACCGAAAAGTTGACTTCGAAAGAAGGATTCATTAACACATATTATGAAGAACTTCATTTGTTCCTGGTAGCACAGACAATGGAACTGGATAATAAATACGATTGTTTAGAATTTGATAAAGAGATTTCAAAAGAAGTGAAACAGGAGATTTTAGACAATGTCAAAGATAGTTTGTTGTACTATAAGACAAGATGTGGAAACGATGCTTCGTTTCATTATCAGATTATAGATACGAAAAACAATAAAACAGTAGGGAACATGGGGAAAAAATCTCCCCAATCTATGTTTGAAGGGAAAATTATTATTCAGAATGGAAAAGTGGAATTATCACAGGATTTTACTAATCTTACATTCTTTACCGATCCATATTTAAATATAGTGACTACAAATTTTGAATCGTTATCCGAAAAAGCACAAAAAGAAATCTATGAAGCAAAGGTAAAATGGGTATATCCGAAAGACATCGAAATTCAATTCCAACTGGATAAAAAAATTGCTCCAAATAGCTTCTTCTATAGCTTTTATCGACAAGAATTAGGACGCGGATATGAACGATATTTCGCTGTTATGTTTTTTGGAAGTATAACGATTTTGCTTCTTCTTGTTTTATTTGGAAAATATTCGATTCAATGCGAAATGATTCCTTTTAAGGAAGTGAAACGTTGGAAATTTGAGATGTCATTTGTGATCTTTTCTGTCATTTGTACGATGCTCTCATTAATTACCAATGCCTTATCCAAAGAAGTGATGATTGGAACTTTACAACCGTATGTTCCAGAAACAATTACCTATCTAGGAATTGTGGTCCTTTGGATGATCACATTGTATTCTATATCTTGTGTTTATTATATTTTGAAACAGATGTTCAAAATGGGATTTATTAAGTATATTAAGGAACAGACAATCTTGTATTCTTGTTGGAAATGGATAAAAGGAAAAATCCTAGACATACTTCATTCTGATTTATCACAGCCAATCTATAAGAAGGTAATTATGCTTGGTTTCTTAAATATACTTGTCTTTATTGGCTTGGTTGTACTTGGTATGTTTGGAAAGTTTGGCATTGTACTGATGGTTGTATATGCGATCTGTATTCTATCTTGGACAATAAAAGAGGTGCAAACGGTTCGTGCTGATTATCAAATGCTTCTTCTTCGTACCAAACAGATTGAGCAAGGAAACTATGAACAGGACAGCCGAGATTATGGATTGTTTCAAGAATATTCGAATGTACTAAACCATATTCAGGACAACTTTGAAAAAGTGGTGGAGGAAAAAGTTAAATCGCAAAATATGAGAAATGAGTTGATTTCGAATGTCTCTCACGATTTAAAAACTCCATTAACGTGTATCAAAAACTATGTCACTCTTTTGGAAGATGATACTCTAGAAGAGTCTATACGAAAAGAGTATGTAGAAAACTTATCTATATATACCAATCGACTTCAATCTTGTATCCAGGATTTGTTTGATATATCCAAGGTGAATAGTCAAACGATTGTATTAAATAAAGAGGAATTGGATATTGTTTCTTTGGTGAAACAAGTGGGATTTGAATGGAAAGATGAATTGGAAAAGAAAAACTTACAGATTGTGGATAACTTGTCTGGAAGTTGTATGGTTTCTTTGGATAGTGAAAAAACGGTTCGTATTTTTGAAAACTTGTTTGGAAATATTTCCAAATATGCCTTATCCAATAGTCGTGTATATTTAGATTTAGAAGAAAACGAAGAAGGTATTTCTTTCATTTTCAAGAATATATCACAAGCTCCAATGAATTTTACCCCTGAAGAGATTGTCGAACGTTTTGTGCGTGGGGACAAGTCTAGACATGAAACGGGTAGTGGTTTGGGCCTAGCAATTGTAAAAAGCTTTACCGAAGTACAAGATGGAAGTTTTGAGATTCGTATTGAAGGCGATTTATTTCTGACAAGACTTACTTTTAGAAAGGATTAATTCCTTTCTTTTTTCTTTGTGTTTATTCTTTATTTTTGGTACAATACGACCATTGTGACAAAAAAAGGAGATACAATGAACGCAGAAGCATTTTCAGAATATAAATATGAAGATTTAGAAATTAACCACATTTTGAAGCGTGGTGTAATGTCGATGGGATTTGAAAAATTAACACCGATTCAAGCCCAAGCCATTCCACTATTATTAGAAGGAAAAGATGTGATTGGTCAAGCACAAACTGGAACGGGAAAAACAGCGGCTTTTGGAATTCCGATTTTAGAAAAAATTGACCCAAACAATCGCAATCTACAAGCTTTGATTTTGTGTCCTACACGAGAATTAGCGATGCAGGCTGCCAATGATTTGCGTAATTATTCCAAATATATGCAGAATGTGAAAGTTCTACCAGTATATGGTGGACAAGATATCGAACGTCAAATTCGTGGTTTAAAAGGTGTACAAATTGTTGTGGGAACACCAGGACGTGTTATGGATCACATGCGTCGTCGTACAATCAAGACAAAAGATATTTCAATGGTTGTTTTGGATGAAGCGGATGAAATGTTGAACATGGGATTTCGTGAAGATATGGAAGTTATCTTAGGAGTCATTACACAACCGCACCAAACTTGCTTGTTTTCAGCGACAATGCCACAACCGATTTTGGATATTACTGGACAATACCAAGTGGATCCTGAATTTATTAAGGTGACTCGTAAAGAATTGACGATGGACAAAATTGATCAATATTATTATGGAGTAAAAAAAGAATATAAATATGAAGCGTTGAAACGTTTGTTGGCACATTTTCAATACAAACGTTGTGTTGTTTTTTGTAACACGAAATCGATGGTTGATGAACTAGCGAAAAAACTTCAAAACGATGGCTTTAGTGCCGATGGCCTACATGGGGATTTAAATCAGAAACAAAGAGACTTTGTGATGAACAATTTCCGTAATGGAATGATTGAAATCTTTATTTGTACCGATGTAGCGGCTCGTGGTATTGATGTTAGTGGTGTAGAAGCGGTATTTAACTACGATGTACCACAAGAAATCGAATATTATGTACATCGTGTAGGAAGAACAGGTCGTGCTGGAAAAGAAGGTGTAGCTCATACACTATGTTCGAGCAAAGATTTTAAAAAGCTTCGTCAGATTGAAGAATTGTGTCATACAAAAATGATGGAAAGCTATATTCCTAGTTTTGAAGAAATCAATGAATCGCAAGAAAAAGCAGTATTGGAACATATCTTAAATGTCAAAGAGTATGGTGACATCAAAAAATATATCACACCAATCTATCGTTTTTGTAAGACAAATCAAGTATCAATCGATGGTTTTGCCGCAGCAGCATTTAAAGCCTTATTAGGAAATCAAATGGCAGCAGATGATATTGAAATCAATTTACCAGCGAAAAAAGAAAGAAAAAAGAAGGATTCCACTCATGCTGGAAAGCCTTCTAAAAAAATGGCTAGAAAAATGGATCGTAAAAAAAAAAGATAGTACTCGTGGCTATCTTTTCTTATAGAATATTTTTTTCTAAAAAGTAGGCAATACCATCTTCATCGTTGGACAATGTCTGGTATTTTGCGATTTCTTTGATTTTTGGATTGGCATTTCCCATGGCTACACCAACACAATCGCGTATCATTTCTAAATCGTTTAATTCATCGCCAAAAGTTAAGACATTTTCTTTTTTAAATCCATAATGTTTACAGATTTCTTCAATGCCTTTGGATTTGGAAAGTTCAGGATTTAAAAATTCGAAGAGTCTAGGTGTGGAGCGGACGGCTTTATAATGGTTTGTTCGAACCTTTGTTTCATAAAAAGACTGGGCACGATCAATTTCTTCTGGTTCACCCATCATTAACATTTTTTCCACTTCTAAATCATTGTAGTAGGATAAGTCGTCGACAATTAGCGGAAGATTATTATTTTTACAAACGCGACGAGCTCCTGCATCGTCTAATACACAATGATAGGTTTCTTTGTCATAAATGCCATAATTGACATTAAAATCTTTAAAAGTTTCTCGTACTTCGGCTAAGTATTCTCCCTTAATCAAGTTATATTGACGAAGTTCTCCTGTTTTTAGATTCAAGGTAGCTCCACCATTAAAGCCCATGATCAAATCGCAAGAATCGGCAATACCCCAATGGTGGATCAAGTGGTTGACCGCATAAGGCGTTCTTCCGGTTGCTATCCCAAATAGAATATTCTTTTGTGCCAGTTTGGCAATGGCTTGTTTGTTTTTTTCTGTGACAATCATTTGGCTATTTAATAAGGTTCCGTCTACATCAACTAGAACTAGTTTAATTGTTTCTTTCATGTATATCACCCTTTTCATGATACATGAAAAGATGGTTGACAGAAAGAGTGAAAGTGATTATATTTAATATACCGACAATATGTCGGTTTTGTTTAAGAATTATACCGACAGATAGTCGATAAGGAGAGTATATATGTCATTGAATTTTAAAAAGTTTCTCTTATTGTGGAGTGGTGAATTGATTTCTTCAATTGGTGGGGGATTAACTAGCTTTGGACTAGGGGTATATGTTTTTGCGAAAACAGGTAGTGCAGCGAGTATGGCACTTGTATCTCTATTGGCTTTTTTACCAACTTTAGTATTGAGCATTCCAGCTGGTGTATTGGCCGATCGATACGATCGTCGTTTATTGATGATGATTGGAGATGGATTGTCAGGATTAGGAATTCTATATATTCTTTTGTGTATGATTTTTAAAGAAGCCAGTGTATTGGATATTTGTTTCGGGGTATTGATCAGTTCTGTTTTTTCTTCCTTATTAGAACCTTCCTATCGTGCTACGATTACGGATTTGTTGAGTGAAGAAGAGTATTCCCAAGCAAGTGGAATGGTTAGCTTGGCTGGTAGTGCTAGATATTTAGTTTCACCTCTTCTAGCGGGATTATTATTATCAATTACAGATATAAAGGTATTGTTGATCATTGATATTTGTACTTTTATTTTAACAGTTATTAGCACAAGTGTTGTCAAAAGAGGAATGGTTTCTAAAAAAGGTGTAGAAACGGAATCGCTATCTGCTAGCTTTAAAGAAGGCTGGATGGCTATTTGTGAGAAAAAGGGAATGCTTCCATTATTGTTTGTAGCCTCTTTAATCACAACCTTTATGGGCTTTATGCAGATATTATCCGAACCGATGATTCTAGATTTTGCCTCAAGCTCTGTTCTTGGAATTACCGAAACTATTTGTGCAAGTGGTATGTTAGTGTCTAGTGTTTATTTGGGTATGAAAGGATTGAAAAATCATTTTGTGAAAACGTTAAGCTTTTCTTTAGTATTGGTTGGCATGTCAATGATTCTATTTGGATTCAAGGAAAATCTAATCTTAATTGGTTTGTCTGGTTTTGCGTTCTTTTTATGTTTACCTTTTGCGAATAATAGTTTAGATTATTTAGTTCGCACCAATATTGAAGCGTCAAAACAAGGAAGAGCATGGGGCTTTATTGGATTTATTACCCAAATTGGTTATGTAGTGGCATATGGTTGTTCGGGTCTTATTGCGGATAGTATTGCCAATTTAGCTAATATAGGTGTTGGACGAGCATCGGGAATGGTAATCATGGTGGCTGGTCTTTTATTAGCCGTAATTTCTTGGTTTGTTGGATATATCCCTTCGATTCGTGCATTAGAAAAAAGAGCCTAGTGGCTCTTATTAGAAACAATTTGTTTGAGACTTGTTTTATACCGGCAAATCTTGTCTTTACAATTTGCACATTGAAGCGTTTTGTTGGAACCATACCAGAATCGTTCTGGATATTTGGCATAAATCAACTCCCATCGAATAAGAACGATTAGTGCCGTAAAGAATAAAGACCAACAGAAAAAGTTTCGGATAAATAATAATGGGGTAAACATCATAAAATGTCCCCAGTCATAAATACGACAGTTTACACAACAACGATTTTTCATAATAAAGGTTTGGAATGGACAGAAGAATAATATACAAATGTAGTCACTTAAGAAGTAGAATACGGTCACCATTAGTAAATCGGCAACGTCAATGATATTTTAAACGTATAAATATCCGATTATGGCATTTAAACAAAACCATACTAATAAGACTAACCAAGCTTTAAAGTTCATATCTTGCACAAACTTTAATAGCTGGTAAGAATCGTAACCCTCGACTTCTTGAAAATTGTCGGCACGACTTTTTCCCCATGCCATGGTGATTATTTCTTTCGGACGAAGATGTCCTAGCATCATCAGCATAAAACCTAACCATAGAATGTGTAATGGATTGATGCCGAATGGTAATTTAAAGGTCATACAGGCGATTAAAAATTCTTTTTTTAAAAGATATACACAGAGTACAATCAAAAAGATAGATAATCGAACACCAAAGTTGATTAAATATCTTCGTTGCATAAAGGTACGAACGATAGAATCGTTTTTAATAGTTTTCATGTAATGCTCCTTTTATTCTGATACAATTGTATCAGAATAAAAAAGAAAGAACAGATTAACTGCAATGTCATTAAGTTAATTATTTAATGACAATCGGAGGAGTACATAAAAATGT